>CAKSPU010000012.1 GCA_934486875.1 uncultured Oscillospiraceae bacterium
AAGGAGTGAGTCCCACAGGTAATTTAAGCTTACCGCATTATCGCTGAAAAGCGGCGGCAGGAAAACTATACCGAGGTTTTTACCGAAAGGGTATGATTCTGATGTTTAGGAAGGTCTATCACGATCTGAATATTTGAAATATCCTCAAGGGAGTGAGTCCGATGGCATTCTGATGTGCCTTAAGTCCGAAACGGACGTTATGCTGAAATTTGAGATGTGGAGAGAGTCCGATGGAAAAGTAATTTTTCTTCATACAACAAAATCTTAAAAGATACGGAGTGTTTCCGATGGCACATTAACGCTGTCACTGATACAAAAATCTTAAGATATGGAGAATAGTCCGATGGAAAGCTGAAGCTCGTTATTCCAAAATCTTTTATACGGAGTGATACCGATGGGTATGCGGCTGATGTAAGCTCGCTATGTGTCTTTTATGCATAACAATGCTTGATATAGATAGGCTACCATAATAAATTCACCTTTACGAAATGAGTGATATGTATGAAAATTTTCACATCACATCGAATGAACGCTATGTTTTGAGTCGCAGGGAGTGAGTCCGCCTAACTATTAAAAATGAATATCGGAAATCCAGAAGTCCCGTAATGTCTTGCGGGACTTCTTTTTTTAATCGTTTTGTAACCTTTTTATCTGCGTGAAAACGTAATCAGCCGCAAATTTGTATAGTATGCCCAAAAAGGCTTCCTTGAATTTTCCGTTTTACAGCCCGTCCCTCATTGACTTTATTAATAAATATATGATATAATATTATTAATATAGGCTGATAATTTTCTGCGGTCTGCGTACCGAAGGTATCAGGCTGCTTTTAAAGCTGTATTTTGTATGAAATGACGGAATACGGCATATTACCGCATCGGGAACTTGTGCGGAATAATCACAGGAGGTTTATAATGGAACAACAGACTTATGATTTTGCGAGCTATACCTCGTTTCGGGAAACTGTTAACGATCTGACCGAATCGCTGGAGCAGCTCAGAGAATATGCGGCTTCCCTCAATCTTGAAAACACCGCCCGCTCCATAAGCGACATCATCGAAAAATCTGCGGGTGACCACTTTGAAGTGGCTATTGTGGGCGAGTTCAAGCGTGGAAAAAGCACCCTTATCAATGCCCTGCTGGGTCAGGAGGTGCTTCCTGCGGACGTTCTCCCCGCAACCGCTACCCTCAACCGTGTCACCTACAGCAAGGACCCCTATGTTGTGGTGGAATACAAGGACGGTTCAAGCGAAAGGGTCGATATAAACCACCTTGCGGATTATGTAACGAAGCTTTCCTATGAGTCCGAGAAGAAAGCGGAAACTGTCAAGGAGGCTACCGTTTACTACGATACCGACTTCTGCAAAAATCACGTTGACATCATAGACACTCCGGGTCTGAACGATGATGAGCAGATGACCAATGTAACTATGTCTATTCTTCCCGAAATAGATGCAGCCGTTTTTGTCATCAGCGCAAATTCGCCCTTTTCTCAGTTCGAAAAGGAATTTCTCGAAAACAAGATGCTCACAAGTGACCTGGGACGTATCATCTTTGCCGTTAACTGCTTCGGCACCTTCTCCAAGGAGGACGAGGACAGAATAGTTGATACCGTTGAAAAGCGTATCTGCAACTATGTTATGGATAAGGCAAAGAAGGTAATGGGCGAAAATTCCAAGGAATTTGCCGTTTATAAGCGAAAGATAGGCAAGCCCAAGGTAATCGGCGTTTACGCTAAGAAAGCCCTTATCGCAAAGGAAAACAAGGACCCCGTTATGCTTGAAGAGAGTAATTTCCCCAAGTTTGAGAATGTCCTTGAAACTATGCTCACCAAGGAAAGAGGCTCTATCACTCTCCAGATACTTGCAAACAAGATAATCAGCTCGGGCTCCGAGATAATCAACTCCATCGTTATCCACGAAAATGCCCTCGTTATGGAAACAGACGAGTTTATGGAAAAGTATCAGCTCGCCATTGAGGAGATCGAGGAGATTCTTACCAAGAAGCGTGAGGAATTTGTCCGCATAAACAACGCTGCCAATAAGGTATTTGAACAGCTCCAGCCTATCCTTGACGATTACTGGATAAAGATAGAGGAGACTGCTATGCAGGTAATTGATGATTACCAGATGGCAGGGGAGGATCTTAAGCGTGAGAAGCTGAAAATAGTTTACGAGAAGCTCACTCAGAAGATAAAGGAAAATATCGAGAACAAGGCACAGCTCATCTGCGAGCAGATCCAGAACGATATCAACGTGGGACTTTCCGAAGAGGCTGTCCGCTTACAGTCATTCCAGGACGAATTTTTCGAGTCCCTGAACCGCATTCAGGAGCTTTTCTCCGTGCCCTCAAAGCATAACAGGAACGGCGGAGTTGCCGACAGCATCATCGGCTCCGTTATCGGCACAGGCGGTATCGGCGGTCTGTTCATCGGCTTCAGGGAAGCAGGTGTCAAGGGCGCACTTCTGGGCGGTCTTACGGGTCTTACCACGTGGCTTGCGACCTCTTTCCTCCTTGTTACCACCGTTGTGGGCGGTGCATTCCTCACCCCCGCAGGTATCTGCATAATGGCTCTTGCAGGCTTTGCAGGCACATTTACGGGAAAATTTGCTGTTGATAAGTTCCTCGTTCAGGAGCGCATCGACAAGTTCAAGGTGAATATGAAAGCCACCGTCAAGAAGCAGTTCCACGAAATGAAGATAAATTCGGACTTCACCGAATCTGTCCGTCAGCAGGTATATAACTCATTCTCGGGACTTAAGGCTCAGATCGAGCAGGAGACCGAAATTATCCTTAAGGATACCCAGAAGACCCTCGATGACCTTAACGATGTAAAACAGCAGAAGAAGGTTATGTCCGACAACGAAAAGATAAGGCTCCAGAGCATTGCCGAGAATGTGGGCGGTATGCTTGCGGATACATATAATCTCCACAGGTCTCTTACCGAGATCCTGTCCGATGAAGAATAAGAGGAGGGCAGGCAATGACAGATTCTTACAATCCTCTTATGGAAATAAACACGTCATTCTGCGACTATCTTGTTGAGAGAACACGTTCCTATCAGGAGCACGTTGTGGGCGGAACTCTCGACTATGCATTTGACGCTGATTTTGCGATGCGCCAGAAAATAGGCGGCATATCGGGCTGGTCAAGGCTCTACAAGGCAATTGTGAGCAACGATATCCCCGGTCGCTTCAAGAGATACTTCCAGAGCAGCGACAGCGCAAGCTCTATGCAGTATGCAAAGGCGTATGAGGCTGCAAAAAAGTGCAGCGAAAGATTACAGATAAGCCTCCCCGTTGTTCTGGTGAGAAAAGCGGGAGATGTCCCCGAGATAATGTCAATGGCGGGTGAGGGAATAGAGCCCTGCATCGTTATGACAAGCGACATTGCGGAGAATTTCTCTGCCGATGAGCTGAGATATCTTGTGGGCTGCGAGTGCGGAAGATTGCAGAACAGGCACTCTGCTTTCAACTATGCCTTCACATACCCCGGCATCAGCAGGGGAGACATTTCCGCTGAGACCGAAAACGGCGGAAAGAGCAATGTGAGAGAGCTGAACTATGTCCTGAACAAATGGATAATCTCAGGCGACATTACTGCCGACAGAGCGGGAATAATCTGCCTTGACACCCCTGCGGATTTCCCCGGTATATACGCTTCCGTAAGGCAGAAGGGCGTTCCCGATTCTTTCGGAAACGTTAACAAAAATATTGACATCGACTCTATTTTAAAGCACTATGAGACCCTCCATATAACCCCTGTCAGGGATCTTAATATGGACGGCTGTTCACCCGACGAAAGGCGCATCGCCGCAGCAATGGAATTTATCGGCTGTGAGATACTCTACATCTGGCGGCCCGACCTTTCTGCGGCCTCGGGTCACGTGGGCAGCAAGCAGTCTCTTGAGATACGCTGTGATATCATTGCAAATTCCGACAGCGGTCATACTGCGTAAAGGAGGAGTCCTCAGATGGAAAAAAATTACGATAACGCCGCTGCCGATATTGCATTTGTCCGTGGTGAGCTTTCAAAGCTTATAAGCGACCCCGAGCTTGCTGCGATACTCGGCGATGAGGCTGTGGAGAGAATGTCCAAGTGGGATTCCATTATCGCAAAGAAAATGGATCAGCCTTTCTCTCTTATGGTCACAGGCGACTTTAAGCGTGGAAAAAGCACGATAATAAACGCAATTCTCGGGCGTTCGATAGCACCCGTGAACGTTGCCCCCGAAACATTTACCGTCAACTGCATTTCATACGGCGAGCGCCCCTCCGTTGAGGCTGTGCTCAAAAATGAAAAGCGTGTTACCCTTACCCCCGACGACCTGAGCCGTGACAGGCTCTCAGACCTGCTGGATTTCTTCCCGGGCGAGCTTGATTACGTTGATGTAAAAAGCGACGCTCCTATTTTAAAGGAAATTCAGATAGTGGATACCCCGGGTCTCAGCGACCTTGATGACCTTGACACTCAGGTAAAGGAATTTCTCGTAAAGGCGGACGCACTTATTTATGTTGCATCTGCACTGTCGCCCTTTTCCGAGTCCGAGCAGTTCTTCATTGCCGAGCACATCGTTCCCCAGAATTTCAGCAAGGTGTTCGTGCTTGTTAATATGATAGACGCTATGGATTCTATGGAGGATATCGAGAAGATAGTTGGACGTATCCGTGACATATGCTCCCAGCTTATCCCCAACGCCGAGGTCTACGGCATCAGCGGCATAGATGAGTACCGCAGAAAGATAGGTCTCAACCGCCCCGATATCAAGGGCTTTCAGGATTATTACGAAAATCAGTTCCTTAAATTCGAGCTTGCCCTTTCAAGGGAAATTATCGTTCAGAAGGACACTATCCGTACCCAGCGTGTATTTTCAATGCTTCGCCTTATGCTGACAGACACCCTTAACCGTCTGAATATGATAAGCGATATGATGAAGATGGACAGGGAAAATCTGGACAAGCTTTCCGTTGATTTTGAGCGTGAGTGTACAACTCTTGCGGCGGCTCTTGAAAGCCAGAAGCCCAAGATAATCCTGTCCATCACCGAGATGATGCAGGAAGCGGAGCACTGGATGTATGAGTTCTTCACAAAGCTGAGAGAGGACATTCTTGCCTGCCGCACCACCGCCAAGGACGAGGACGTGGAGAGACATTTCTACTCCTACCTTATGGACAAGGTGGGCGAGGCATACAGAAAATGTCTTGAGATACATCACTCCCGCCTTAACGATGTGATAAACGATATGGCGGCGGAGCTTTCGAGAAAGCTCGGCATTGCAAATCTTGCGGGAGCGAGAATTTCGTGCAGCGAGACCGTCAACGTGAACACCTTTGTTGCGGACAAGATAAGAGAGGCGGCTTCTCAGGGTGCTGACCGTGAAATGGGCTTCCCCTCCACCACCATTCCGTTCTTCAAGAACATTCTGAAAAAGAAGCGCCAGTCTGAGATAATCGACTCGGCTCTTGAAAATTACGATGACATCAGAAACAACACTATCAAGGATCTGAAGGTGTGCTACAAAAACCTTGAAGAATTTGCGGCTTCCCAGCTTGACGAGATCTACAAAACTCAGGTGGCTGTGGGCAGAGAGACCGTTGCGGCGGCAATGGAAATGGCGAAATCCCGAAAGGATTCCGAGCTTCTCAGCAGAAATCTTGAAAAGGCTTCGGAGATCGTTATCGGTGCAGTTTCGGTACTGAAAAAATATTGATAACAAATATAATACTAATAACCAATTAACCTATAGACAAATCCTCGGCTGAAATAAGCCCATTCGTCGTCAGGTTGCTTTATAAAGCAACACTCCTTTGCCGGGCGGCAAGCCCGCCTGCAGTCGCTTTCCTAGACTGGGCTTATTTCATCTGTCGGCTTTATCTATAGAACAATTGGTTATTAGTATAAATCGGCAGATCTTCGGGTCTGCCGATTTTGTTCATCGGTATTACGGTATATTTTTCATAGAAAATTAAAAGTTATGTATATGCAAAATGACTATTGAAATTTTTTTAAGTCCGTGATATAATATAAAATAGAATTTTTGTGTATTGATGAAAGGAGGGGGATTATGCTGCTGAAAAGATATCACACGATATATCCGCAGAATATTTTCAGAGCACAGATAATTTTCAAAAACGTTGCCCCCTCCGAGGACAAATGGGCTGAGGGTGTTCTTTGCAGGGACATTGAGGGCAAATTTTCCATTGTGAACCGAAAGGTAGGCCACGGGGAATATGCCCTTGATTCGGTTTATATCGACACGCTGGGGCTTGCCTCGGGCTTTCGTGACGGAAACGAAAAGGACATTTTTGAGGGCGATATTATCCGCATATGCCGCTTTTCGGGGGCTGCTGCGGAGACAGAGCTTCCTGCGCCCGACGGGGACGATGATGAGGAGCTGCCGCCGAGAAAGGTCTATGCCGATGTGCCCGAGGGTTCGGAGGAGCTTTCACAGCTTGACGGCGTTGTGTTTATGAACGGCGGAATGTTTTTCGTGCAGTTTTATGATGAAGTGTCGAAATGCCTTAATGCACTGCCGCTGTATATGTTTTTCGGCTTCGATATGCTCCCTGCGGTGGGTGCTGCGGTGAAGGTCATCGGAAATATGTACGATGACGGGGAGCTTTATTCTAAGACACTTAATACTAATAACCAATAAAACTGTAGACAAAAAATCTTCGCATAATCCATATACGCAAGATTATGCTCGATTTTTTGTACAGTTTTTAATTGGTTCTTAGTATAATCTGAAAAATGAGGATAAAAAATAAATGACTGCCACAATTGCGGCAGCCATTTTTGTTTACTGGGGCTTATTATTCCTCATCAAGAAGCCTGCTTATCTCCTTTATGTGCTCCACAGGGAACGGCGGCTCCGCAAGGGGACGCATTGCTATGGACATAAGCTTTACGGGGTTATCGTCGGCGGCAACACGGTTTGAACTGAGCTTTCCGCAGCGCTTGCAGCGGTGTATTATCGCCCATTCGCCGTTCTTTCTCACCCACACGCCGATAGCCTCCATAACCGCTCCGCAGTCCGATGCCCTGTCTCCGGGCTCATTGTCAACGTGCTTGCTTGAAAGGCAGTTGGGGCAGTGGTTTCGGTGGTCAGAGCCTGCGCCCTCGGGGGCGCATATCCGGCCGCAGACCTTGCAGATGAATGTTTCGGTGCAGGGGTTATTTCTGAAATCTGTAGCGTTTCTTTTATTATGCTTCATTTAGGTTTTCCTCCGTTTATTCATATATTTTCTTATGAAAAAACGCACGGCAAAACCGAATGGGTATAAAAAATGCACACCTTTTCCGATGTGCCGATAAAAATATCATTTGCACGAAAGGTCGTCGGGGCACAGCAAACCAAGGCACTGACTGATATCAATACCGAAAAATACTGTGCTGCTATTCGGTTTTACAGTACGAAAACCTCTGTGACCGACATCAAACGAACCTCTTTCGCAAAAAAATATGGCGTCCCCGGCGGGATTCGAACCCACGGCCTTTCGCTTAGGAGGCGAACGCTCTATCCTGCTGAGCTACGGAGACATAAAACAGTATAATTGCTGACTTGTATATTATATCATAAAGAAAATTAAAATGCAAGAGGTTTTTATATAACTTTTACTTGAAAAATCAAATGCAATATGGTATAATTATATAAAATCAGAGGAAATATGTGCTTTTGCAGAGTTTCCCTATTGTTTTTGTATACTTTACATAAAAGGAGTATGTTTAATATGGAGATCAAGATCACAAAAACTACCTCGCCCAAGGCTAAGCCTGCTGACGAGACCAAGCTCGGCTTCGGCAAGATTTTTACCGACCATATGTTCCTTATGAACTACGATGAGGGACAGGGCTGGCACGATGCAAGAATAGTTCCCTACGGCCCTATTCCTATGGAGCCCTCCTCTATGTGCCTCCACTACGGTCAGGCTGACTTCGAGGGTCTTAAGGCTTACAGGACTGAGAGCGGCAGGATACAGCTTTTCCGCCCCGAGCAGAATATGGCAAGAATGAACGTTTCCAACGATCGTCTCTGCATTCCTCAGATTGATGAAAAGTTCGGCGTTGAGGCTATCAAGAAGCTCGTTGAGGTTGACGCTGACTGGGTTCCCCACAACTACGGAACATCTCTTTATATCCGTCCTTTCATCTTTGCGGTTGACCCTATGCTTGGTGTTCACCCTGCAAAGCACCTCCTTTTCTGCATCGTATGTTCTCCTGTCGGCGCATATTACGAGGCAGGTCTTGCTCCCGTTAAGATCTACGTTGAGCAGAACTATGTAAGAGCTGTTACAGGCGGCACAGGCTTCACTAAGGCTGCTGCTAACTACGCTATTTCCCTTAAGGCTCAGGAAGAGGCTGACAAGGCAGGCTATGAGCAGGTCCTCTGGCTCGACGGCGTTCATCGCAAGTATATCGAGGAAGTGGGCGCTATGAATGTATTCTTCGTTATAGACGGCGAAGTTCTCACTCCCAGCCTTGACAGAAAGTCCATTCTCGGCGGTATCACAAGAAAGTCCTGCCTTGAAATTCTCAGACACAAGGGCTACAAGGTCTGCGAGCGTGATATCGAAATTGACGAGCTTATCAAGGCTTATGACGAGGGCAAGTTCGACGAGGCATTCGGCACTGGTACTGCTGCCGTTATTTCTCCTATCGGTGAGCTCAAGTACGGCGACAAGATCATGAAGCTCAACAACGGCGAGATAGGCCCTGTTTCCCATATGCTCTATGACACTCTCACAGGCATTCAGTGGGGCAAGACTGAGGACGTATTCGGCTGGACTGTTCCCGTTACCGAATAATTCTGCCACAGATAAAACAGAATCCATAAAGCCCGCATTTTCCGCATACACGGTCACTGCGGGCTTTTTTTACAAATTATAAAGGGGGATAATTATGGAGCGGTACAGACTGAGCTTTGTTCAGACATTTGTTGGCGGTATATTCCTGCTTATCGGTATTGTATTAATTGCTGTGGGAGCGGTGGTGTTTGTAAACTGGTCGGATTTTGCACAAAATGCTGTGTCCGTTTATGCCGAGATAACCGACATCAGCTCCTACAGCTCAAAGATCAGGAACAAGACCGAGAACTATTACCGTGTGGATATCGAGTATGAATACGGCGGTGAGACATATGAGGGACGGCTGGATAAATATGTTTCCACGATGAAAAAGGGTGACAGGGTGGAGATATTCATTGACCCCGATGACCCGTCATCTCAGCGCAGCAGGCAGACTGTCATTCCCATAATTTTTGCGCTGTCGGGGCTTTTCTTCGGTGCAATCGGCGGCAGTGTGCTTGCAAAGGAAATAAGATTTGGCTGTTACATAAACAGGCTCATTGCCGATGATATGTATGTTTATGCGGATTTTGCAGGTGAAGAGCCTGCAAATCTTACAGTGGACGGTGTCCGCTATGATCGGGCGGTATTTGTTTATGATGGCGGCAGCGGCAGGGAACTGCGGTTCACAGGCAAGCCCTATCACCCGGGCAAATGCCCATACGTTCGGGGCGACTGCAAAAAGGTGTATGTGGATATTGAAAACGCACCTGAGAAATTTTACGTTTCGAGGAATAAATGATGCAGACGGTTGATGAAGCACTGGAGAAGCTGAAAAGATCGGCGTTCAGGGCAAGATTTCACCTTTCTCCGAAGGATATAAGCTATATTGACGAAAAGGGTATGGAGACGATAGGGCGGCACTGTGCCGATTTTGTGGCGAGCCGCCTTGCCCCTGCGGTGATACCCAATGACGGGAAGCAGACACCGATGAGGGGACACCCTGTTTTCATCGCCCAGCACGCCTGCGCCTGCTGCTGCCGTGGCTGCCTTGAAAAGTGGTACCGTGTGCCAAAGGGACGGGCGCTTTCCGCAAACGAACAGGAACGTATCGTGCGGCTGCTTATGGCGTGGACAGAGCGGGAATACAATAGCAAAAAATAAGCCTCGGGAAGCGGTTGCCCTGATAAAAAAGCGCCGCATTTTGATGAAAATGCGGCGCTTGGGTGATATTGATATGCTTCCGATGAAAAAAGATACGGTTAATGATCGTTTATTGAGCCGTCTTTGTTTTTCCGATAGCCCAGCCGAAAACACAGCCGCAGCTGCCGCCGATGATATGCGCCATCTGAGAGATATTGTCATCGGCAAATATGCCGTTTATTATCTCGGTGCCAAGATAGAACACGGCAACAAAAATAAGGGTCAGGGGTATTTCTCCGCTTTTGCTGTTTGCAAAGGAGCTGAGAAGTATCATCATAAAGGCTGCGCCGCTTGCTCCGAGAAGGGCAATGTGGGGGAAGAATATTACGTTTATAAGCCCTGTGATAAATGCGGTGAAGGCTATCATTATGAGCAGCCGTTTGCCGCCGTATTTTTCTTCAAGCATAGGTCCCACAAGCAGTATGACTGTGAAATTTCCCATAAAATGGCTCATATCTGCGTGACCCAGAACGTGGGTGAAAAGGCGTATGTAGAAAAGCGGGTCAGCGAGGGAACTGCGGTAGACCGAGAAGAGGAGGGCTGTTGATGCTCCGCCTGTGAGCATTCCCACAATGGTCGCCGCAAAAGACAGCAGGGTGAACGTGAGGATAACAGGAGAGTTGTAGGTTATTTTCGGCAGCTTCATTTTATCTGTCCTTTCGTTTTTTAGGGATATGTTGCAGCAACGGTTGATAATTAAGTTTTTTAGAACCTGTCTTCATAAGAAATGTGTGCGGATTTTCGAGCATAATTTTGTTGCAGACAAGGCAAAAATCCGCAGGCGGGCTGTCGCCCGGCAAGGATTTTTAACGCAGTCTGCGGCAAAATTTGCCGAAAAGACGTGCGCATATGCTTGTGAAGACGGGTTCTTACATTGAATGTTTAAGCTTACCTGCAAAACGGGATTTGGCGGCGCTGATTTATACAGCGGTTTTTTACGAAAAAAAGCCGCTTTTACTTTTCGGTAAAAACGGCTTTAAGCTTTTTGCGAAATTATTCAGCAGCGTAAACGCTGACCTTCTTGCGATCCTTGCCAACACGCTCGAACTTAACAGTTCCGTCGATAACAGCAAAAATTGTGTCATCAGAACCGATTCCAACGCCTGCGCCGGGATGAATGTGTGTACCTCTCTGACGAACGATGATGTTGCCGGAAGTTACAAACTGTCCGTCAGCTCTCTTAACGCCAAGTCTCTTGGACTCGGAGTCACGTCCGTTCTTAGTGGAACCCATACCTTTTTTATGAGCAAAAAACTGCATAGAAATTCTGATCATTGCGGTATCCTCCCTTTCAATTTAATAGAGACCGTCATTTTGTGATGATCTGTATGCTGCGGGGAAATTCTTCGGATATAAAGCCAAGATGGGTCTTAAAAGACTCAATAAGCTTTTCGGAATATCCGCAGCCTTCGTCTTTCAGCCTGAGAGTCAGCATATTTTCCGACACCGATATGTCTGCATCGTCCCCGAAAAACTCGGTGACAGTGTTGCAGGTAAGCTCGGCGGCAGAAGAAACGGCAGCACAGGCAACATCATTGCCCGCTGTTCCATACCCTGCGTGACCCGACAGTGAAAAACCCGATAAGCGACCGTTTTCTGTGAAAAAAACAGCCTTTATCATGCCTTGATAGCGTCGATTCTTACCTTAGTGTAGGGCTGTCTGTGACCCTGCTTCCTGTGGGAAGAGCCCTTCTTAGGCTTGTAGGTGAAAACGGTGATCTTCTTGGACTTACCGTTCTTGATAACCTTAGCCTCAACTGCTGCGCCTGCTACGTAGGGTGCGCCTACGGTGAGGGAGCTGTCGTTGTTTACGGCGATAACCTTGTCAAAGGTTACAGTTTCATCAGCGTTTACCTCGAGCTTCTCGATGAAGATCTCATCGCCCTCTTTGACCTGATACTGCTTTCCGCCTGTTTCGATAATAGCGTACATTTTCGGCACCTGCCTTTTCCTTTAAAACTCGCTGTTACAGGCGGATATTCCGAATATTCGGTACATCACTTGTCAAGCCCGTTCCAAGCGGCAGAATTAATTATATCACACAAAAATCCTTTTGTCAAGGGGTTTTGGGTATTTTTACAGCCTTTTTTTCAAAAATTATTGCGGCTGAAACGATCGCTGATTTTTTATCTGAATTTGATTATAGCACATTCAGGTAAAAAAAAGCAACGGCGACTTTTGATACATATGTGCCGAAATTTGTTGAAATACAACAAATGTTTCTCTGAATTTTCGGAACATTTTTTCTGTTAATTACCATTGCAAAATATATGTTTCGGGTGTATAATAAAGATACAGAACATATAATCTGTTTGGAAAGAATGTTTCGGAAAGGGCTGACCGCAGATGGCAGGACGCACATATATCGCAATCGACCTTAAATCCTTCTATGCCTCTGTGGAGTGTACTGTGCGGGGGCTTGATCCTATGGACGCAAACCTCGTTGTGGCGGACGTGAGCAGAACTGAAAAGACTATATGCCTGGCGGTGTCGCCCGCTCTGAAAAAGTACGGTATATCGGGGCGTGCGAGGCTTTTCGAGGTTATACAGGCGGTTTATCGGATAAATTACGAAAGGCGCTGTAAGGCCCCCGACAGGACATTTTCGGGGAAGTCATCATCTGCAAAGGAGCTTGAAAATGACCCGTCGCTGGAGCTGGATTTCATTGCCGCTCCCCCTCAGATGGCTCTGTATATGGACATCAGCACCCAAATTTACAAGATATACCTCCGCTACATCGCCCCCGAGGACATTCACGTTTATTCCATTGACGAAGTTTTCATTGATGCCACAGATTACCTTGACACCTACAAAATGACCGCCCGACAGCTTGCGGGGACTATGATAAATGATATCCTCGCCGAAACGGGCATCACCGCCACAGCGGGGATCGGCACGAATCTGTATCTCTGCAAGGCAGCTATGGACATTGTTGCGAAGCACATTCCTGCGGACGAAAACGGTGTGCGGATAGCGGAGCTTGATGAGCTTTCCTACCGCAGACTGCTGTGGGATCACAAGCCCCTGACGGATTTCTGGCGGGTGGGTCACGGCTATGCTTCAAAGCTTGAAAAATACTGCATACGTACAATGGGTGACATTGCAATGTGCTCCGTGCGGAATGAGGAGCTTTTGTACAGACTTTTCGGAAAAAATGCGGAGCTGCTCATTGACCACGCCTGGGGATATGAGCCCTGCACCATTGCGGATATCAAGGCATACCGCCCCTCGGCAAAGAGCATTTCCTCGGGACAGGTACTGCAATGTCCTCACGATTATGAACAGACCCTGCTCATTATAAAGGAAATGGCGGATATGCTGGCTCTTGACCTTGTGGAAAAGCGGCTGGCGGTGAAGCAGATAGGTCTGTGCATCGGCTATGATGCAGCGAATATGAACAATGACCTGATAATGCAGAGCTACAAGGGTGAGATAAAGACAGACCATTACGGCAGGAAAGTTCCCAAGGGCGCAAACAGCACTCTGAACCTTGAACGCTACACTTCATCATCACGGCTCATAACCGAAGCGGCGGCGGAGCTTTTTGACAAAATTACGGACAAGGAGCTGCTTATCCGCAGGATAACCATATCCGCAAACGGCGTTATTCCCGAGGATATGATACCCGAGGAGCAGGCGGAGCAGCTTGATCTTTTCACCGATTATTCCGAGGTGTGCAGGCGGCGTGAGCTGGAGGATCACAGGCTTGAACGGGAAAAGAGCAAGCAGAGAGCCATACTCTCCATAAAAAACAGGTTCGGGAAAAATGCTGTTTTCAAGGGGATCGATCTGTGCGACGGGGCAACTGCTCTCGAACGCAACGGGCAGATAGGCGGACACAGGGCATAATCATAGAATAGAAAGGTATGACTGTAAATGTATAACGATATGCACCGATATGACGATATCATTACCCGTGAAAGACCGAGAGGGAAGCGGCAGCCTATGCCCGTATCCGACCGTGCGGCACAGTTTGCTCCCTTTGCGACGCTTACGGGCTATGACGAGGCGGTGTCAGAGACCGCAAGGCTCACTGACAGCCGTATCGAGCTTTGCGAGGACAGGGCGGCGGATATAAACCACAAGCTCTGTATGCTCCGTGACAGGCTGTGGGAGCGTCCTGCGGCGGAGGTGACATATTTTGTCCCCGACGGCAGGAAGAGCGGCGGAAGCTATGTAACGCTGACGGGAAATGCAAAAAGAATTGACGAATATGCACGGGAAGTCATATTCACCGACGGCGCAAGCATTCCCATTGACGATATATTTTCGGTAAAGCTTTTAGCCGATGAACAGTAATACAATACGTTTTTGGCAGCATAAATCCCATTGACAGCCGCTGACAAAAGTGTTATCATCATATATATCAAAAAAATTCAGCGGATTACGATAATGGGCTTCTGCGTTTTCGGAGTTATATGGGTATACACCGTGTTCGCTCGTTTTATGACCATACCCTCTCTGTACCTTCTGTACAGCTTTTCACGGGCGATAACAGCGGCGGAGATAGCCTGTTTAATCAGCTACAAGAGGAACTTTGTAAACGGAGGTGAAAACTGTGATAAAAGCCATATATCCCGTTATCGGCCCTAGGGAAAGGCTTCCCTTTTATCTTTCGGGCATAGGCGTGTGCGACCCCGAGTACAATGTTGAGCGGAAAACGGGGCTTTCGTCCCACCAGTTCCTTTTTACCTCATCGGGGGAGGGACGGCTTTACGTTGACGGGCAGGAATACGTGCTGAAAGCAGGCTCGGTGTTCTATCTTGCCCCCGCAAAGCCCCACAGATACTGTCCCGTGGGGGACAGCTGGGTAACAAACTGGCTTGTTTTCAGAGGTGAATTTGCGGGGGAGCTTATGAAAAATATGGGCTTTGACGGCTTTGCAATTTCCGACGGCATTGATCTTGAAAGCTGCGGCAGGCTCTTCAAAAGGATATATGCGGCGGCTGCCGACCCTGTGAGCGGCGGTGAGAGCAGCTCTGCCCTTGTATATGAATATATCCTGCTGATGCGCAGGGTGATGCTTCTGCATACCGACAGCAGCCCTCTGAACAGGATAGCAGCCGAAGCGGTCATATACATTGACAGGAATTTTGCGGAGGATATTTCCGATGAAAAGCTTGCGTCACTGACGGGAGTGTCGGTGCAGCATTTTTGCAGGGTGTTCAGAGCCGAGATGTCGATGAGACCCCTTGAATATCTCGCTCAGAGACGGCTTTCCGAAGCAAAGTCCCTGCTTGTGAACACTGATATGAAAATAGGGGACATCGGCAGTGCGGTGGGCTATAGTGACAGAAATTATTTCAGCATTGTTTTCAGAAAATACGAGGGAGTTTCCCCTGTAAAGTACAGGCGGTCGAGGGGATAAAAAAGAGCAGTCCCGTGAAAATTTTTCACGGGACTGCACCTGTAGTAAAAAAACTATCTTATTCCTTGACCAGCACCTTAACTATCTCGCCGATAAAAGCCTTGTGGATATCCTTGTCGGGATACCAGCGGTAATTGTCCTCGGAAAGATTTTCAAGAGCCATATCCTGAGAAAATATCCTGCGGCAGACAAATATCATCTCTGCCTGTTCAAAAGCGGTCGTGCCGTCAACATAATAGGGTGTAAGACCCGATTCGTCAGCCTTGTCGCAGTCTCTGCCCGAATGCGTTCCGCAGAATTTCAGAGCCTCTCTCTGTGACTCGGGATAGAAGCTTACAGTGAAAAATTCGCTCTTTTCCACAAATTCAAGGGTGTAGCGGCTGTGGCGGATAACGGTCTCGATAACGTTCTTGCCCCACATAACGCCCATAAAGCCCCAGGAAGCGGTCATAGTGTTGTAGCCCTTTTCATCGCCTGCGGTAATGAGCATCCACTGCTTGCCTATTTTGTCAAAGGGGTTGAAGGAAAGCTCGGAAACGCTTATTTCTTTGAATGACATAATACATACCTCCATAAATTCATATTGTATTATACTTATGATTTGGCTTGTTTATTACATTGCGCCGTCAATTACGCCGCCGCCCACAACGATGTCGCCGTCATAGAAAACGCACGCCTGTCCCTTTGCGGGGGCTCTCACGGGTGAGGAAAATTCCGCTCTCATAATTCCGTTTTCCACGGGGAATATGACAGCTTCCTGCTCCTTGGCGCTGTATCTCGCCTTTGCGGTGACCTTCATCGGCTCGGTGAGCTTTTCAAGAGAAATGAGGTTTACATCTCTCAGGAAAAGCACGGACTTGAAAAGATCCTTTTCATCGGATAATGTTACCGTGCCCTTTTCCGGGTCCTTGGCGGTCACGAAAACGGGCTTGCCGAACGTTACACCGAGACCTCGGCGCTGCCCTATGGTGTAGTTTATAATGCCCGAATGCGTGCCTATCTTGTTTCCCGAACTGTCGGTAAAATCGCCGCTTTTCGGTTCATAGCCCGTGTATCTTCTGATAAACGCCGCATAGTCTCCGTCGGGAACAAAGCAGATGTCCTGACTGTCGGGCTTTCGGGAATTTATAAGCCCACGCTCCTCGGCGTACTGCCTTATGGCGGGCTTGTCGGTGCCATAAAGGGGGAAAAGGGTGTGAGCGAGCTGCTCCTGCGTCAGGGTGTAGAGCACATAGGTCTGGTCTTTGCGCCTGTCAGCAGGGCGCTTTAAAAGATATCTGCCGTTTTCAAGGGCAATATCGGCATAATGTCCCGTGGCGATGTAATCAAAGTCAAGGAGCATTGCCCGTTTTAGCATAAGGTCAAATTTAAGATGACTGTTGCACTCAATGCAGGGATTTGGGGTCTCCCCGTTTATATAGCTGTCGGCAAATGGCTTCATTACGTGCTTGCCGAATTCATCTGTGAAATTAAGGGTGATGTGGTCTATGCCAAGCTTTCTGCACACGCTTCTTGCGTCGTCAACATCGGCAAGGGAGCAGCAGCCGCCCTCGCCGTATCCCTCTCCGAGAACGGAATTATCATACATTTTCAGAGTGCAGCCGCAGACCTCATAGCCCTTGTCGCATAAAAGTGCGGCAGCGGCGGAGCTGTCTACCCCTCCGCTCATTCCCACAAGGACTCTTTTCTTAGCCATTATCCGGTCTCCTTTTCAAAAATATGTACAAGCCTCGTGAGAGCCATTCCTCCCACTGCTTCGATGAACGGTGTCAGCGCAAGGACTTTCAGCCAGAAAGCCGTTATGCCGATGCCCGTGAATTTTATCATTGCCGCAAGAATGTACACAAGGGAAAATATGCCGCCGAACTGGACGGCGCAAACCCTGTCATACGAACGGTTTTTCGACAAAAGCCGCCTTGTGAGCAGATTTATCACCAGTGCCCCCGCTGCTCCCGAAACTATTGCAAGAAGCCTTTTTTCGGGTCTGCCCGAAAAGATAAGAGCCGAAATAAATCTTGTTGACACGAAATAATACAAAAGAAAATATATCAGCGAGGGTATGATATCTCTCAGATAGAAAATTATCCCGCCGAATTTTAAGAATTTAAGTGGAGTGTCCGAATAAACAGCGGTGTGGCTCTCGGTCACGTTTCTTTTCAGGATCACCTGCTTTTCGCCCTCATCGCCGCTTTTCACATAGGTTATGGTAACGGAGCCGTCCTCTTCAAACTGCCTGCTGCCCTTTGTGTAGCCTCTGAGCACGAAATCAAGCAGCTTTTCGGCTTCATTAAGGCGTTCGTGGCGGGGAAGATATGATATCACATAGCCGTAGTTCAGCATTTATATCAGCTCCTTAAAACTTTCTATGCGGCGGTGGACGCAGCCCTTCAGCGCTTCAAAATCACCGAAATGACCGCTGTTTGTGCCGATAGTGTAAAAGCCGCTGTCAAAGGCGGTTTTCGCAGCGTGGGGGGAGTCCTCGATAACGGCGGTATCGGCGGGAGATGTGCCCATTTTTTCGGCGCACATATAAAATATCCTCGGGTCATCTTTTGATGAGCCTGCCTCGTCGGAGGTTATGATAAATCCAAGGCTGTCAAGAATGCCGTTGTGCCTTAAAACGCCCTCCGCAAGCTCACGTGAATTTGACGTTGCGGCGCACATTTTTATGCCCCGTTTTTCCAAAGCCCCGATAAGCTCCTTTGCATATGGCATAAGCTTTACCTCAAAAAAATACTTCTCCCGCACAATGTCGGTTATCTCCTTTGCAACGCTTTCAAGGCTGTCGGAGATATTGTAAAGCTGTCTCAGATATTCGGCGGCACTCATAAAATGCATCGTTTTCATTGCCGCCGAAACGGAGCTGTCATATTTATAGCCACGGCGGGCGAGAAATATCCTGTCCGCCTCCGCCCATACGTCAAGGCTGTCCGCAAGGGTCCCGTCAATGTCGAAAATGACCGCTTTTATGTTATCCATAGAAATAATCAATCCTTATCCTGAGAGTTTTGTGGTTTGCAAAGCAGATCAATGCGGCAGCCGAGGAAACAAAACCGTTGTCTGAAATTTATTTTCAGCTTATCTCCTCAACGGAATATGTGAGGTTTTCCCACAAAAGGGAAACGCCTATGTCCGTTTCCTCGGGGAGAAGCGCCATTGCTATGAAAAGCTCATCGCCTGTGGACTTGTCTTTGAGTGTGGCGTATTCGCCCTCTATCTTTATCACGGTGTAGTGCCTGGTTTCCATTTTTATCCCTCGTCTTCTTCACTGAGCATCAGCCATTCGTCGGAATAATCCGAGGACTGCTGTTTGAGCTGCTCGTATTCGGCACATTTTTCATTCATAAGAACATAGTCAGCCGCAGCTTCGGGAGATGTCATTTCCTCCTGCACAGCCGCCATTTTCACTTCAAGCCCGCTTATGAGCTTTTCAAGCTCCCTTATGCGGCTTCGGCGCTTTGCGTCCTTTGCCCTCTGCTCCTTTGAGCGGTATGCGGCGGCATTTTTCTTTTCCGCCTCTTCCCTTGCTTTCTGCTGCTTTATCTCAGCCTGCATCTCCTGCTCTGCCTGAGCCTTTGCACGCTTTGCGGCGAGATATTCCTCAAAGCCGCTGTTATATTCGCAGAGCTGTCCCGGAGTTATCTCGAATATCCTGTCGCACACACGGCTGAGAAGATATCTGTCGTGGGATACAAGTATAACAGTGCCTTCAAATTTCGCAAGAGCGTCTTCAAGGACTTCCTTTGCGTCAATGTCCAGGTGGTTTGTGGGCTCGTCCAGAATGAGCACATTTCCTCGCTCCAGCATCATTATCGCAAAGCACAGCTTGGCTCTCTCGCCGCCGCTTATAACGCCTACCTGCTTGAAAACATTCTCGCCCGTGAATTTCACAAGACCCAGCAGGCTTCTCACCTGTTCATCGGTCATACCTCGGCGGCGGTCGTGGATCTCATCAATGACGGTCTTGTTAAAATCAAGCTGGGAATTTTCCTGATCGAAGTAGGATATTTTCACATTTTTGTTCCACTCTATCGAGCCTTTCGGGGAGCGGATATCCTTGCGGATAATTTTAAGAAGCGTTGATTTTCCGATGCCGTTTGCGCCCACTATGCCTATTTTATCCCCACGGCGGACGTTAAAGGAGATGTTCTCCGCAAGCACCTTGTCGCCTGCCGCAACGGTGATGCCCTTTACCGCAAGGACATCGAGAGGGGGCTCGTAGTCATATTCAAAGCGTATCTTCGCCTTTTTTTCATACGTCACGGGCTTTTCCAGTATCTCCATAGCTTCAAGCTTCTTGACCCTGCTCTTCGCCATTGCGGAGGTGGTGGCACGGACGATGTTTCTGTCAACAAAATCCTGAAGCTTTGCTATCTCAGCCTGCTGTGCTTCATATTCTTTCATTCTGCGCTCAACATCGGCTGCCTTCAGCTCGGTGAATTTGGTGTAATTGCCCTTCCATCTGCGGAGCTTTGTCCGCTCTATCTCGCATACAGATGTGCAGAGCTTGTCAAGAAAATATCGGTCGTGAGACACGATAAGGAGTGCGCCCTTGTAGTCGGAAAGATAATCCTCCAGCCACATTATCGTGTCAAAATCAAGGTGGTTTGTAGGCTCGTCGAGAATGAGCAGGCGGGGATTTTCAAGGAGGAGCTTTGCCATTGCAAGTCGGGTCTTTTCGCCGCCGCTGAGGGTGGCTATGACCTGATCGTAGGTCTCGGGGCCAAAGCCCATACCGTTTAAGACCGTTTTTATCTTCACGTTTATGAGATAGCCCTCGTTTGACTCAAAGTAAGCGGTCTTGCGGGCATATTCAGCACTTATCTCGTTAAAATGCTTCTCGTTCTGATGCACCTCGGGGCGGGACATTTCCTCTTCAAGCCGTCTCAGCTCGTCCTGTACGGACAAAAGCTCGGAGAATACCGACTGCATCTCCTCCATTACCTCAGAGGAGCGGTCAAGACCCGAGTTCTGCTCCAGAAAGCCTACCGATGAGCCTCTTGTCACCGCAAGACGGGGGACATTCGGCTCGGGCTGGGACTCATATTCCTCCTTGCCCGTGATTATCCTCAGAAGCGTGGACTTTCCGCAGCCGTTCACGCCCACAAGTCCTATCCTGTCATTGTCCTCTATCGTAAGGCAAACGTTGTCAAGAACGGTTTTCCCGTTATATATCTTTGAGATATTTTCCATTGAAAGTATCATTTTGCTGTTCTCCCGATAAAAAAGTCATATATATTCATTATAGCATAATGAATGGTCAATTTCAAGGAATTTTATATTTTTCTGCGTTTTTCGAATTATTCGAAAAACAAGTGAGCTATTTCGTTATAATTATATAAAATGCACATTGACATTTTGTGCAGTCTGTTATATAATACTTTATTATATAGTATTATAGAAAATTTATGTAAGGAGTGAAGCTTTTGTCACAGAAATTTCCCGATCCTCCCAAGGAGGAGAATGAGACCTTTATGTATAAGCTTGCGTCTTTCATTGTCGATAAACGCAATCTGGTATTCCTTTTGTGGATATTCCTGCTGATATTCAGCATCTTTGCCAGCGGCTGGGTAAAGGTCGAGAACGATATCACCGCATACCTCCCCGATTCCACCGAAACAAGGCGCGGACTTACCCTTATGGACGAGCAGTTCACCACCTACGGCACAGCTTCCGTAATGGTGTCGAACGTCACCTATGAGCAGGCAGAGGCTATCGCCGGGCAGATCGAGGACATCGACGGCGTTTCCGAGGCTGCTTTCGACAACACCGAGGATCACTACAAAAATTCCTCCGCAATGTTCTCCGTGACCTTTGACGGCGAGGAGGACGACCAAGTGAGCATTGATGCTATGGACGAGATAAGAACGATGCTTGCAGGCTACGATCTGTCCGTATCGAGCACCGTGGGAAGCGACTCCTCCGCACAGCTTGCAAAGGAAATGCAGACGGTAACGGCTGTTGCGGCTGGAATTATCCTGCTGGTACTTCTGTTCACATCAAAGGCATATGCCGAGATACCCGTTCTTGTAGCCACATTCGGCGCTGCCGCCCTTGCAAACTCGGGAACTAACTTCCTGCTGGGCACTATCTCATTTATTTCAAACTCCGTAACTATCGTGCTCCAGCTTGCCCTTGCCATTGACTACGCTATCATTCTTATCCACCGATACAGCGAAGAGCACGAGCATATGGAAAGCCGTGAAGCGTGCATCACCGCTCTGAGCAAGGCTATCCCCGAGATATCCTCCAGCTGCCTTACAACCGTTTCGGGTCTTATCGCCCTTGCATTTATGAAGTTCAGGATAGGCGGAGACCTTGCAATGGTGCTCATCAAGGCGATTATGTTCAGTATCCTGTCCGTATTCACCCTTATGCCGGGACTTATTATGCTCTTCTCGGGACTTATCGACAAGACTGTTCATAAGAACTTCGTGCCGAAAATTTCCGCTGTGGGCAAATTTGCATTTGCCACAAAGTATGTTATCCCCCCCATATTCGTTGCGCTGGTTTGCGTTGCATTCGTATTTTCAAACAAGTGTCCCTACTGCTACGGCACAACAGACCTTGAACACTCCCGCTACAGCGAGCAGCAGCTTGCGGAGCAGAAGATAAAGGACACTTTCGGTTCCAACAACCTTGCCGCCCTTATCGTCCCGTCGGGGGATTATGAAACTGAGGGCAAGCTCATACGGAAGCTTGAAAGCTACAGTCAGGTTGAATCCTGTATGGGTCTGGCGAATATCGAGGCAATGGACGGCTATGTGCTCACCGATGCCCTTACTCCGAGACAGTTCTCCGAGCTTGTTGACCTTGATTATGAAGTCGCAAAGGTGCTTTACGCAGCCTATGCCATAAACGAGGAGAACTACGGCGAGGTGGTAAACGGTCTTGAAGCCTATTCCGTTCCCCTCATTGATATGTTTATGTTTACATATGACGAGGTAGACAAGGGCTATGTTACCCTTGATGATGACCTTATGGACACTCTCGAGGAGCTCCACACCACTCTTGACAAGGCTCTTTTGCAGCTCAAGAGCGATGAATACACAAGAATACTTGTGTACCTGAACCTCCCAGAAGAGGGCGACGAGACCTTCGATTTCTTACAGACCATTCATAAGGAAGCCGAGAAATATTATCCCGACAAGGCGGACGAAATTCTCCTCGTGGGCAACTCCACCAGTGACTATGACCTTTCCTCCTCCTTCGTAACGGATAACCTCATAATCAGTATCCTTTCCGCACTCTTCGTTATCATAATCCTGCTCTTTACATTCAAATCCGCAGGACTTCCCGTTCTCCTTATTGCAGTTATCCAGGGAAGTATCTGGATGAACTTCTCGTTCCCATACCTTGAAAATACGAGCCTGTTCTTCCTCAGCTACCTTATCGTAAACTCCATTCAGATGGGTGCGAACATCGACTACGCTATCGTTATTTCAAGCCGATATATGGACTTAAAGCAGGAGATGCCCATTAAGGACGCTATCACCGAGACACTGAACCAGGCGTTCCCCACTATCATCACATCGGGCGCTATCCTTGCGGCTGCGGGCATTCTTATCGGTCAGCTTTCCTCCGACGGAACCATTTCTTCTATCGGTGTCTGCCTCGGACGGGGAACGATTATGTCCATCGTTCTTGTTATGGGCGTTCTTCCCCAGATACTTCTCCTTGGCGATACCATTATCGAAAAGACCTCCTTTACTATCAAGAAGCGTGAGCGCACACAGGTGTCCAGCGGAAAGATCGCTGTTACAGGTATGATCCACGGCTATGTAAACGGACGTGTTGACGCTATCGTTAACGGTATCATCATCGGTGATGTTGACGCTAAGATCGAAAGCAAGAATTTTGAAGAGCTTGACAAAATTAACGGGGGCTTCAGACCGGAGGACAGCGGAAACAGCCACGATAATAACAATAATGCAGATGAAAACGAGAGAGAGGAGGCACGGAAATGATGAATATGAAGCGCTGTGCGGCTGCCGCTCTTGCGGTAATGCTCTCTGTAAGCCCAATATACGGCTGCGGATATGTTTTCGCCGAGGAGCAGTCCCTTTCGTCGGGAGCCTCTGCCAATGCACTGAAAGAGGACACGGTTTATATCAATTCCGCCGAGGATTATATCGGGTTTGCTCAGAACTGCACTCTCGACAGCTATTCAAGGGGCAAGACCTTTATCCTTAACACCGACATCAATTTCTCCGCAGAAAAGGTGGATTTTATCCCCGTGCCATCATTCAGCGGCACATTCGAGGGCAACGGTCACAAGATAAGCGGTTTTTCCATAAGTGACAACGGCTCCGTTCAGGGACTTTTCAGATACATCGAAAAAAGCGGCAGGGTCAAAGATCTGAGCGTCACCTGCAAGATATCCCCCTCCGGCACAGCTTCCAGAAGCGGCGCTGTTGCGGGAGTAAACAGGGGAACTATCTACAGCTGCACCGTTGACGGCGTTGTCACGGGCAAGGAATACTGCGGCGGAATTGCGGGCGTTAATGAGGAAACGGGACTTATCTCCTGCTGCAAGGTGGGCGGACGCATTCAGGCGGAGCATTTCACAGGCGGCATTGCAGGTGAGAACCGAGGATGCATAATGCTCTGCGAGAACTCAGCTTCCGTAAATACCGATGTGTCCGACAGCGGACTTGACATTGAGAACATAAACATCGACGATATCTATTCCACCGAGAAATCCAACGATTCCACCGATGCAGGCGGTATCGCAGGCTATTCCTCGGGAAATGTTATAAAGTGTACCAACCGTGGAGATGTGGGCTATTCTCACATCGGCTACAACATCGGCGGCATCTGCGGCAGGCAGAACGGCTATGTAAACAGCTGCGAAAACTACGGCACCATTAACGGCAGAAAGGATACAGGCGGCATCGTGGGTCAGGCAGAGCCCCATTTCTCACTCCTTTTCTCTGAATCCTCAATGCAGAAGCTGAGAGACAGACTTGACGAGCTGAACACTATCGTTGACAAGACCATTGACGATGCAAACAGCTCCTCCGATAAGGTCTCGGGGGATATCGACAATATGCTTGACAGCCTTACAGCCGTGAAAAATGACACAAGCGACCTTATGGACAGGACAGATGATATTCTGAATGACAACATCGACTCCATAAACGAGCTGAGCGCCCGTGTTACCGACCTTATTGATATGGCAAAGCCTGCGTCCGACAGCTTTTCCGATGCGTCCGATGCATTCAGTGATGCTGTTGACAAGCTGTGGGAAGCAAACGATCTCCTTGGCGACGCAATGGACAGCACGGACAATGCTCTCGATACCCTTTTTCCCGCTCTCAATGACCTGTCCGATGCGCTTGATTCCTTAAAGGACGCAAACGATTCTATGCAGGACAGCCTCGGCACGGCTCAGAGCTCTATCGGAGACACCGACGGTCTTGCGGCAACACTCAATAATCTTCAGAGTCAGTTTTACATAATCGCTCAGAATATCGAAGCTATGAGCGATATCGTCAAGAACCTTATCACCGCTCTTGATGATTTCAATTCATCTGCCGATAAAAATGATGCTGTTGACAAGATAAAGGACAGCCTTGACAGACTTCAGGACAGCCTTGACGGCGTTTCCGATCAGCTTAAGGAAGCCGATGACGCTATACAGCGCCTTCAGGATCTTCTTGATTCGGATTCCGATGATGCCGATGCGTACAAGGAGTGCATAAGCGATATCCTTGACGTGTTCACAGGCGGCGCATTCGAGGATATGTTTGACGCACTTTCCGACCTCGCAGACGGCGTGAATGATCTTGTTGACAGCTCCGCTATGGACGATATCAAGAACGAGATAACAAAATGCGCCGATCTTATCAGGAATCAGGGCACGGCTACAGTTCCCTCGGATATAGATATATCAAAGCCCGATGATATTACCTTTGACGACCTCTCAACAGTCATCGGCTACCTTATGGACACATCGTCGGCGATAGGCGATGCAGAGGGAGCGGCAGGCTCACTGGTGGACAGGATAAAGGAAGCGTGGCCTTTCCTTGATGACGGCGCAGCTGCTGCGATCGCAGCAGCATATACCGCAGAGGAAGCCGTTCAGCACACCTCCGATGCGTCCGTGAACCTCTCCGACGGAATGGATCGGCTCCGTGCAATAAACGATTATTTTGCAGGCAAGGAGAAGATAAATTTCTCGGGAACAGATGATGAGTTTGACGCTCTCAGAACAAGCCTTTCCGATAATATCAGCGACCTGCTTGATGATCTCGATGTCCTTAACGCCTCCGCAGGTGACTCGGTAAATATCCTTTCCAATGACCTTAAGGCGATGAACAGCAAGGCTTCCGAGGTATATGACGTTATTATGGATATGTCCGACGAGCTTGCAGAAGACCCCAAGAACCTTGAGGATTACACCGAGGATATCTCCGCCTCCGATACCGAGGGCAGGGCTGACGGCAAGATAGCAGGCTGCACCAACAACGGTCAGGTACTGGGCGATGTCAGCGCAGGCGGCATCGTGGGAACAATGGGCATTGAAAATTCCATTGACCCCGAGGGCGATATCGAGCAGAAGGGCGACAGATCGCTGAATTTTATCTATCAGTCAAGAACCGTGGTAAGAGACTGCACCAACAACGGCGGGGTAAAGTCCAAGAAGGACTGTGCAGGCGGCATTGCGGGAACGATGGACACAGGCTGCATCATAAACAGCTATGGCTTCGGAAATGTTTCCTCCACCGACGGCAGCTATGTTGGCGGCATTGCGGGAAAATCCTCCTCGGCTATCTACGGCAGCTATGCAATGTGCCGTATCGAGGGCGATGACTATATCGGCGGTATCGCAGGCTTTGCCCACGATATGACCGGCTGCGCAAGCTATGTCACCATTACCGGGTCCGACGAATATGCGGGAGCTGTTGCAGGCGACTGTGACGGCGATGCCGAGGAAAATATCTTCACCGAAAACGGCACAGGAGGAATTGACGGCGTAAGCTATGAGGGCAAGGCATATCCCGTACCCTACAGCGAGATATGCGCAATGGAGAATATCCCCGAAGAGTTCAGGTCCCTTACCCTCACCTTTATGGCTGATGACAAGGTGGTTGACACCGTTGAATTCAGATACGGCGACTCCATAAGCGAGAGCAAGCTCCCCACACCCCCAAAGAAAACAGGCTGCTATGCAAAGTGGGAGGAGCACGATTACGAAAATATGACCTATGGCGCAGTGATAAATGCGGAATATGAACCCCTTATCACCTCTGTTGCCTCCGATCTCAGCCGTGAGGACGGACGCTCCGTGTTTATGGCAGAGGGCGATTTCTCCGACACCGACAAGCTTGAAGCTACCGAAAACCCCGACGGCAGCTGGAGCATTGTTGTTCCCGCCGACGGTAATGCTGAGAGGACTGTCCGTTTCCTGCCCGAAACCGCTCCGAGTAAAACGATGCTCAGGGTAGACGGTGTTGTTACTCCCTTTGAGACCGACGGCAGCTATATCGTGTTCAAGGTACAGAGCAATAGCTTTGTTGTTACCGCTTCAAAGAAGCCGTTGAACGTTCCCCTTATCGTAGGAGCATCAGGCGGCGGCGTTGCCCTTATCGCTATCCTTGCCACTGTGATAGACAGGAAAAAGAGGAAAAGCAAATTAAACGGCGGCAAGACAGAAAAGACTGAGAAGAAAAAGGAAAACCAAAAGGAAAAAGCTGCAAAGTAAATATGTAATGAACCGATTATTTCGGTTCCTGGCAAAAAAATCCCCCCATACAGCCCTTAAAGCCGTATGGAGGGGATCTTTTTATCTGTTTTCCGTTGTTGTCTCGGTTGCGTTGTCACGCTCGCCGGGGGCAATGTCACGGATCATATCGTCTGCGCCGTCGATAACGTCGCCTACGATATCCTCCGCACCTGTTACGATGTCGCCTGCCCCTGTAACAATGTCCTCGATAATACCGTCACCGTCAATATCGCCTGTTTTTGCGCCGCTATTGTCACCGATAACAGAGCCGTCACCGCTGTTGGGGAGCATTCCGCTGCCGTTGTTCATCTCCGTGCTGCCTGACTGTGCCGATGTGCCTGAGTTCTGCGACGTTCTGCCGTTGTTGTCCTGAGCAGTGTTGTTGTTTCCGCAGGCGGTGAACATAATGCCGAAGCCCAGAAGCACAGGAAGCAATGCTGCTGTTTTCTTTTTCATAAGGTCTGCTGTCCTTTCCCGCAGAGCTTATGCCCTCTGCGTGTTAAAAACCGTATATATAAAACGGAAAAAGCTGCAAACCCGTGCCGATCATTCCACGGCTGTGTCTGTGATATCTCAGCTGCTGTCTTACTGATACACGAAATCCGTGTCAGTCCTTGACCACCCGGAAAGCTTTTCAAACATTTCCTCCGCCGTGCTCCTGTCATAATAGCAGCTCAGCGCAGAAACTATTTTGTCCTTTCCGTAGAACTCAATGAGCTTTTCAAGATATACCGAGTATCCACGGTAATCCCAGAAGTTTTCATAATTTTGGGTAGCTTCCCAGAAGCCTGCCCTGTCAAGCCTTTCAGCCTTATCGGCAACTGTCCTGATGAACACTCTTTCAGCCAGATCGCTGTATTCCGTGGGAATAACGGCGCAGTTTCCGTTCACGATTATAGTATAACAGCTTTCATCGGTTTTATACTCCTTATAGCTGTTCTTTAACAGAGTGAGGATATCATCGTAATATTCAAAAGCTCCCGAGAAAAATGTCATATCCATAGTGCAGCGGTCGCCATTTTTGTTTTGGTATCGGATAGTGCCGCTGTTTGTTATCGTATATGTTGAGCTTTCGATGTCCTCTCCTGTGATATACTCAATGAGAGGAACACTGAACATTGACAGACTCATCATATTATTTCCGTCTGTTAATTTTTCAACAAGCTCCTTTGTCACCTCGGGAAGCTCCGTAAAGCCGCAGGAGGAAAGATATGCAATTGTTTCGGAATAGCTTTCCCTGATGTAAAAGCCTTCCATACCGAAAACGTTCAGCCTCCACATTCTGCCCGATGGGGTGTAATAATCCTCGGGTGACTCGTTCATAATGTCATTGTAAAGCGCATCGCCCAGTCTTGCACCGAAATCAGCGGGGAGCTCGTTGTAACCGATACGGCAGCTGTCATTATAATCCTTACCGCCCTCGGAATATGTCCACTGAGGAGTAAGCTCTGTATAAAGTGAGCTGCGGGTGTTGGTTTTTACATCGCCGTTTGTTACGTAATTTTCATCATACTCCTTCAAGCGTCTGCTGAGCTCGTCTGTGAATGTATTTCTTACTTTCTCAGCCCTTGCCTGCTTCACCTCGTCAAGAACATCAAGCTTTGAAAGCTCATTCATCGCCTTTGAGTCCACAGAGCTGTAATATCTTGTAACAGTCCTGCCCGAGCTTAGGGTGTATTTTATGAGAAGTCCGTCTTCCATATAACAGTTGAATCCGATGTCGGAATCCGAGTTGTAAGAGTCGATGATGTCCCTGTGGACCTGTGTAAGGATACGGAGTGCCTCGGGGTCTCTTATTTCATATTTTTTTGATGTGATGTATGTGTTTTCAAGCTGACCCGTGTAGCGTGTCTCTGCCTTAGTGACTTTATCCGCAGCGGGAACGAAATCACCCGCACCGAAGCATTCCGTGTCGTTGAGCAGTAGGAATGAGCCCACTGACAAAAGCACCGTTGCGGCATATATCACAAGACCCTTGACGATTTTTCCGAAGCCTCTGTTTCGGATAACGTGCATCACAAAATAGATGATAAAGGAAATTACGAACACGGGGACGAAATTCTGAGTGCCGTTCATTATCATAAGATAACAGAGGGAGAATATGCCCACAGTCATAATGATGTGGTAGAAAATGCCGAATACAACAGGCTTGCCCGTGTCCTCAGCCTTTCTTTTTCTGTAGATAAGATAGGCGGCAAATCCCAGAGCCGCAGTGATGAGTGTGAATATTATAAACCATTTCCCGAAGCCCAGACCATAGTCATTATATCCGTACTCGTAATTTAAATCATACCTCAGTGACTCCAGCGCTATGACCAGTCCGTATGCGCCGCCGAAAGGACCGCACCAGGGGACAAGCTTTATAAGATATGTGTTTTCGCTGAAGCCTTTAATGTTTTGGCTTACCGTACTCACAGCAAGAACAACCGCAAGGGGAACAAGTCCGCAGAGCAGTATGTCATAAGCCGCCGATTCAAAAATATTTCCGCAGCAGCCTGCCGCAATAACGGTTATGACATAGAACATCACCATAAGCATCAGTCCGCCGAGAATTGTCCTCCAGATGAATGGATAAAGCTCCTCAAAAACGTGACATTTCCAGCTGTAATAGTTTATTTCACCGTTTTCGAGAACCGTTTTTTCGGTAATGAGCTTTCCGTCAAAAGCAAGATGTCCGATAAGGGTGAGCAGGAGACTTATTAGCTCCGCCCCGATGAACGGGACAACATAAATGAAAAGTCCCGAAAGGAAATCGGAAACGAACCGCTGTCCCGTGGTCATAGGCAGTGAGAGCCTCATATCCACCGCAGATTTTTTGTAAAGATACTTAAAGACCGACAGAGCGCAAATCATTCCCGCAGCCGCCGCAAGACCCGTTCCTATCACCGCCGCCGCAATAAAGCCGCCGTCAATATCGGGGCTGTGAGATGCCGCAAGCTGAGTGAGCATCGTGATGAGCAGCAGGGGAGCCGCCGCAAAATGCAGCACGAATATCACTATCATCAGCTTCATATTATCTTTCACATTGAACCGGAAATTATGCCCCATTGCCGCCGTGAAAAAGCGGCTTTTATTAGTCGAGCTGACCTGCGTCATAACCCATTCCCTCCATTTCGTAAATGAATATCTCTTCCAGCGTCAGCGGTATAAGGTCAAGCACGATCGGGTTTTTCTCGCTGAGCTTTTCCCTTATTTCCTCTTCCGAGCCCTTCATTATGATGTAATGAATGCTCTGACTGCGGCTGTAGTGGAGAATGCCGTATTTCTCGAAATCCTCCTTTGTGTATTCCTCATTGAACGCCGCCTGTACCTTGTGAATGCTGCCCTTAACGCTGTCAAGGTCACGGTTGAAGAGCATTTTTCCCTGATGAAGAAGAGCAACGCTGTCGCAGACCTCGTTTATCTCCTTAAGGTTGTGGGAGGAAATTACCGTTGTTAGCTGTCTGTCAAGCATAGCGTCCACAAGCATTCGCTTAACTATTATCCTCATTGTGGGGTCAAGTCCGTCAAATGCCTCGTCCAGCAGCAGGTAATCCGTCTGGCAGGCAAGACCTGTTATAACGATAGCCTGACGCTTCATACCCTTTGAAAAGCGGTCTGTCTTTTTATCAAGGGGCAGCTTAACGGTCTCTCTCAGCTCCTCAAAAAGCTCATCGGAGAAGTTGGGGTAAAAGCCCTTGTAATATTCCTTAAGGTCTTTTAGCGTAAAACCGCCGAACTGTATCGTTTCATCGTTTATGAAAAATACCCGTTCCTTGACCTTGACATTGTCAAAAACATTTTCGCCGTCAATTGTGACGCTGCCGCTCTCGGCGGAATATATTCCCGAAAGCAGCCTTAAAATGGTGGATTTTCCTGCGCCGTTTGAGCCTAAAAGCCCGAAAGATGTGCCTTTGGGAATCATAAGGTCAACGCCGTCAAGAGCGGTGAAGTCACCGAATTTTTTTGTAACGCCTGTAAGCTGTATCAATTTGTTATCCCCCTGTCCTGAAATATCTTTGTTATTATATCCGTCATTTCATCTGACGAAAGCCCTGCCGCCATAGCTTCCTTTGCGGCAGTCTCAAAGCTGTCCGCAGCATTCTGCTTTATGATATCTCCGTTTTTGTCGGAAATAAAGCTGCCACGCCCTGCAAGGGAATATATTATCCCGTCACGTTCAAGGTTCTGGAAAGCCTTTGACACCGTGTTGGGATTTACTCCAAGCTCCTTGGCAAGCTCTCTTACCGAGGGCAGCTTGTCATTGGGGCGAAGCTGTTTTTTCACCGTCAGCTCCACAACACGCCTGTAAAGCTGTTCGTAGATAGGAGTCCTGCTCTGAAGATCAATGTCGAACATTTAGCTGCTCCTTTCCATTTTGTAGCCCATACCGAAAACCGCCTTTATGTACTGCGGATTGTGGGGATCGGGCTCGATCTTTCCCCTTATCCGCCTGATGTGGTCAACAACAGTGCGGTGAACGCCGTAGGGAGCTTCCTGCCATACGCTTCGGTAGATGTCCTCCACCGAGCATACCTGTCCGCAGTTTTCCATAAGATATTCCACGATGCCGAACTGGGTGGAGGTTAGCTTCACCTCTCTGCCCTGAGCGAAAAATTCCCGCCTCTTCCTGTCCACTTCAAGGCTGCCGTTAACGATAGTATCGGGTACGGCTTCGGCTGCGGGGAGACTGCATAAATATCTTCTCAGCATCGCCGCCGTCCTTGCGGTAAATTCATTCCTGCCCAGACTGTCCGCCGAAAGGCAGATGTCCGCACCCTTGTCCAGCGCCACCGTGCGGTATATCTCATCGCAGGAGTGGGAAACGGTCATAATGGGAATGTCGGAGCTGCTGCGTATGGATTCTATCTCCGCAAATCCCGGAGCTAAAATGCCCCCGTCGCAGATTATCGCCATAGAAATGCCCTCAAAGCTTTGGGGCAGTGATGATGAGCTTTTTGACAGAATGCTGCCTGATTTCAGAAATGACTGAAGTCTTGCTCCCGAACCCGTTTCATCGGGAGAATATATCCATACAAGGGGCTTGATATCCGTCATAGCTGTCCGTCCTTTCTGTATTACCTGTATTAACTGTATTAGTTACTGTAATACAGTTATACCACACCATAGCAGATTTGTCAAGAGGTTTCATAATTGGTAAAGGATTACAAAAGGTTACATTTTGGTAACAGCGCTTGTTCACAGTTTGTTTACCGCCATTGTTCGGCAAATTTGTACATATCCCCCTTGAAAAATTTTTCAAATGGTGTATAATATAAATATGTATGCCGACTTTTGCAATAATGGAGGATTATTATGGCGGAAAAGAAATTCAGCGTGACCTTAAAGGAAATCATTGACGAGTTCCATCTTGAAACTATCCATCTCCCTATGGACGCATCAAAGCTCCTTGTTATCGAAACAGAGATAAACCGTCCCGGACTTCAGCTCTCGGGCTTTTACGAATATTTCAACAACGAGCGTATCCAGATAGTGGGAAAGGCAGAGTTTGCCTACCTTGCAACAATGGAGGAAAGCGTGAGAAAGGAGCATCTTGAAATGCTCTTTGCCCAGCACGTTCCCTGCATAATCATCACCCGTGAGCTGCCCTATTTCCCCGAAATGCTTGACCTTGCCCGTCAGTATGAGATACCTCTTCTCCGCTGCAAGGACAGCACATCGAGCTTTATGTCCGCACTTATCGCCTACCTTAACCTGCACCTTGCTCCGAGGATCACCCGTCACGGTGTTCTCATCGAGGTCTACGGCGAGGGAATGCTTATCCTCGGCGAAAGCGGCGTAGGAAAGAGCGAGACCGCCGTTGAGCTTATCAAGAGAGGTCACCGCCTTGTTGCCGATGATGCGGTTGAGATAAGAAAGGTCTCAAACATCAGCCTTGTAGGTTCATCTCCCGAAAATATCCGCCATTTCCTGGAGCTCAGAGGCATCGGTATCGTAAATGCCCGCCGTCTCTTCGGTATGGGTGCCGTAAAGGTAACGGAGAAAATTGATATGATAGTCGAGCTTGAGCCCTGGGACAGCGAAAAGGTATATGACAGAATGGGCGTTGACAGCGAATATACCTCCATTCTCGGCGTAAAGGTGCCCTGCTCAACTATCCCCGTAAAGCCGGGACGTAACCTTGCGGTAATTCTTGAGGTTGCCGCAATGAACAACCGCCAGAAGAAAATGGGCTACAACGCCGCTCAGGAGCTGCTTGACAACCTTGGTCTCGAGACCGAGCACAAGGAAACGGTCAAGAAATGGGATATCTATTAATAACAAACTGATTATTTGCAGACCTCGGAGCTTTCGGGGTCTGCATTTTGAAAAAGGGAAAAGCAGATGAAAATAATCGCAGATATGCATACTCACACCGTGGCTTCCACCCACGCATACTCCACCGTAAAGGAAATGACCGAGGCAGCCCGTGACGCAGGGCTTGAATTTCTCGCCATAACCGACCACACCCCCGCCTCCACCGACGGACCTCACATATGGCACTTCCATAACCTTCACAAAGCCATTCCCCGTGAGCTTTTCGGGGTAAAGATAATATACGGTGCGGAGTCAAGCGTTACGGATTTTGAGGGTCACATCGACCTGCCCGACGAGGAATGCAGAAAGCTTGACTGGATAATCGGCTCGGTGCATACTGATATCCTTTCCTCGGGAACATTGGAGCAGAACACAAATGCATATCTTGGACTTGCAAAAAACCCCCTTGTTGACGTTATCGGTCACCCCGCCACAATAAAATTCCCCTTTGACTACGAAAAGGGCATAAAGGCATTCAGGGAATATGACAAGCTTGTGGAGATAAACGAGAGCACGCTTCTGTGGAAAAATTCCGAGAAAAACTACCGTGAAATAATCCCTCTCTGCAAGAAATATGACGTTAAGCTCATTGTCAATACCGATTCCCATTTCTTTGCGTCTGTGGGAAAGGTGCAGCGCTCTCTGCAGCTCCTTGAAGAATTTGGCTATCCCGAAAAGCTTGTGGTAAATACGGACAGAGAGCTGCTCCTTGAACGGATAAACAGAAAAAACGGCATAATTTTCAGCTGATATGCGGCATAATGGATATGGGTGATCTGAAATGACAATGAACGATACGGAAAAAATAAAAGCCCTGGCAAATTCGCTGGGCTTTGAATATTCGGAAAATGTACCTCTCAGCCGATACACCACCTTCGGCATCGGCGGAAGCTGTCCCCTGATGATAGAAGCATCGGACGGGAGAGGCACAGCAGAGCTTGTAAAGACCCTTTCGGCGGAAAAGCTGCCATTTTACATTATCGGAAAGGGCTCCAATCTCCTTGTGGAGGACGGAGATATCCCGATGATATTCATTCATATGGGCAAGGCTTTTTCGGACATTTCCCTTGAAAACGGCATTATAACCTGCCGGGCGGGAGCGATGCTCTCCTCCGTCAGCGCCTTTGCCCGTGACAACAGCCTTACAGGGCTTGAATTTGCCTACGGCATTCCCGGAAATATGGGCGGCGCTGTATATATGAATGCAGGGGCATACGGCGGAGAGATGAAAGATGCGGTCATCTCCGTCACAGCCTGCGACTTTGAGGGAAATATCCGTGAGTTCACCACCGACGAGCTTGATTTCAGCTATCGCCACAGCGTTTTCACAGGCGGAGGATATGTTATCCTTTCCGCAAAGCTCCGTCTCACGGCAGGGGATAAGACAGCCATAGCCGCAAGGATGACGGAGCTTACCGAAAAGCGCCGTGAAAAGCAGCCCCTTGAATACCGCAGCGCAGGCAGCACCTTCAAGCGCCCCGCAGGTACATTTGCGGCTCTTCTTATCGAAGAATGCGGCTTAAAGGGCTATTCCTGCGGCGACGCACAGGTAAGCGAAAAGCACAGCGGCTTTGTGGTAAACAAGGGCAGCGCATCGTTTTCCGATGTTATGAACGTCATCGACCACGTTAAAAAGACGGTTTACGAAAAAAGAGGCATAATGCTTGAATGCGAGCCTGAGATAATCAGGCGGAGATGATCACCCCAGCCGCTCAATTACTCCGCAGGCGATCTCCTCACCCACAGGCAGACCGCAGACCGAAAAGGTCGCCATAGTTTTGCCGAAGTATGGCACGAAAACCCCGTACCCGAAAATATCGGGATATTTTTCACTGCCTCTTATACTAAGAACCAATTAAAAACTGTACAAAAAATCTTCGCATAATCTTGCATATATGGATTATGCGAAGATTTTTTGTCTACAGTTTTATTGGTTATTGGTATTATGACTGCTTTTGAATATGTACTCATAAAAAAACACCTCACTTACAGCATTATCATATGCCGCAAGTGAGGTGTTTGGCTATTTTTATAAGTTATTTCCGGGCTTCAGGCTGAATAAAAGCCTTTCTCACAAAGGGAATAAACATTCCTCCCACAGCGTTGCCCATTGTCATAACAAGGAGATAAAGCACCGTGTTTGCCGACCAGACCTTTGCAATCGTGAAGTAAAACATATTGGCGATACAGTGCTCATATCCGCTGAGAATGAACGCCATAACAGGCAGGAACACCGCCAGCATCTTTCCAACAGGATTTTCGATTTTTTTGAATCCGTCAGCGGCAATGAACATCAGCATTCCGCAGAAAATGGCAAGAATGAAGATACTTAGCAGGTTATCGCTGAATTTCACACTGCATATCTCCGCCGCCTTTTCTCCGATAGGAGCGATCCTCGTGCAGAGTATCATACCGCCCATAACAGCAGTACCCGTCAGATTTCCCAACCATATAAGGATAAGGTCGATTATGTAAGATGGCTTGTTTTCCACCGCATATCCGACCTTGCCGGTAAAGAGGTTGAAGCCGAATGAAAGAATCACGAAAAGACCCGTTCCGAAAAGGAAAGCGCCCATATATTTGTTGTCGCAGGAGAGGTAGACCGCTCCGCCGATGCCGATAGCAAAGCCCGTCATCACCGCACGGAGAAAAATGTCCATAACACGTTTCATATCAAATCACCATTTGTACTTTGATTTTAGCAAATTGCCGAAAAAATATGCCGACGGTCTGTCGGCATATCGCAGAGCATATGTATTTCGGAAAAAATTATTCGTCGTCAAAATTGCCGGGAATATGGAGCTGCTTTACAGGAATCCTCTTCAGAGGAGAATATGAAAATTTATTGCAGGAAGCGTCTCCGCTGACAAGACCCCTTTTTTCGCAGAGTACCTTTCCGCCGTCCTTAGCTCTCGTTCCGAAAGCACAGTACTGACATTGGGGCTCAATATCGTTTCCGAAGTATTTCTTCTTTGCCATATAAACATTCCTTTCCTCATAGCAAGATACATCTTTTTTATATTATATCACATTTTTTTCGGTTTGGCTATATTTTTTTGAGATAATATCAAAATCGTCATAATCAACAAAATAATAGAAAGCATTGGTGAATAATCACTAAAATAAATGCTTCCGTCACTGACAGGAGCGCTGACGGCTATAACGCTTACGGTGTAAAATTTCGGGATGAGACTGCGGCAGAGAAAGTATGCCGCCGCCGCCATCGGGACACGCAGTATCACCGCACGAAGTGTCGAAAAACCCCTGCACACCGCCTTTATCTGCATATGAACGCACAGTCCGCCGAAGCAGAGCATCGCTGAACAGAACGGCAGAGTGACGGTGGGATCTCCGAAAACGCCGCTTAAATTGCTTATCTCAAAAAATGCCCGCACAAAGGGATATATCTGCGCAGGAGGGATCACCGTGGACCGTGACACGAGCAGGGATATAGCCGATAAAAGTCCCGCTTTTGAAAAGATACCCATAAGCGCCGCCATAAGCAGCACCATTGCGCATATCATCGTCATACCTTCCGAAGCGCCCACAGCGGCGGCAGTTATGTCCTCCGCAGACAGCTTCGGGCATATTTTCTCCGATGACCGTTCGGGAAGCTCACGAAAGGGAGCGGAGATCACCGCCGCCAGTAAATTTGTCCCTGCCGCCGCCAGCATCACCGGTACCCACGCTCCCCTGCATTCGGGGGCGGCAATGGAGGATACCGCCATAATGTACGCAGGTCCCGGGGCTATGCAGAAGCAGAGATATTCCTCCGCCTGTGACCTTGTAATTCGCCCGCTGTCATACAGTCCGCCTATAAGTGCCGCCCCGACGGGATATCCCGCAAGCTGGCTTATGATGAACACGGGGAAAAATTCCTCAGGCAGGTGCAGGACATATCTTGAAAAAAGTGAGAATGGTTTTCCGAGAAGCTTGTATGCATCTGTTGAGATGAGCAGCTTTGAAGCGGCAGTGAATGCGAAAAGCGAGGGGATAAGCGTGGAAATGCACAGCGCCGCCGCCTTAGCGCATTCCGCCGCACATTCCCGTCCCGCCCATATGAGCGCCGCCGCAAAGAGCATTGCAGGCAGTGCAGGAAGAACCCTTTTTGCAGACCTTAACATATCCATATCCGAAACCGTCCTTTGTCCTTTGCATAAAGCGCAGTGAGATATAATATATATAATTGCGTGGGAGGGAAAATATTCTTGTGAAAGGGCGGCTGATAAAGATGTCCGAAGCCTACAGCTCACAGATAGTCATTTGCGGAAATACCTACCTTGAGGTGGAAAACTGCAAGCGGATAATGGAATATAACGACATTTACCTTAAAGTAAAAACATTTTCGGGAATGGTCATAGAGATATGGGGAACAGAGCTTATGCTGTCGGATTACAATACCGAGGGCATAGCGGTCAGGGGGCATATATCCTCCGTTGAGCTTCACGGCTCGGAATAAACAGGAAAGGACTGAGCGAAAATGCGGCTGTACAGGCTCCGAAGCCGAACGGGCTTCTGCATATATTCGGAGCAGGGGAGAGACTGCGGAAAGTTCATAAATGACCTGAGAAACAGCCCTCTTAAATTTTTCGGGCTTTCAGTGAGGGGTGAGCGGCTTTACGGTTATGTGGGCTCAGGGGACTACAAATATCTGTGCAGGCTTGCCGAGGAGCATAAGCTCGTCTGCGAGAAAATAGATGAAAAGGGAGCGGCAAAGAGCTTCCGCCCGTTCAAGCACCGCATAGGGCTTGTAATAGGCTTTTTTCTGTCTGTAGGCATTGTTGCATTCTTAAGCGACAGGGTAATGATAATCGAGATAGGCGGCAACGAAAATATCCCCGATGAACGGATAATGTCCCATCTCGAGGACACAGGAATATTCATCGGCAGCCGCATATCCTCGGTAAATCTCCGCCGTGCCGAAAAGCAGATAGCCGCAATGGACAAGGACATCGACTGGGTAGGAATAAAGCATATCGGCAGCAGGGTCACGGTGGAGATAAACGAAATGACCTCTCCGCCCGAAATGGAGCGGAAAAACACCCCCTGCAACATAATATCCTCCCACGATGCCCGGATAACAGGGGTAAAGGTCTACAGCGGAATGCTCATTCCAATGGTGGGGGACGGGGTGAAAAAGGGCGATGTGCTCATAAGCGGCGTGGTCGATACAAAATACGGCAGAAGCTTCTACGTCCATTCCATAGGCGAGATAACAGGGGTGTACACGGAAAAAATGACCTTTTCCGAGAAATACGTCACCGAAGAAAAGGTCTGCACAGGTGAGACCTGTGCCAAAGCACTGAAAATATTCGGGCATAAGCTCACCTACAGTCCCGCAGAGCTCCCCGAGGGGGATTACGAGTACAGCGAGACCGAGGAGCGTGTCACATTTCTGGGCATAGCCCTGCCTGTCTATGAGATAACAGGGCATTACCGCCTGACCGAGAACCGCAGCATTACCATATCAAAGGAGCAGGCGGAGCAGAATATAGCAAAGCGTGCGGAGAAATTCGAGAAGAATTTCCTTGACGGGAATATGACGGTAAAGAGCAGGGATATCGAAAAAAAGTATGATAAAAACGGTGTGACATTTACATATACCTATACTGTCGAGGGGGAGATAGGCGAGGAGAAAATGCTGTTCGCAAAATATGAGAAGTTCGGCGGACAGGTCACAGAAGAATCCCCAAAAGAAGTAAATTAAAAAACACAGGTACAAAAAATGAGCAGGCACCTGAAGTACCTGCTCATTAAAAAATCACAAATTACTTTTTCTTGCCAAGCTCATCAGGCTCATCGTGCTGAGTGAGATTTTCGGAAATAGCCCAGATCTTGACTCTGATCTTGCTGCGGTCGCCGCCTGTTTCGATAACAACGGTCTGAGTGTCGTCATTCTTGCGGACAACAATGCCAACGATTCCGCCGATAGTAGTAACTTCATCACCGATCTGAATGCTGTCTCTCATTTTCTTCTGCTCTTTTTCCTTCTTGTTCTGAGGACGGATAAGCATAAAGTAGAAAATGACCATTACAACAATGAGCATACCTACAGAGGAAACCAGCTGAGCAGTGGCATTTCCCGTTGCATCAGCAGTAGCTGTTGCGGTAAGCATAAAATAAATATTTGACATTCTTTGTAAATTCCTTTCGTATAAAAAAATAGAATACTACTTTAATTATACCGCATTTTCCCAAAAAAGCAATAGCGTTTACAGAAATTTAAGATTTGAAACGGATATCCGTTTGTAAGAAATGTCAAATTTTGTGGAAAAATGTTGTATGAAATCATCGGTTGTCAAAAATCTGAAGCTGTGATATAATGAATTTGGGGACGGCACCCATAACAAAAAACAGCATACAACCGAATACATATGGCAAAAGGGGGAGATACCCATAGAAAAAAACGTAATTGTCACTGATGAAACGGGTCAGAAGATAGGTCTTACCTACCCCAAAAGGGCAAGGGGACTTGTAAAAAACGGTCGGGCAGAGTATGTCTCAGACTGTATGATACGTCTTTTGCACTTTGGCTCACAAAGTAACTCTGCTCCGACATTAACGGAGGAAGTTAAAATGAGTAATGTTATAAATTTCAGTGCAAGAGAGTTCAGATTCGATAAGACCTGCAATGAAAACATCGGCAGAAGAGCCTTTATCACCACAGCCCTCGGAAATACCGAAGCCTACGAGATCGGCGACTGGGGCTGGAAATGGACGCAGATATTCTGCGAGAAAAAGCTTGAGAAGAACACGGATTACATCTTCCGCTTTGCAATGACAGGCGGTCATAACGATACCGAAGACGAGGTGTCGCTGGCGGAAATTTACGCCCTTGACGGGTATGACGACCTTACCTCTGCGTGGGAGGACAGAATGACCTTTGCGCTGGGAAAAAGCCGCTTTGCTCCTGTTATAAGCAAGCGTGACAGATCGGGTATGCTGAGGGTTTTCGAGATACCTTTCAATACGGGCGAGTCGGAAAACTGGCGCTTTGTACTTATTGCACAGCACGCCGTTGCAACATTTTTCGCACCTCTTGAAAATTCCGCCTATGACGGGCTGGAGGATCTCACCTATGATCGGTGGCGTGAGGAGCGTACAGCACAGCTTTCAGGCGAAAATACGGGCTGGAACAAGCTTTCATTTTCACTGCCCGATATCACATCTGCCGTAAAAAAGGCAGCAGGCTTTGCCGTAAATGCTGCGGCTCCGTTCAAAAAAATGCTGAGTAATGCCGAATATACCGAAGCACAGTTTGCGGAGCTTATCCGCAGCCTTGCCGACGGAGAGATCAGAGAGTTCTCAAACATCACTGTCTATCCCGACGGCAATAATGGATTTTATGACCTTGGCGGCAGTATCGACGGAGCGGTGCTTTCCTTTGACAGCATTACGATGACCGCAAGAGCCTTTTCAATGCTTGTAAATAAGCTTGGAGACGGCTGTGTCGTGAATATCAGCAATGCAAATGTCACAAATGAGGGCGCGCTTTACAGCGTCGGCGCACGTTCCGACGGAGCAGTTATAAATCTTTCAAAGGCTACTCTTCCCAAAAGAGCTATGGATATGTTTGAAAGCAAAAAGGGCGACGGCTGTGTAATATCATTTTCGGAGGTCTGCACAAACGACTGAACTCTTTGAATTACTCTTTTAATATGTAAACGAAGCGGTGTGGGAATTTATCCTGCGCCGCTTTTAATTTTGTCATACCCATTGACAAAAAATGATTTTTATGATATAATTGTTAAAATACATTTGATTTTTTATAAGAGTGAGATGATTTTATTATGATAGATTCGGCGCAGCAGACACCGGAAAAAAATGAAAAGCTTTCCGTGCTTACTGCGGTGGGTGGAGCTCTGTGCAGCAAATACGTGATATTTTCCTTTGCCGCCGCTCTGCTCGCAATACTGGTACTGTTCCACCGCTCTGATGACCTTACCTGCTTTGCGGACACCCTTGCCGCCGCAGTTCTCAGCCTGCTAATATGGAACATTCAGTATATGTGCCTCAGACGCTGCGGAATAAGCAGAAAAATGATGCTTGACAACAAAAAAAACGTTGACCCAAGGCTATTGGGTTCTCTCGGTGATCTTAACAGCCTCGGCAGTACTTTGGGAACACTCGCCGCCATATCGGTGGTGCTTTCAAAGCTGTTCATCATAAACGGCGGAGTTTTTGATTATGAGACCATAGCCGTTCCGCTGATAGAAGCCCTTGCGTCAGCCCTTTCGATAGGCTCTGTCATCTCGCTTATGACCTCCCGCCCATCTCTCAGATGCTCGCTTTATATGATAGCGGGCAGAACGACGGGGGCATATGGTGACGAGCTTCTTAAAAAGACCTGCCGAGCTTCAAACAACGCCGTGCTTATGAAAAGGCTCAGAAAAACAGCCTGCGTGAGAGTGGCAGCGGCGGTAGCCGTTTCAGTTACAATTGTAATGACAGCTCTCAGCGGAGCAGGTTCGGCATTCAGCTGTACCCAGACCGCATTTCTCTGTATGCTGGCAGTATGGCTTTCCTCCTGCTGTCCCAAGGGCGGCGAGGAGAAGCTTACCGAAGAAAAAATACCTCTTATCTCCAAAAAAAGCAAGGGTATCTGCATTCTTAATTCTGTCGCCTTTGTCATTATCGCATTTTTCTTTGTGTTCTCATTCCCATTCAGAAGCGTTTATACCGAGTACACCCCCGTTATGGAGTATGAATATGAAAATGAAGAGGATATGATTGCTCCCGAGGGCATTAAGATACTCAGCATTCCCGAAGCAGGTGATGAAAGCGCAGCTCTTTTCAACGGAATGTTCCTTGCCTGCGCCTTTATGATAGCAGTAATATCGGGCGTTTACGGCTTGTCAGGCGGATTTAAGTCCGCAGCTCAGGTGTCCTATGAGCTTTTTTCCGCAGTGGTATCCATTGCCGCAGCCGCCGTGACGGGATTTGTAAGCTCAGCCGCCGCCATTGATACCGTGCAGTATCTTGTGGCGATAAGCACAGCCTGTCTGCTGATACTCATAAACCTCATAGCCGCCCTTGTGATGAAAAACAGGAGTGCAGAAATATAAGAACTGACCGTCGAATGCCCGAAACATTCGGCGGTTTTTGACCCTCTTGTAAATTTTCGCACTCATTGCAATAATATACATAATACGATTGACCTTGCCAAAGATTTATAGTATAATAAATCTATACATATCAGACGAAGAAACTGCCCGAAAGGTATGATAAAAATGAAAAGCATCATAGATGAAATGATAAGCAGGATAACTCCGCCCGATATACGAAAGGTCTATCGTATCCACCGTGAGCTTATCCACCTCCTTGTCCGCACCGCAGCCACCGCCAAGGACGGACATTACGACAAGAACATAACCGCCTCCGACGGCAGAGCGATACCCGTCAGAGTTTATCCCCCCTCAATGCTCAGTCCCCGTAAAAGGGTGCTGGTGTTTTTCCACGGGGGCGGCTGGGTCATAGACGATATCGACAGATATCACAAGGTCTGCAAGCAGCTTTCAACCATTACAGGCAGCTATGTTGTCTCCGTAAATTACCGCCTTGCCCCCGAGCATAAATATCCCGCAGGGCTTGATGACTGCTTTGAGGCTGCCGAAATGATATATAAATACGCCGTAAAAAGCGGCATATCCAAAAACGATATCATATTGATAGGTGACAGCGCAGGAGGAAATCTTGCGGCAGCCGTTGCCCTCAAAGCCCGTGATACGGGAGCATTCCGTATCCGCAGGCAGATCCTCATATACCCCGCCACAGACTGCGAGTTCGGTGAGGACACTCCCTACAGATCATTCAGGGAAAACGGCAGGGGCTGTATCCTTACCGCCGACAGAATGCGTGGATATCTGGAGCTTTATCTTAATACCCCCGACGAAAAGAATGACCCGTACGTTGCCCCGATGAAAGCAAAGAGCCTTAAAGGAATGCCCGATACCCTTGTCATAACGGCGGAAAGATGTCCATTGAGAGATGAGGGTGAAGCACTTGCCAAAAGGCTTTACAAAAGCGGGGCACGGACAATGGCATTTCGCATAAAAAAAGCATACCACGGATTTTTCGCCACCGACCTGCAATTCAATCCCCACGCAAGGCAGACCGTGAGTATGATAATGTATTTTCTCCGTCTGACAGACTGAGAAATACTTTTCCCAAAGGAAAGGAATGATGATATTGAGACGTGAGATGCACACCCCCTGGAGCCGTCTTGATAACGCCGCCAAAATTTTCCCCTCGACAGTGGAACGGTCGGACACGAGAGTGTTCCGATTTTCCTGCGAGCTTACCGACGATATAGACCCCGAGCTTTTGCAGAAAGCCGCCGAGAGAGCGGTGGAAAGCTACCCGAACTTCAATGCAGTGATGAAAAAGGGGCTTTTCTGGTATTATCTCGAAAGCACCGACTTAAAGCCCGTTGTCACCGAGGAAAATACCCCCGTCTGCGCCGCCATATACGAAGAAGATGTGCGCAGCCTGCTTTACCGTGTCACATACCGTAAAAGCAGGATAAACCTTGAGGTTTTCCACGTTCTTGCCGACGGAACTGGCGCACTGATGCTCCTTAAAACCATAGTTTACCGATACATCATCTATCGCTACGCCGACCTTTTCGATGAAAATGTTCCCACCCTTGACAATGACGGCTCATTTTCACAGAAAAATGCGGACAGCTTCTTAAAATATTACGACAAGACCAAGAAGCAGCGGAGCAAAAAAATGATAAAAGCCTTCCGTCTCCATACAGAAAGGCTTGATAACAACCGACTTTCGGCAATAGAGGGCTTTTCCTCAGTAAAAAGCGTCATAGCCGCCGCACATAAATATAAGACCACCCTCACCGTTTTTCTCACCGCCGTTTACATCAAGGCGCTGAGTATGGAAATGTCGCTGCAAAGCGTAAGGAAGCCCGTTGTAATAAATATCCCCGTAAATCTCAGGCAGTTTTTCCCCTCGGAGACCGCCAAAAATTTCTTCGGAATGATGTCCGTGCAGTACAGCTTCAGCGACCGTGACGGCACCTTGGACGACATAATCACTCAGGTAAGCGAGCAGTTTAAGGAGCAGCTCACCAAGGACAAGCTTGCCATAAGAATGAACAGCCTTGCCGCCCTTGAGCATAACCCCTTTGTCCGCATAGCCCCCCTGCCCCTGAAAAACCGAGTGCTCCGCATAGCCCGCCATATCACCGTAAAAAGTGAAACATCGGTCATCTCGAATGTGGGCAGGATACAGATGCCCGAGGAGTTTGACGGCTTCATAAAAAGCTTTTCGGTATTCGTCAGCACGGGAAATATCCAGCTCAATATCTGCTCCTTCAACGATGTCCTGCAAATGGGCATAACCTCAGGCTATGCCTCCACCGATGTCCAGCGGAATTTTTTCAGACTGCTCACATCTCAGGACATCGACGTGAGAATACGAAGCAATGATTCATATGCGGAAAGACCCGTTAAAGAGGAGGTAAGCGAAGAATGCAGCAGTGCGCAAAATGCAGAATAACCGTTGACGGCGACAAGGACCGCTGCCCCTTATGCCAGGGGGAGCTTACAGGCGAGCCCGAGCCCGAAATGTACCCTGAAATAAAAGAAAGCCGCTTTGAAAGCGACTTTCTCTTAAAGCTCATAGCCTTTATATCCATATCCGCCGCCGCAGTCTGCGTAGGCACGGATTTCATCATTTCAGGGGGGATAACCTGGTCTCTCATCTGTATCGGCGGAATAATCTGCGCCTGGCTCACAACCTCAGTCGGCATCACCTACCGCAGACGAATACTCAAAAACATAACCTGGGAGCTTATCCTCATAACCTCGCTGTCGGTGATTTGGGATAAATTCACGGGCTGGCACGGCTGGTCTGTGGATTTCGTCCTGCCCTGCGCCAGCATATGCGCCGTGATATCTGTTTTCATCATCGCAAAGGTGCTGAAAATGAAGTCGGGTGAGTATCTGCTGTACCTCGTGATCGGCGGATTTTACGGCTTCCTGCCCCTTATCTGCCTTATAGCGGGGCTGACGACAATAACCTACCCCACAGTAATATGCACCTGCCTCAGCATCATATTTATGGCAGCCCTGTTCCTTTTCAGAGGAAAGACCACCAAGGACGAAATGGAGCGGCGGTTTCATCTTTGATTTTCTTTCGTGTCAGAATTTTTTTGTATGATATGCCTGATAAAGCTCAGTTTTCAAGTCCCGAATAAGCAACCTGCTTATTCGGGATTTTTATTTTTTTGGGGTGATTTTTTTGTGCAAGTCTACAAAAATCCGAAAAAATAGTTTATAATGAAAGAAAATGCTTTTTTTCTGACATTTATTTTATGACAGAGTATCACAAAAAAAGGAGAAGCAATATATGTACGATGAAATTGTAAGCAGATATTACAATGTAATTCTGAATTACTGCAAATATAAACTGAATTGGAACAAAACGGCTGCTGAGGATATAACGCAGGAAGTGTTTTTTGTTCTGTACAGAAAACGGAATCACCTGAAAATGGGAGACAACATAAAGCTGTGGCTTTATCGAGCCGCAGATAATCAGATAAAGGCAT
>CAKSPU010000013.1 GCA_934486875.1 uncultured Oscillospiraceae bacterium
TTTGCCTCTGTAGCTCAGTCGGTAGAGCAGGGGACTGAAAATCCCCGTGTCGATGGTTCGATTCCGTCCGGAGGCACCACATATGCGGATTTAGCTCATCTGGTAGAGCGCCACCTTGCCAAGGTGGAGGTAGCGAGTTCGAGCCTCGTAATCCGCTCCACGATTCGTCGAGACAATAGTCTCGGCGTTTTTTTTGCATATTTTCACACATTAAGGAGAGTTTGGTATGAAACACAAGGTAAAGGTCACGGTCATTGACAAGAAGCTTTATCCCGAGCTTCAGGAGCAGTACTGCGCCGACCCGAAAGCAGGAGCCTGTCCCTGTTATAATGTAGGCGACGAGTTTATATTTTACCGTGATGATGAAAGAGACGATTTTTGGCATATGGGAATAAACACTCTTGTCAAAACCAACACTGACCCCGATACTGTTGCAGGCGGACCCAAAATGCCGTTTTGCTCCGAAGCGTGGGACGCAATTTCCCGATACATCTACACGGCTTTGCAGGGCAGCTCCGTTATGAAGGGCTGGATGAAAGATGAAAACACAATGATAACCTGCTGCTCAGACGGCACAAGACCTGTTATTTTTAAGATTGAGCGCATAGATTACTGATAAATAACCGCACAGACTTAAAAAGTCTGTGCGGTTCGGTTTTACGTATCCTCAAATCCGAAATCACGGTGTTCGCACCTGTCTATCCGATGCTCCGCGCTCATTTCTCCGAAAGAAAAAAGCGCATAAAACGGCTTTATATCACCGCCCCCCGATATCTCCCCGTCCCTGTAGCTCAGGTCTGATATCCAGGTGCAGTCGGCGTAATACCATTCCCCGTCAATGAGCACCCCGTTCCATTCGTGATTGGCAGGAGCATTTTCAAGCTCGGAGCGTGGATATCCCTCGGAGGGCGTGCCGCCTTTCATATTAAGACAGTATATTCCCTGAGCGCTGCAAAGGGCGGAATACAGATTTGAAAATCCCCCGCAGGTGGTGCGGAACCCGTTTTCAATGACAGCTTCAAGATTTGTGACCGTAAGATCACCCGAAGCCGTTCCCGCATCAAAATCATAGGCAGTGTTCACGCCCACCCACATCGCAATCGCCTTTGCCTTGTCATAATCGGTGACGGAATTGCGGCATATCTCGTCTGACAGGTTTTTGACCGTCTCCAGTATCTCGGTGCTCTCCCCGTCACAGCTTATGTACGGGAGAGTCTCCACGGGGGTGAGAATAACGGGATTTCGGGTCATATACTCATTGATATCAAGCACGCTGTCAATGGGGGTGAATGTGCCGTAAGGGGTAGTGAAGCTGCCGTCACGCTCAAAGTCCGACAGTTCATTTATCTCACGGGTGTAGGCGGATTCGGAATAATATGTCTCCGCAGGAACGGCGCTCGTTTTTGTTACATATATAATGGAGGCGGATATGGCTGCGGCGGTCAGAAGCACGGCTGATGCTGCCGCTATAACGGGATATAGTGATTTTTCCATTCCTGCGCTCACCTCTCATTAATTTTTACATAATTATATCATATAATTATATACTGCAAATATGATTTCCGTATGAATATGTTGAGTAGAAACTGAAAAATGATGTGATTTTTTTGCCAAATCAATGGCAATTATTACATAAATATTACAATTGGTCATCAAAATGGATATTTCCTTGCAAATCCCGCTTTGGTGTGATAATATATGTATGGTATCAGCTGTAATGATATCTGATACAATCAGTATTATAACATTATAATATACCTTTTGTATATAAGAAAGGAAAATGTTTATGTCAAAAAGATCCGCAAAAATAGCGGCGACCTATTTTCTTACTATTATAATATCTCTTGTGCTCATCGGCGGCGGCGGATATCTTGTGATAAGCAAATATCTGAACAGCTCCTCCGACAAAAGCAGCATCGACAACATCGTAATTGACGACGGAGCGGCTCAGAGTACAGAGTACTCCCCTGTTTTCGGAGACGGACGGACGGTCCTGTTCATCTATGAGGCGGAAAAGTCCCAGACCTCCACAAGCTTCCTCCTTGCAAGATTTGCCCCTGCGGACAACAAGGCTGTGCTTGTCCCCTTACAGACAGACATTGCCTGCGAGCTTGACGGAACGGCAAACACCCTCTATGAATTTTACCGTCTCGGCGGCACATCATCGGCAAAAAGAGCCGTTGAGAAGTTCACGGGGCTTACGGTAGACAGATACCTGAAATTCACCAAGGACAGCTTCAACGCCTTTGCTGACCTTATGGGCAATGTGGAATACAACATTCCCGACAATCTTATTTTCCGCAACCCCTCCACCGGCGAAAGCACGGTCATCAAGAGCGGCAATCAGATACTTGACTCCAACACCCTCCGCAAGGTGATGTGCTATCCGGATTACAGCGGCGGCGAGGAATACCGTGCAAAGGTTGTGGGAAATCTTGCGGCAGAGCTTTTGAATTCAGGCTCACGGGGCATTCTGAGAGACAGTCTTGACTCCGTTTTCACCGACATCATCAACAGCGACATCGAGACGGACATCACAAGGTATGATTACGATGAGGATAAGCCTGCCATTGAATATGTGCTTTCAAACACCTCCGAGCCGGCACAGCTTGTTATCCCCTCGGGCTCATACAACGAAAACGGCTGCTATCAGCTTGATGATACATTTGTAGATGCTCTGCCGAGATGGTTTGCTATGGAGTGAGCTTCGGACGGCGTGTTTATAAACGGAGTATGACAGATATCACCGATAACTGTCATACAAATCGGAATTTATATGAAACTTTATAGTGATAATTGGAGAAAATAAAATGCTGACACACATCGGAACACAGACAATAGAAACAGAAAGATTGATACTTCGTCGTTTTGAGTATTCAGATATTGATTCTATGCTGCGCAACTGGATAGCAGACGAACAGACACAATGGGATTATGGTGAACCGTATTATCCTACATCTGATGATGTTCGGAAGTTATTTGATACAAAGTATATTGTTTCTTATTCCTGTAAAGATTATTATCGCTGGGCGGTTATTGAAAAGGCATCCGATGAATGTATAGGACAAATTGCATTTTTCTTAGTTGACAGCAGCAATCAGCATGGTGAGATCGAGTATGTTATCGGACCTGCATTTCAAGGCAAGGGATATGCCACGGAAATGACGAAAGCTGTTATTGGTTTTGGGTTTGAAAAAATCAACTTTCATAGAATTGAGATCGATTGCCGTACAGTAAATGAAGCTTCACGCAGAGTTATTGAAAAGTGCGGACTTACATACGAAGGAACATTTCGTGATTTTTTCCGGAGAAAAGATCATTTTGAGGGAAGAAGAGTTTATTCCATTCTCAAAAGCGAATGGGAAGAATTAAACAAGAAATAAAATTTCCAATTTGTATGGCAAGCACCTTAATACCATTGTGTTTACACGCAAAAAATCCCTGTTCCCACACGGAAACAGGGATTTTTTCATTGCTTCACCGCATTATTGATAATACCCGCATAAAAATCGCAAAGCTCGGCGGCAGTCTCGGCAGCATAGCTCTCAACACAGAGCATAACGCCCTTTCCCGTCCGCACGGGGCGTATCGTCACCCTGCCGTTTTCACCGTCACCGATAACGCCGCTCTCCTCCATTCCCGTTGCGCAGAGTTTTTTCAGCAGCTCCGAGGGGCGGTCAACGGGGATATATCTGCTTATGTCCGCATAGTCGGGAAGCCCTTTCAGAGCATCGCTGAGAGTTTTGTTCTCCTCACCCAAAATGTCAAGAACGGTCATCATAAGAACGATACCGTCATTTGCAAACATCTGCTCGGCGGCAGCTTTTCTTGCGGCAAGGCATCTGCCCGAGGGGGAGCTTTCATTCACGCACACAGCACCGCCGCAGCTTAAAATTTTTCTCCCGTAAAGTCCCGCAAGCTTTTCCAGGGCTCTCGGGGCTTTTCCGCACACCGCCGCATCTCTGCCCTGCTCAAAAAGCCGTCGGCAGCACAGCATTATCAGCTTGTCACGGAAAACATAGCCAGTTTCGTCGGAATAGGCTGAGATCCGCCTGCCGTCGGCACTGATACGGAACGCAATGCGCTCGCCGTTTTTGTTGCCACTGCCCGAAAGTATATCCCCACAGACCCGCATTACAGAGGGAGAGGAGCTGTAAACGTCCGCATAGACCTTTTCGGGCTCAGAGTGCAGGAACGATGCGGCTTTGGCGGCATACAGCCCATCTGCTCCGTCAAATCGGCGGATATCTCCGAAATGGCTGTATGGCAGCCCCTTTGAGCTTCGGAGCGCCTTTTCTATCTTCTCCTCAAAGCTTCGGTACAAGGGCAGCCCGTCTCCCGAAAAAAGGCTCAGCGAGGCGGTTATTTCCGTATGAACGTGGCAGCCTGCGGTGCAGCCAAGGGCTTTTGCGGTGTATGCTGCTGCGGGAGCACAGCACTCTCCGGCAAAAATGCACCTTGCTCCTGCGGCAGATGCCCCCGAAGCAAAGGCATATGCAAGGGCATCGGCTCCCGCTCCCGAGCCGTGGGATACCAGTATTGAGCCCTTTTCGCAGGCTGCGGCTCTTCCCGCAGCGACGGCATCATCACAGGTGATGTTCCCCGAGCCCGAAGCGATAAGCCTGCTCTCCTCTTCAAAATGAAACCGTTCGTCATTGCTTTTCACAATAATTTCCCCTTTCGACGTATGTATTATACTGATTCCACACCGTTCTATAGACAAGGACGGTATGGGATCAGTATATTTATTCTTGACCGGAATGGGTCACATCATTCAGCAAAATGCATATTTCACGTCTTAAGAGCGTGAAAATATACGTGCAAAATGCAATTGAAATAAATGGGGGAATGTGGTATAATTTTATCGAATATAATTGCGGGTATCTCCGCAGAAGGAAGATCTTTATGGAAAAGCATTATGACGTTATTATTGCAGGCACAGGTGTGGGCGGACTTTACACCGCTCTCTGCCTGCCCGAAACTATGAATATACTTGTCATCAGCAAGAGAGAGCTTGATCTCTGCAATTCCGCTCTGGCACAGGGCGGCGTGGCAGCTGTGTACAAGCCCGTTGACGATGACAACACCACGCTCCACACCAACGACACCCTCATCGCAGGCGGCTTCAAAAACAATCCCGACTCCGTAAAGGTGCTCGTCACCGAGGCTGCGGGAGAGATACAGCACATCATCGACATCGGCGTTGATTTCGATAAGGACGAGAACGGTCAGCTTGACAGAACTCTTGAGGGCGGTCACAGCCGCAGAAGAATTTTTCACCACAAGGATTCAACAGGTGCCGAGGTCACTGCAAAGGTACGTGCCGCAGTGCTTGCAAGGAAGAATATCACTGTTGTTGACAACGCACTGCTCTGCCGTATGAAGAAGATAAGCGGCGGCTTTGCGGCTGACATCTTAAAGGACGGCGTTCACACCACCGTTACCGCTCAGTTTGCCGTTATGGCAACAGGCGGCATCGGAAGGGTTTATGACTACACCACCAACTCCGCCATTGCCACAGGCGACGGTATCGCTATGGCTTATGATATGGGCGCTGAGATACGCAATCTCTCACTTATCCAGTTCCACCCCACCGCATACAACAACAAGGAATCAAGGGAATGCTTCCTTATTTCCGAGTCTGTAAGAGGCGAGGGCGCATATCTTCTCAACTGCAACAAGGAACGCTTTATGCAGAATTACGACGAGCGCCTTGAGCTTGCTCCCAGAGACGTTGTGTCACGCTCCATTATCCTTGAAAGCAGAAAAACAAACAGCGACGAATTTTACCTCGATATCCGCTACAAGGGCAAGGAATATCTCAGCAACCGCTTCCCGATGATATACGATTTCCTTAAAACTCAGGGAATTGATATGGGCGAGGATCTTATCCCCATTTTCCCCTGCCAGCATTATCTTATGGGCGGCATTAATGTTAACACCTCCGCTCAGACCGATATAAACGGTCTGTACGCTGTCGGCGAATGCTCACACACAGGCGTTCACGGCAACAACAGACTTGCTTCAAACTCTCTCCTGGAAGCTCTTGTTTTCGGTCACAGGGCTGCGACAGATATTAGTGAAAAGCTTGATAAAAATGATGTCTGCGAGGAATACGAGTTTCCCGAGCCTGTTGACGCAGAGCCTATCCCCCACGGCATAAGAACGGAGATACGCCACATTATGCAGAAATCCTTCTTTGTTATCCCCGACAAGCAGAAGGCTCTGGAGGGCTTTGAGCGTGTTTCCGAGATAAAGAAGATGCTGGAGAGCGGCAATTATATCATTGACAGAGACTTTGTTGAGGCACATTCCCTTGCGACCGTTGCATATCTTGTACTCAAAGAGGTCATTTAACAGATCTTTTCTCCCGTGCCCCGTGGTGCGGGAGTTTTTTCGGAGGAAATATTTATGATAACTGTAAGGAAATACGAAGCGGCAGACCTGCCCGATATGATAAGGATATGGAACCGGGTAGTTGAGGACGGCATTGCGTTCCCGCAGGAGGAGCTGCTTGACACCGCTTCGGTAGCTGATTTCTTTGCAGCCCAGAGCTATAGCGGGGTTGCCGCAGACGAAAGCGGAAAGGTCTGCGGACTGTACATTCTCCACCCCAACAACGTAGGCAGATGCGGTCATATCTGCAACGCAAGCTATGCCGTTGACAGGGATATGCGTGGGCTGCATATCGGTGAAAAGCTTGTAACGGACTGTCTCGCTCAGGCAAAAAAGCTGGGCTTCGGCGTTATGCAGTTTAATGCGGTCGTTGCCACGAACACCCACGCAAGACATCTGTATGAGCGTCTCGGATTTGTTCAGCTGGGGGTTATCCCAAAGGGCTTTCGTATGAAGGACGGTCATTATGAGGACATCTGCCCATATTATCACGAGCTGTAATTATTTGGCTGATGAATATAATGTAGGGGACATTACTTGAATCAGTATCGGCAAAATTATGATGCAAAGCGAATATTTTTGCAAAGCAGGCGGACTTTTTTTCAAAAACCGCTTGCTTTTTTCTGTAATATGCGTTATAATATAAGCGCAATAGGTTTGCAATGTACAAAAACACGATGAACGGGAATGGACGGTAAAATATCACGTCCTCAGTAAGTGCCCGCCGTTTTTGACACATACAGAGAATCGGGACCGCTTTTACGGCGGCTGGAAGTCCCGTTGTGTCGGCAGGTCTCCGAATTTCGCCCGTGAGTGGCTGCCTTGAACGGATCTCAATTAGGGGCAGACGAATGACTGCGTTAAAGTCGGGGGGATGTCTGTCCTTAGCCTTTGTACGAGCTGAATTTATGCTCAGTTAAAGTCGGGAATAGATATTTCTCCTGTGCCTGAAAGATCGGGTACGGGTTTTTTTATTTTATAAGAAAGGATCGAAACAGATGAAAGAACAGCTTGAAAAGATACTCCAGTCTGCTCAGAAAGAGCTTTCGGAGTGTCACGACCTGAAAATTATGGAGGAGCTGAGAGTTAAATTTCTCGGCAAAAAGGGCGAGCTCACCTCTATCCTTAAGCAGATGGGCGGTCTCTCCGCAGAGGAAAGACCCGTTATCGGTCAGCTCGCAAACAAGGTCCGCTCGGACATTGAAGCAAAGCTCACCGAAAAGGCTGAGGCTCTTAAGAGCGAGGCAGCCCAGAAGAAAATGGCTGAGGAAACTATCGACGTTACTCTCCCCGGAAAGGCACCCCGTCCCGGCCGTCTCCACCCCCTTACCGCTACTCTTGAAGAGGTAAAGGAAATATTCCTCGGTATGGGCTTTGATATAGTTGACGGTCCCGAGGTCGAGACAGATCACTACTGCTTTGAGGCGCTCAATATGCCCAAGCACCACCCTGCAAGAGACACCCAGGACACCTTCTACATCAACGAGAACGTTGTTCTGAGAACTCAGACATCAAGCGTTCAGATACGTACAATGGAGCAGAGAAAGCCTCCTATCAGAATTATTTCCCCGGGACGTGTTTACCGTTCCGATGCGGTAGATGCAACGCATTCTCCCCTTTTCCACCAGATAGAGGGACTTGTTATCGACAAGGGCGTTACTCTCGGCGACCTTTACGGCACACTTGACCTGCTTATGAAGAAGCTTTACGGCAAGGACGCTAAAATCCGTCTCCGTCCCCACCACTTCCCCTACACAGAGCCCTCCGCAGAGGTCGATCTCGTATGCTTCAACTGCGGCGGCAAGGGCTGCTCGATGTGCAAGGGCGAAGGATATGTTGAGCTTCTCGGTTCGGGTATGGTCCACCCCGAAGTCCTCAGAGGCTGCGGAATCGACCCCGAGGTCTACAGCGGCTTTGCATTCGGTATCGGTCTTGAACGTATCACAATGGGCAGATACCACATCAACGATATGAGACTTCTTTACGAGAACGATATGAGATTTTTGGGACAGTTCTGATAAACATAAGGGGGTATTGAAATGACAGAAAATAAGGGTATTACAGACAGCAGGATCGGCTATGAAGCCAAGGGCAGCATAACATCAAGCCCTGCGGTTGCAGTAACTGCATATGTTTTTGCAGGTGTGCTTATAATTGCGGGAATTATCGTTTATTTTGCGGTCATACCTGAGCCTTTGGTAATTGCTGCATTTGTTTTTCTGGCGGCACTTTCCGTGCTTATGGGTCTTGCTGCCGCCAAGCACGCATGGTATTGGGACGATGAGAAATTTTCTGTTCTCCAGCTGTTTTCAAAGCCCAAGACCTACAAGTTCAGCGAGATAGCGTCGGTCTATACTGTTACGGAGGGACCCGCCGTTACGCTGATACTTCGTATGCAGGACGGAAAAGAGTTCGGCATTTCACTTCGCGCAAAGGGCACAAGGGAATTTGTTGAACAGCTTGATTCGATACAAAGAAAAAATGCAGAAGCGTGATAACGGCAGCGAACTGTTTGCAATTTATAGAAAACGCTTTAAATTCAAGCAGCGCCTGTGGAACATTCTGAGCATCGTTTATACGCTCATTCTTATCCCGCTGCTAAGGTTCCTTGACGGCAGGGATTACGGCGTGCTGTGGCGGATAATTTCCATAGTGACAACTGCGGCTCTTATCATAATGAATCTCATTCAAAGCAGGTCAATGAAAAGGCAGCTTGATGCATTGTCCGAAGCATCTGCCGAAAAAATTGCGGCGGAGCTTGAAAGCTGTGAACAGTACAGAGTTTTCGCATTTACCTCGGAATACCTTTTCTCAAAAGAGGGACTTATACTTCCCTACTATGAGATAGAAGAGGTCGTCACAAGCACCTATGTTGCATCACCCTCTGCCACGAGCATATATTTTAAAACCAAAAGCTTTGGCAGGCTGTATGTTCCTGTGGGGCTTGGAAATATGAACGAGGACTTTTACAGACTGCTTTCGGAAAAATGTCCCAATGCGGATATTCTGTTTAAGGTAAATTACCAAAAAGCGGATATGGAAGAGTATTTCAACACTTTAAGGGCAGAAAGCATTATCGTTATCAGAAAAAAGTGAGGAGAAAACTGCGTGGGATTAGTTACGGAAGAACGCCGCAAAGAAAATGATAAAAGCGTTTTTTTTACGGAAAGCAAAAGCGCATTAAGAGCTGATATCGCAAAGATAATCGTTTTTGATGTTATAAGCATTCTTGCGTATCTGATGTTTACCTGTTGGCTTACAGCCTTTTTCTCAGATGCAGAGACAGCAGTATTTTTCACATTATCGGCGGCAGCAGATGTTTTTATTCTGTATGCATTTATAAAGCGTGCACGAAAAAAATATGAAAGCTTTACAGAAGCTTTTTGTGAAATGCCGCCATCTGAATATGATGACCTGTGCAGTCAGGCAGAAAAATCGGGTAAGCTTTACGATACATTGTATCTCCTTGATGAATTTATCTATGTTCCGCAAAATATGCTTTTGATACCATACAGGGACATAAAAAAAGTTATTACGGAATATCACAAAACAAATGGTATTTATGACGGTGCAAAGCTGAAAATAACCCTTGCCGATAAAAGCGAAAGGGTCATTTATATGAAAAGCATCCGGCAGTTTCGTGATGAACACGATGATTTTATATGGAAGCTTGAACATAAATCAGAAAAAAATAAAACGGAGGTAAAATAAATGGATCTTTCAGTAAGATGGCTCTCCGATTATGTTGATATCGGAGATATGAGCATTAAGGAGCTTTGCTCGGGACTTACAATGAGCGGCTCCAAGGTTGAAAAATATGACACTGAGGGCAGCGGGATATCCCGTGTTGTTGTGGGAAAAATTCTCGACGTGAAGCCCCACGAAAATTCCGACCACCTTGTTGTGTGTCAGGTCGATGTAGGCGAGGCTGAGCCTGTTCAGATAGTTACAGGCGCTCCCAACATCAGAGAGGAAAATATAGGTGACCTTGTTCCCGCCGCTCTCGACGGTTCTACTCTTCCCGGCGGCGTTAAGATCAAAAAAGGCAAGCTCAGAGGCGTGGCATCAAACGGCATGCTCTGCTCTCTCGGTGAGCTGGGTCTTACCACCCACGATTTCCCCTATGCGATCGCCGACGGCATATTTATCCTTAAAAGCGAGGACGGAAGAGAGCTTAAGCCCGGTATGGATATCCGTGAGGCAATTGACCTCAACGATACCTCTATTGAGTTTGAGATAACCTCCAACCGCCCCGACTGCCTTTCCGTTCTCGGTCTTGCAAGAGAGACCGCCGCTACCTTTAACAAGCCCCTTAACATCAAGGAGCCTGCTTTCAAGGGAATTGACGGGGATATCAATGAATATCTTAAAGTGCAGATAAAGAATGAAAAGCTCTGCTCACGCTACTGCGCAGGCGTTGTCAGAAACGTTAAGATAGGTCCCTCTCCCCTGTGGCTCAGAGAGAGACTTCGTGCAAGCGGCGTTCGTCCTATCAACAATTTCGTTGATATCACAAACTTTGTAATGCTCGAATACGGTCACCCTATGCACGCTTTCGATATCCGCTACATCAAGGGCAATTCCATTGAGATAAGAAATGCCGCAGAGGGCGAGAAGATAACCACCCTTGACGGTGTAACAAGAACTCTTACCGAAAAGATGCTGGTAATTGCCGATGCTGAGAAGCCCGTTGCCGTTGCAGGCGTTATGGGCGGCGAGTACAGCGGAATTATGGACGATACCGTTGATGTTGTTTTCGAGGCTGCCTGCTTTGACGGTGCAAGCGTTCGTACCACCGCAAAGGCTCTCGGTATGAGAACAGATGCTTCCGCACGCTTTGAAAAGGGTCTTGACCCCAGAATGTGTATGCCCGCTCTGCTCCGTGCATTTGAGCTTGTTGAAGAGCTTGGCTGCGGCGAAGTTGTCCGCACGGTAATCAACTGCGACACTCACGCAGACACACAGAAAAAGGCTCCCTTTGACCCCGTCTGGATAAACAACTTCCTCGGCACCGATATCCCCGAGGAGGATATGATAAAGTATCTCGCAAAGCTTGATATCACCGTTAAGGACGGAATTGCATACGCTCCTCCCTACAGAATAGATATCGAGTACAAGAACGACCTTGCAGAGGAGATCGCACGTCTTTACGGCTACAACAACATTCCTCAGACCATCATCAGAGGTGTTGCAAGCGGCGAGCTTACTCCCGCACAGAAGTTTACAAGAAAGGTAATGAACACCGCTGCGGCTCTGGGCGCAAACGAGATAACCACATTCTCCTTTATCTCCCCCAAATATTTCGATAAGATCCGTCTTCCCCAGGACAGCGTTCTCAGAAAAACAGTTGTTATCACCAATCCTCTTGGTGAGGACACCTCCGTTATGAGGACCACAATGCTCCCCTCAATGTGCGAGGTACTTGCAAGAAACTACAACAGCAGAAATGCCGAAGCCGTTCTCTTTGAAATGGGCAACGAGTATCTCCCCAAGGGCGGCGAGCTTCCCGAGGAGCCTGCAAGAATTGCATTCGGTATGTACGGCGACAACTACGATTTCTACAGCTTAAAGGGGATCATTGAGGAGCTTCTTGATGTTCTCGGCACAGCAGATGTATCCTATGAGCCCTGCAAGGGTGTTTCCGAAAACTTCGGTGAAGCACCTGCATTCCACCCCGGAAGATGTGCAGAGGTATTCGCAGGCGGCGTTCCCGTGGGCATTTTCGGTGAGCTTCACCCCGAAACTCTTGAAAACTACGGAATCGGCGTTAAGGCATATGCCGCAAAGCTGAATATCCCCGAGCTTATGGCTGCTGCCGCTCCCAAGACCTACAAGCCCCTGCCCAAATTCCCCGCAACTACAAGAGACCTTGCAGTTGTATGCGATGATGATATCCCCGTTGCACATCTTGAAAAGGCTATCACCGAGGGCGTTGGAAAGATACTTGAAAGCGTCAAGCTCTTTGACGTTTACAAGGGCAAGCAGATCGCAGACGGCAAAAAGTCCGTTGCGTTCAGCATAGTAATGCGTTCCCACGATGGTACTCTCACCGATGAGCAGGCTGACGGAGCTGTTAAGAAGGCTCTCAAAAAGCTTGCGGAGCTTGGCGCTGAGATAAGAGCGTAAGTTTAGCTTATATATAAATGCCCCCTGCATTTTGATAGGTGCAGGGGGCATTTTTTTGAATAATTTGACAAAAAATTAAGCTTGTGATATAATAACGTTGGCTGCCAGCCCCGAAAGGGAATGTGTCCATTTATGTGTATCTTCACGTTTATCTTGTCCGTACCGGCAAGTGTAGCTGCAAACTACATATGCAAATGGCTGGACGGTGACAAGCAACAGCAAAAATATGAAAGCAGAACCCCTGAGGAATCACTACTTCCTCAGGGGTTCGTTTATGCCTTGCTGTGCATATATCGTTTCTGATTACATTATACACCTAATTTATCAAAATGTCAATACCCAAAAATCATTCAACATTATTCTGCTGCTTTGCGGCAGTGAGGGTATTTCTCATAAGCATAGCTATGGTCATAGGTCCAACGCCGCCGGGAACGGGGGTTATGTAGCCAGCCTTGTCCTTGCAGGCATCAAAATCAACATCGCCGCAGAGCTTGCCTGCTTCATTGCGGTTCATTCCAACGTCAATTACAACAGCGCCCTCCTTGACCATATCGGGTGTAACAAACTTTGCCTTGCCCACAGCAGCCACAAGGATATCAGCCTGAGCGCATATCTCTTTGAGGTTCTTTGTCCTGGAGTGGGTAATGGTAACGGTGCCGTTCTTGTGGAGAAGGAGCATTGCCATAGGCTTGCCCACAATATTGCTTCTGCCGATGACAACGCAGTTTTTGCCGCATACATCAACACCTGTGTCGGCAATAAGCTCCATAACTCCTGCGGGGGTGCAGGGGAGGAACGAGTAGTCGCCTATCATAATGTGTCCCACGTTTTCGGGGTGGAATGCGTCAACGTCCTTTTCGGGGCGGATAGCGTTGATAACGGCAGTCTCGTTTATCTGCTTGGGAAGCGGGAGCTGCACGAGTATTCCGTTTACACGGCTGTCGTTATTGAGCTTGTCAACAAGCTCCAGAAGTTCTGCTTCTGTGGTGCTTTCGGGAAGAGCATACTCGAATGACTCAAATCCCACCTCTGCGCAGGCTTTTTTCTTGTTGTTAACATAAACTCTCGATGCGGGATTGTCGCCCACGATAACTACCGCCAGACCTATTGATATGCCCTTTGCCTTAAGCGCATCGGCTTCTGCCTTTACGCCTGCCTTGACCTTTGCGGATACTGCCTTGCCGTCGATAAGATTTGCCATTTTTAGTCCCTCCGTTATTTATTTTTTATCCTCTGTACTTTCACTGCTTTCGTCCTCGGAAACGATCTTCTGCTCCTCGGTAAGCTCCTTGTGCTTCTTAACCTTTCTGCGCTCCTCAGCGTCCTTCTCGGCATTTGCCGCCGCTTCAAGGATAGCCTTGGATTCATCGGTGTCACAGTAAAGCACAATGCCCTTTTTCTTAACCCTGATGCGCATTGCGATTATGATAACAAGAGCAGCTGCGGCGCTTATGAGTGCCAGCATCTGAGACGCTCTCACGCTGCCGATGTAAAGACTGTCAGTTCTGAGACCCTCGATGAAAAATCTGCCTGTGCCGTACCACAGCACATACATACAGAACACCTCACCGTCAAATCTGCGGTGCTTGTGGTAAAGGTGTAGAATGAGAAATCCGATTGCGCACCATATGGATTCATAAAGAAAGCAGGGGTGAACGGGCAGATACGGGTCTATATCCATTCCCTGCGCCGCAAGCGATGCCTGATGATTCAAAAGATACTGCTGTATCTTTCCGCCTGACATTCCCCAGGGGAGGGTAGTGTTGCAGCCGAATGCCTCCTGATTGAAGAAGTTGCCCCACCTGCCTACAGCCTGTCCGATAAGGAAGCCCATTGAGGCAAGGTCGAGAGTGGGAAGTATTCGGAGCTTCCGTATTTTCGCCGTTATGCAGCCGAAAAGCAGTGCTCCCAGGATACCGCCGTAAATGGCAAGTCCCCCGTCTCTTATGGCGAAAACGTCCCTGATGTCGTGGAAGCTTTCGGCGTGAAGTGCCACATAGTAAAGCCTTGCGCCGATAACTGCGCCGATAAGTCCCGCAAAAACTGCGTCCGTAAGGCGGTCGCCGTCAATGCCGAAGGTCTTTGTTCGCTTGAAGCAGTATATCATCGCCAGCAGCATTCCGAATGCTATCAGAACGCCGTACCATTTGATAGACAGCCCGAAAAGGGAGAATGCCTCGTTGTTCAAGGTAATGTCTATGCCCAGTCCCGGAAAAACGATATTGTTTCCGTAAAGTCTTCCGACTTCGTTCATTTGTGATATTCAGTCCTTTCGGGATTATTTTTCAATGGGACGGATAACGGAAAGAGTGGAGTTATCCGCATCAAAACGTGTTTTAAGGCAGTTTTTCAGGTCATCGAGAGTCACATTTGCAGCTGCTTCGATGACTGAATATGCATCGCCCGTTCCTCTGAGTCCCGCATTCATAAGTGCAGATGCAACGGATTCGGGGCTTTCAAGGGATTTGATGAGTGAGCCGTAATAATATTTCTTTGATATCTCAAAGGTCTCGGCATCAAAACCCTTTTCCGAGCGCATTTTTATCTCCTCTGCAAGAGCGGAGCGCACCTTTTCGGGGTCTCTTGATTCGCCGCCGAAAATGGGAACGAAGAAGCCGTCGCCCGAGAATGTCTCAAAATAAAATGAGGAATTGATCGTTCCCTCATCGTAGAGCTTTTTGTAAAGTGAAGAGGTCTCGCCGATAAGGAGCTCTTCCACTATATTGCACATAACGGTCTCACGCACGATATCCTCATTGCTCACGGGCTTGGACTTGAAGCCGAGATTGAACATCGGCACAGCGACCTCAAAGCACTGCTCTTTGTAGCTGTCCTTTACCCTGTCTGGCTCTTCGGGAACGATCGAGATAAGGTTCTTGTTCTCGCAGGGCTTCAGAAGCTCATCGCAGACTGCAAGTATCTCGTCCTCGTCCACATCTCCCGCAATGGCAAGCACCATATTGTGAAGATTGTAGAAAGTGTAGTAGCAGCGGTAAAGCAGGTCGGCGGTTATTTGGGCAATGGATTCCTGTGTGCCTGCAATGTCTATCCTGACGGGATTTTCGTGGTAAATGCCCTCCAAGAGATTGAAAAATACTCTCCAGTCGGGGCTGTCGTCGTACATTCTTATCTCCTGACCGATGATGCCCTGCTCCTTGCGGACTGTTTCCTCGGTGAAATAAGGCTTCTGAACGAAGTCCAGGAGTATTCTCAGAGAGGGGATAAAATTATCGGTGCAGCTGAAAAGATAGCAGGTCCTGTCGAAAGATGTGTATGCATTTCCAGATGCGCCTGTTTTTGCGTAAAGGTCAAAAACGTCGCAGTCCTCATTTTCAAAGAGCTTGTGCTCCAGATAATGGGCAATGCCGTTTGGAACGGTGACGAAATCGGGATCGTCGGAGGTCTTGAAGGTGGTGTTCACAGAGCCGTAGCGTGTGCCGAAAATAGCGTGCTTCACGCTGTAGCCTTTGGTTTTCCGGATGAGTATTTCAAGTCCGCTGTCGTGGAGCACCCTTGTGTATTTTTCCCCTGTTCGGGAGTTTGTGATGATTTCCCTATTCATCGCTTACGCCTCCTTTCCTGTGAGAACATATACGGTATCGAGCTTCAGTGACCTTGCATATTCGCAAAGCTGCTCACGGGTAACGGCATTTATTTTCTCAGCCGCTTCTTCGGGGGAAAAATATTCGCCGCAAAGATATCCGTCAGCTATCCAGTCCGCAGCAAAGCGGGGGGAGTCAAAGCCCGATTTCGATGCGCAGGTAATGAGGAGCTTGGTCTTTTCGATAAGGTCATCGGAAAATTCGCCATTAACCGCAAGTCCTACCTGTCTCATTATCTCAGCCTTTGCAGGCTCTATATTTTCGCTTTCAACGCCGCTGTCAATGTAGAGAACGCCTTTGTTGCGGTTGGTGCTTGCAGAGCAGTAGTAGCAAAGGCTCAGCTTTTCTCTTACGGTCTTAAAGAGCATTGAAAAGGCAGTGCCGCCGAGAATTGCGGAAAAGAGCCTTGGTACGCCGTAATCGGTGATATCGGTCTTATACGCCATAACCATTTTGCTCTGAACCACTTCAAGCCTGTCGGTCTTTTCGGCAGTTTCGGGCTTGGCGGGAGAAGTATTTTTAACTATCTCATAAACCCCCTCACGCTCCATATTGGAGAAGCGTTCGGTCATAAGCTCAATGCATTTGTCGGAAATGCTGTTTCCCACGAGAACTATCTCGATCCGTGCGGTTTTCAGAATATTCTTATAAGCCCTGTAAGCCTCGGCGGAAGTGAGAGCCGCAGCATCAGAGCGTTCGCCCTTTATGGGAATGCCCGAAGGCTCATTTTCATAAATTATCCTGCCTGCATTTTTCAGGGCATAGGTGCGCTTGTCGTTGATATCAGCGTCAATGCTGTCGATAAGCTCCTGCTTTTTCAGGGCAAACTGCTTTTCGGGGAACATCTCCTCGCCGTTTACCACTTCGGTGACAGGCTCAAAAATGCACTCGGTAAGGAGCTTTGCGGTCTCATAGGTGATGTCCTCGCCGTTTAAAGCATATTTATCCGCAATGCAGGAAGCTGCTGCGGTCAGCTGAGCGCTGTCGATGTATCGGCATATGCCCGTGTTCACGGAAGCGCCGTAGAGCATTCCCAGCCGTTTGCTGAACTCAGTGACTGTGGGGCAGCTCTTGCAGGTATTCTCTATCATAAAGGCAACAGCGGCATTTGCGGCAGCTGATTCCTTTGAATGCTTGCACACAAAGTTCACCACTATGCTGCTGGTCTTGAATTTTGGGTCGGTAAGAACGGTCATACCTATCCCTTTGGCAATTTCTGTTCTTCTTTGGTCTGACACTTTATCATCTCCGAATAAAATAATATATTCTAAGTATAACACATATTTCGGTAAATTTCCACTATTTCACAAGTTTTTCATCTGACAATAAGGAGAATGATGCCTATGACAGCGGCAGCCCCTCCGCAGAGCCTTTCGGCAAGGCGGTATTTTTTCTCGGCACCGATGAAGCGCTCGTAAGTATTGTCCCCCCTGATAAGAGACCTGTCCGCAGGCATTCCCTCGATAAAATAAACGGATATCCTGTCCCCACGCTTATAATTGCCCTTGAAAGGCTCGGTGCAGCGGTGGACAAGGGTGCGTTTCTGCTCCTCTATCCGTATCTGTATTATTGCCGCTTTTCTGCCCTTTTCATCGGTGATGTCAAGGACTGCGGCGGTGTATTCCTTTGCAGCGGATATAAAGCTTTGCAGCACTTCCGAGTATACAAGGCTTTTTTTCTCAGCCCACAGGGAAAATATTATGAGGCCAATACCCAGAATTATCAGTATAACGGCAAATAAGACCATACAATGCTCCGTTACCGCTCACAGCGGTATTCTTCAACGAGATAATACACCTTGTTGTCCACAAGGGCATCAATGAAAGTACCCTTTTCGGTGTATTCCTCGGAGAAAATTTTTCCGTCGGCACGGATAGTATTTAAAAGGCTGCCCTTGTCATAGGGGATAACAAAGCTGCCCCTTACCGCCTGCTCGGGGAGATTTGCGGCGATAACTTCAAGGAGCCTGTCAAAGCCTGTCCCGTCTTTGGCGGATATCTTGACGGTGGTACTGTCCTCGGGGATATTTTCCCAGCCGGGCAGCTTGTCGCACTTGTTGAGCACGTTTATTTTCGGGATATCGTCGCAGCCAAGCTCGGAAAGGAGCTCATTTGTGACCTGAGCCTGTCCGTATGCATCATCGGAGCTGATGTCGATGACATTCAGGATAATATCCGCATTTGCCGCCTCTTCAAGGGTACTCTTGAAGGCTTCCACAAGGTGATGAGGGAGACGGCGGATAAGTCCCACCGTGTCGGTGAGCAGAACGCTTCTTCCGTCGGGAAGCTCAATTGAACGTGATGTTATGTCAAGGGTAGCAAAAAGCTTGTTTTCAGCCAGTACTCCCGCATCTGTAAGGGCGTTCAGCAGTGTGGATTTTCCCACATTCGTATATCCTACCACGGCAGCGGTGAGAACGCTGTCCTTTTTTCTGCGCTTTCTGATAAGGTCTCTGCGGCGGCGGATCTCCTTAAGGTCGTCTTCAAGAAGCTCTATTCTCCGCCTGATATGTCGTCTGTCCGTTTCAAGCTTTGATTCTCCGGGACCTCGTGTGCCTATTCCTCCGCCCAGACGGGACATTGAAACGCCCTTTCCCGCAAGGTGGGCAAGGCGGTATTTCTGCTGAGCAAGCTCCACCTGAATGCGTCCCTCGGCGGAAAGCGCCCTCTGAGCGAATATGTCAAGGATAAGGGTGGTTCGGTCAATGGCTCTCACATCGGTTATGCTTTCGATATTTCTTGTCTGGTTTGCGGTAAGCTCGCAGTCAAATATGAGCAGCTCTGCGCCGAGGGCTTCAAGCTCGGCGGTCAGCTCCGCAAGGCGGCCTGAGCCGATGTATGTGGCTGTGTCGGGGGAGGGGCGCTTCTGCATTACCTGTCCCACCGTCTCAGCTCCTGCGGTGCGGGCAAGCTCTTCAAGCTCCCTCAGCGACAGCTCGGCATCAAATTCGCCTGTGTCAACGGTTATCAGAACAGCTTTTACAGGTATCTCACGGGCTGCGGTCTCATAAAGTTCCGGCATAGTTGTAGTCCTTTCTGTTATGCGTCAAGCTCTGCGGCTTCTTCACTTTTCTGTATCATCTCAATGCAGTTGTCTATCATTGCATCAAGCATCTCGCTGTTTTCGGTGAGCCCAAGCTCGGTGAGATTATCTATAAGATCCTCAAATGCTGCACTCAGCCCCTGTTCGGTGAGCAGGCAGCAGAATTTCTTTTCCTCCATAAGGCAGGATATTATTACCGTGCCGTTTGAAAGGCATATCACCTGCATAAATGATGGGACCGAAAAGCCCTCGGACAGCAGGATAAAGGTCTCGGGGCACTGCTTCACAGAGCGGAGGAAGGATATCCTTTCCTCGGGGCTCAGGGGGTCAAGCACAGTTCCGGGCATATTTGTCATTTTCCCAGTTTCGGCAAAGGAAAGCAGCCCCTCCTTGGTGAAGTGTATCCTGATATGCTCGGGATCCTGTCTCGGAGCGGAAAAGAACTGCTCCTTTATGGTGCAAAGCAATGCTTCTCTGTCGGGGATATCCATTGAAAGCCGTCTGTCCACGATATCCTCGGTGATAAAGCCCGTAAGGCAGGGCTGATACTCGATGCTGCTGTGAAAATACTGGGTGTTGCGGGCAAAAAGTCCGTACATCTCAGACTGATCCACCTGTGAGATGAGCAGTGATGAGCGGCTTTTTATCTTTGCGGCGTGGGTAAGGAGCTCATCACGGAGCCCCCTGTCATCGGTGAGCAGGGCGGAGCTGAAATCGGAGGAGATCAGTGCGGAATATCTGCTTGTCACCATAAAGTACGGATATGCGGCAAGGAAATATTCGCCCCATTCACGGTCAACATAGTGATAATACGGGGAATAGTCGATAGTTGCGCAGACCGCAATTCTGAGAACGCTTTTCAGCACATCTATGTTGGTGTTTTTCTCCCCCTCGGCACAGGTGTACATTCTGAAATAATGCTCAAAGCGGAGCCCCGACTGAGATGCCGAAAATATCTGGAGTATCATCTCGAAAAACATAGTGTTGCGAAAGGGCATAGCCGCCGTTATTTCGGGAGCGCTTTCGGCGGCTTCCTTTATCATTGCCGCACGGAGGATATTCCCCACGTTCATTATTCCCGAAACACATCTGAATGTGCAGTTTTCAAGGGCATCTGCATTTGCGGATATCTCCGTTATGCTGTCGGATATGCGGTACTGCGGGAGAGTTTCTATCATTTCCTTGATGCAGCTGCGGTTGTAGTAGGCAGCGTCCCCCGACTTTTCCCTTGCATACTGCTCCAGAAGCTCTTCACGCCGGTCGTGGGTAATGGGAAGGGCTGAGCAGAGCCTTTCCGTAAAATTTCTTGCGGGCATAAGCTTGCCTGCCATCGTATGCTGAATGGCGGTTCTGCCGAGACCTGTTATTTCCGACAGCTTCTTTACGCTCATTCCGCTTTTTTCTATGCATCTGCAAAGCATTTCTGTAAATACGCTCTGTGCCTGATTGTGACGTGATCTTTCTGCCAAGTGCCTATCCTCCTGTATGTACGCAAAATGGCAGACGACGGAAATGTTCTGTCGTCTGCCTGATATTTAGCTGTTAATTTTACTGGGAAACGTAAAGCTCGGGGTCGTAATACTTTCCGTCCTTGCGCACCTCAAAATGGAGGTGGTTTCCTGTGGAATCGCCTGTGCTTCCCACATATCCGATAAGCTGACCCTTTTCAACAGTGTCCCCAAGCTGTGCTGCAAGCTCAGCCTGATGAGCATATACCGTTACATTGCCGTCATCATTCTGGATAACAAGGCAGTTTCCGTAGCCGCTGTTCCAGCCTGTACCCGCATCGGTAACAACTCCGCTTGCGGCAGCGTAGATAGGAGTTCCGTAGGGAGCTGCGATATCAATTCCCTTGTGACCTCTTCCGTCGCCCTGATGAGAGGAGATGTATCCGCCGTCAACGGGCCAGAAGTAATCGCCTGTGCCGCCCTCGGAAATGAACTCGGGAGCGCCGTAATCAATGGAGAGCTCAGATGTTCCTGTGCCCACTCTGATTATCTCGGAAACGGGTTCGCTTACAACCACTGTCTCGAGAGTGCGCTTTCTTACGGCAGTACCCTCACGGTATGTAACAAGTGCTCTTGAACGCTGTTCGCCGTTCTGACCCTCTGTATCGACTACCACCTGTCCTGCGGGGATAGTGGAATCCTCAATGGTAATGGACTCGTAGGGGATCTCTTTTCTGAAGGTCTGTTCCTTCTTGCATTCAACCTGGAGATAAGGAACTTCGGATTCTATCTGGATAAGAGTTCCCACTCTGAGGACCTGATTTTCAAGATCATCAATGACCTGTCCGTTGTATGTGGCATAGCAGCTGCTCAGGTCGCTGAGTGTCATACCCTTGCTCTCGGCTATCTTCCAGAGGTTGTCGCCGGGCTGGACTTCGTAATACTCGGGAGCCGACTCAACACCTGTAAGGGTCTTGAGCACGCTATCCTCGGAAACGATGTCGCTTTCGTCAACATATTCCTCAAGGTCGTACTCAACGTCCTTGTCAAAGGTTATTTCTTCGTATTCGCCCGAATCATAGGGAGCCTTGATGCTGTCAAGAACATTCTCGATCTGGTCATAGTTTTCAACAGCTCCGATAAGCTCGCCGTCAACCCTTACCGCATATGCCTTTACCTTGCCGCTTTCAAACTCGGCTTCTTCGGCTGCGGGAACAGCTGCATCGGCCATTTCCGTAACGGGCTTCTCGTCGTATTTTTCGGATATCCTGCCCTCCATATTTTCCGCAAGGGCAGTCTCGTCGATAACACTGTCATTGGAGGTGAGAGGGGCGATCGCAAGAGCGGCGGTAACGTAATAGTCGCCCTCAACATCGTAATACTTTATTCTGTCGGCAACAACGCACTGCGCCTCACCGAGAACATCTTCACCGCTTACAACGCCCACCTGAGCGCCGTCATATTCAACGGCAACGCCGTAATCCCTTGACATAACGCTGTTTACGCAGAACGCAAGGAGACAAACGGAAGCGGCGGGGAAAAGGATATCCACAGCATTTGCAAGACCGCTGCCTTTCCTTTTAACGGCAAGGCGGTGTTCCTTCCACTGCATCACAGCGGCACGGCGGATACCGAATATTTTTGAACGTCTCTTGAATCTTGCGCCTGCCTCGGAAACGTTTTCTTTCTTAGACTTTATAAATGCGACAGGAACGGAAACGGTTTTTTTGAAGAAAACCGAAATGTCCTGTCCGAAAGGTGCTGAGGAACGCTTTACTGCTGAAAGGGCAGAGCGGAGAATATGAGCGGCATAGCCTGCAGAAATACCCGCAGTGCGGCATACAAGATGTCCGACGCTTTCAATAACATCGGCGGGCTTGTGATCGTTTGCCATAATTATCTCCTTCCTTCACAAACAGTCTGCTGCAATAATACAGCGCTGATATTATACCACATTTTCCCTTTTAAATCAATAGCCCCGCTTAACTTTTGGGATTTACTGACAAAAATGCAGACAGCAGAGAGAAAATGCCTGTGGATTTGTCACTGCTTTTTCTGTATATATAATGATGCAGGACAAAAAGGTTACAAAGTGGTTACACTTTGTAATAATTATAACTCAAACGGCAAAAAAATCAACCCGTTTTTGTCAATTCCGTCATTTTTGACAGATGCTTCGGCACATTGCACAGTTTAACGTGTGACTGTCAGTATATTTTTGTCTGATATTTTGTCAGCAACAGTCGCATTTCACTTTATATTCACAATTCTTTTGTGTAATTTTACATTGCCATTTTGCCCGAAAATCAAGCATTATGGCTCAGAAGCGGCAATTTTACAGGATATGTAAAACAATTAAAAAATATGTTGAAATTTGAATGGAAATATGATATACTATATTATGTAAATTTACGGGGGTATTCCCTGCAAAGGAATGTGATATATGAACGGATCGAAAAAATCGAAGGGACTTATCAGGTCTATAGTTATTTCGGTTATAATAACCATAGCTGCGGCGCTTGTGCTGCTGTCGGTCATAGGCTTTGCCGCTTCCTACGCCAAGGTCAAAAACGGTGTCAGGGGCGAGGCGGAACAGTCTCTCTCGGTTTATAAGGAAAAGATAGACGGCTGGCTCACCGAGCAGGCGGAATTTTGTGCGGCTCAGGCAAATGCGACGGGAAATCTTGTCCCTGCGGCAGGAAACAGGCGCTTCAACGACAAATTCATCGACTCGGCTATGACCTTAAACGATGCTCTCCTTGACTGCTACACTGCCTACAAGGACAAGGGGCTTTATATGGCAGTCACCGACACATCTACCCTCCCCGAGGCCTTTGATGCCACATCGAGAGACTGGTACAAAAATGCTTTTGACTCAGCTTCAACTATAATCACCGCTCCCTACATCGACACTGCCACAGGCGCAATGATAGTCACGGTGGCATCTCCCATTTACGAGAACGGAAATCCTATGGGCGTTTTCGGCTGCGACATAACCCTTGACTACATAATCGGTCTTGTGAGCGAGATGCAGCTTACGGAAAACGGCGTTCCCGTGCTTATTGACGGCGACGGAAACATTATGCTCCACGGAAATGACGCACTCAGCCCCCGACTTGAAAACGGCGAGGCTGTCATAACCTCCGTAAATGATGCGGGAGGCGATTACGGAGCTGTTATTTCGGCTTTTTCCGACGGCATTTATATGGATAAAAACAAGGATTTTGACGGAACGGAGAAATATTTCCTTTTTACCAAACTTTCATCAACCGACTGGACTATCGGATATGTGTGTCCTAAAAGCGATATTGACGGCTCTCTGAACGGTCTTGCGGTCATTTACACTATTCTTACCCTCGTGTTCCTTGCAGGAGGCACGGCTGCTGTTACCGCCGTTGTCAAGGCTCAGCTCAAGCCCTTGAAGCAGATAAATCTTGCGTCTGAGAAAATTGCGGCAGGCGACCTTTCCGCACGGTTTGATTACAGCTCCGATGATTCCGTGGGCACTCTCTGCAATAATTTTGCCCGCTGCACCGATATGACACGTCGTTACATCTCGGACATCTCCGAAAAGCTTGACCGCCTTGCGGACGGCGATTTCACCGTTTCCGTCACTGAGGATTATATAGGCGATTTTGCCCCGATCAAGGATTCAATGACGAATATTATCGCATCTATGAGGAATATTATTAATAACATCGAGATGGCTTCGGGACAGGTGAATCTCGGAGCGGCAAATGTGGCTCAGACCTCCACGCTTCTTGCGGAGGGCGTGTTTGACCAGACCGAAAACCTTAAAAAGCTCAATTCCGATATGGCTGTGATAATCGAAAAGGTAAAGGACAGCGACAAAAGCGCAGAGGAAGCACGTCAGCTTGCGGCAGGAGCAATGGACAAGCTCCGTCTCAGCAGCGACGAGATGAACAAGCTCCTCGGCGCTATGTCCCAGATATCCGAAATGAGCGCCGAGACCGCAAAGATAATCAAGACCATTGACGATATCGCATTCCAGACGAATATCCTTGCTCTGAACGCTTCCGTTGAGGCTGCAAGGGCAGGAACTGCGGGCAAGGGCTTTACCGTTGTTGCCGACGAGGTAAGGAACCTTGCGGGCAAATCCGCCGAAGCCGCAAAGCGCACATCAAAGCTGATAAACGAGACTGCCGAAGCCGTTGCCTCGGGTGCGGCACTTGCAGACTCCACCGCCAAGGCGCTTTCCGATGCCGTGGAGGATACCGCCCGTGTTGACGAGAACATCGGCAGGATATCCGACAGCGCAAAGGAGCAGAGCGAGTTTATGGACAGCGTTTTCAGCGGCATAAATGCGATCTCCCGTGTGGTAAGCTCCACCTCGGACAATGCCCAGTCGGGCGCTGCCTCCAGTGAGGAGCTGAGCGGTCAGGCATCAATGCTGAATCAGCTTGTTTCGGGCTTCAAATTATAATTATGTAAGGGCAGATGTGTTTCTGCCCTTTTGTTTAAAGGAGGGTGCAGCGTGATAATCAGGAGCGATATGGAGCTTGCGGCGGCAAAACAGCTTGGCATCGACTTCGGCTGCGCTCCCGACAGTCTGTTTAAGTACGAAAACACCGTTGCGCTGCCCGTAAAAAAAGAGGGCAGACGAATGTTTTATGATGAGCTGCCCCTTTTCCGTGCCGCAACAATGGGAATGGGGGCGGTCATATCCGCAGGGGAAGCGGTGATGCCATACGCAAAGCTTCTGGGCAGTCAGCGGAGCGGCACCGAGATATTCTGTGCCGAAAGCATATCCGCCATAAACAGGGAGCTTTTCACCCACGGCTGCTATATCGGCGGCATAAACCAGTATTATCTCCCGAAAACTCCCTATAGGAGCGGTGCAAGAGCCGAGGGATATTCCCTCAGAGTATTCGAGGGTGAGGACATAAAGGAGCTTTATTCCTGCGAGGGCTTTTCCAACGCTCTTTTATACAGGAGCGAGGGCGTGAGACGGGACATACTTGCGGTATGCGCCGTAAACGGCAGGAGAATTATGGGCATTGCGGGAGCGTCCAACGACAGCCCTGCTATGGCTCAGATAGGGATAGATGTGCTGCCGGAATTTCGTGGAATGGGTGTGGGCGCTGCCCTTGTGTCCGCCTGTGCGGCAGAGCTCCTTGCATCGGGATATGTGCCCTATTACGGAACGTGGTGCGGAAATGTGATATCCCAGCGGCTTGCGTCAAAATGCGGGTTCGTTCCCGCCTGGTGTGAGATGTATTCTGCGGCGATAGTCAAGAATAATAATGAGAAATAGCCTGACTTTGCACAGTCAGGCTATTTGCATTCATCACAAATGATAATCCCTGTCCATAACGGTGACGATAATATCGCCGTCCTCAACATTTATGTCAAACAGCGTCATTTTATCGCTGCTCACGGCGTTGTGGCAGTTCACCGTCACAACCGCTCCCCCAACCGCAAGCACTGCGGCGGAGATGATGTAAATGCTTATTATGCTCAGATAATAGCCTGCCTTGCTTTTGAACTTCATAGCCCTTTCCTTTCCTATCTGACCGTTGATATCAGTGCATCGGCAATGCCCTCTGCGGACAGCTCCCCCGCATAGACTGCCTGTTCAAGACTGTTTCCGTGACCGCCCACCTCTATGAGAAGTGAGCCTGTGGTAAGGTCCTGATTGTACTTTCGGTAATCGTAAAGTACGGGACGTGTAAGACCATTGTACCGTTTTTCCATATACTGTTGAAAAAGTGAAGCTGTGCGGAGATTTTTCATACAGTTTGGCATTCCCATCGTTCCGTCATCACAGCCGCATATTATCATCACCTGTGCGGACTTTTTACCCTTTACGGTGACTGTGGGTGCGATTATCTCACCGCTTTCCCGCTCTATGGCATCTCTGTGAACATCGAGCACAACTTTGATAGAGGGGTATTTTTCAAGGATTTCTTCCACAGTGACCCTGCTCCTGTCATATGAGCCGTTGTAGGAGGGATAATCGTGAACGGTGGTGTCGTGATAGGTGCGAATGCCACGGCTCTCGAAAACCTTCGTCATAGCGTCCCCCACAGCCACCATATTCTTGCTGCTGTCGGTAGTCCGACAGATGTAGTCGGGGTCGTAATGTCCGCTGTCATCGGGCTGATAGCTCTCGGTGGTGTGGGTGTGCATAATGAGTATCTGAGGCTCGTTTTCGGATGCGTTCAGCTTTATGTCAAAATCGGGGGCAAGACCTGCTTCGGCGGCAACAGCTTCGGAGGACAGCTTTGTTACATTGCGTATCTGCCCCCCAAGAGGCAGGTCTATGTAATTGCTGCCTGTCCCCGAGCCGTAGCAAAGGGGTGTCACAACACCGTCACCCGAGAATGAATCGGGATATGGCAGCGGCTCGGCATCGCTTGTGGGCGGCGGCAGCAGATCCTCCACAAGCTTCTCTTCATTGACCGACGAGGGCATATGTCGGCTGCCTTTGGAGAGCATAAGAATATCCTCCTCGGTCATTTTCGACGCATCAATAGCAGTATTGGCGGCAGGAGTCGGATTATTCTCCGTTGATACCGAATTTTTTTCGCATATGCCGCCAAGCAAAGCCATTATATCCCGTCCGCTCGCCTGCTCAATATCTGCGGAAAGCTTTGAAATGGCATAGGCTCCCGATGAAACTGCTCCCGACACGGGAGATATTACCTCGGGAAAGCTCCACAGGGCAAGGAATATAAGTCCCCCTGCGCAGAACAGACCCGACCGTGGGGCATTTGTGCGCTTTTGCGGTCTGCGGACAGGCTCTGCGTGATAAAACCGCATTTCGTTATATTCATTTTCTCTGTCATTCATATTATCATTCCTCCGCTGATTTTATATATTATAGTATGCGAAATGTATTTCAGATATGCCAAGCGACAATCAAAATGACGAAATCAGGCAGCTTGTGTATATTTATGTTAACAAAATGTAAATCCTCAAAAAAATGCTTGACTTTTGGAATGCTGTGTGGTATACTTTAATAGTCGCTTGAAGAGAGCACACGGAACTCAAAAAATTCAAGCTGGTGTAGCTCAGTTGGTAGAGCAGCTGATTTGTAATCAGCAGGTCGGGGGTTCAAGTCCGTCCACCAGCTCCATATGGAAGAGTTCCCGAGTGGCCAAAGGGGGCAGACTGTAAATCTGTTGCTTCGGCTTCGGTGGTTCGAATCCACCCTCTTCCACCAGTAAATTGCCTTGCAGGTTTTGCCTGCAAGGCTTTTTTATGCAAAGACGTATTTGTATGGGTTCTATAGAAATTTTGGCAACAGTTTAATTTATTCGGGCATAATATCCATACGGCAGAGACAAAATACACAAAAAAATGTCTAAAAAATGAAAGGAAATCCTTATGGTACGAAACGATCTGCGCAATATTGCAATCATAGCCCACGTTGACCACGGAAAGACTACCCTCGTTGATGAAATGCTCAAGCAGGGCGGTGCTTTCAGAGAAAATCAGGAGGTCGAGGACAGAGTAATGGACTCCAACGACATCGAGCGTGAGAGAGGCATTACAATTCTCGCAAAGAACACCTCCGTTAAATACAACGACGTTAAGATAAACATTATCGACACCCCGGGCCACGCCGATTTCGGCGGCGAGGTTGAGCGTGTGCTCAAAATGGTTGACGGCGTTATCCTCCTCGTTGATGCTGCGGAAGGTCCTATGCCCCAGACAAGATTCGTTCTTTCAAAGGCTCTTGAGCTTGGTCACAAGATAATCATTGTTGTAAACAAGATCGACCGTCCCGATGCCCGTCTTGACGAGATCGGCGATGAAGTTCTGGAGCTTCTTCTCGACCTTGATGCAAACGATGAGCAGCTTGAAAGCCCTATCCTTTTCTGCTCGGGACGTGCAGGCACCTGCTCTCTCAGCCAGTACGAGGCAGGAACTGACCTTAAACCCCTTTTCGACACTATTCTTGATTATATTCCCGCTCCCGAGGGCGACGAGAACGGTCCTATGCAGATGCTCATTTCCTCTATCGACTACAACGATTATGTGGGAAGAACAGGCATCGGACGCATTGAGAGAGGCGTTATCAAGGTAAATCAGCCCGTTATTGTCGGTGATTACCACGAAACAAAGAAGCCCTACAACAGCAAGATAGTTACAATAAGCCAGATCGAAGGTCTTGGCAGGCAGAATGTTGATGAAGCCAAGGTAGGCGATATCGTCTGGATCTCGGGTATCGAGAACATCACCATCGGCGATACCCTCTGCGCTGCGGATAACTATGAGCCCCTGCCCTTTGTAAAGATATCCGAACCTACTGTTGAGATGACATTCTCCGTAAACGACAGCCCCTTTGCAGGCAGAGAGGGCAAATTTGTTACCTCCCGTCAGCTCCGTGAGAGACTTTTCAAGGAGGTTCTGAGAGATGTTTCCCTGAGAGTTTCCGAGACCGAGAACACCGATTCGTTCAGAGTCTGCGGACGTGGTGAGATGCACCTTTCCATTCTTATCGAAAATATGCGCCGTGAGGGCTATGAGCTTGGAGTATCGACTCCCCGTGTTCTTATGAAGGAGATCGACGGCGTAATGTGCGAGCCTATGGAAAGACTTGTTATCGACGTTCCCGAGGACTGCACAGGCTCCGTTATGGAGAAAATGGGCACAAGAAAGGCAGAGCTCCAGACAATGCACCCCCAGGGCAGCCGTATGAGACTTGAATTTATAATCCCCGCAAGAGGACTTTTCGGCTACAAGAGCGAGTTCCTCACCGACACCAAGGGCGAGGGCGTTATGAGCAGCATTTTTGACTCCTACCAGCCATACAAGGGCGATATCCCCAGAAGAAACACAGGCTCCCTTATCTCCTTTGAGACAGGCGAGGCTGTTACCTACGGTCTGTTCAACGCACAGGAAAGAGGTTCTCTCTTCATCGGCGCAGGCACTCCCGTTTATGAAGGAATGGTCGTTGGTGCGTCCCCCAAGGTGGAAGATCTTGTTGTTAACGTATGTAAGAAGAAGCATCTCACAAACACCCGTGCCAGCGGTTCCGATGATGCTCTCCGTCTCGTTCCTCCCAGAAAGCTTTCTCTTGAGGACAGCCTTGAATTTATCGCTGACGACGAGCTCCTTGAAGTTACACCCAAGTCTATCAGAATAAGAAAGCGTATCCTTGACAACGCTCTCAGAGCAAAGACAAAAGCCAAGGAAAAGTAAGGCAGGCTGAGCCTGCACCCTCTCGTTCCATATTTCGTTGGGGGCGATAAGCGTGTGGCTCGGTAACCATAAAAAGCGTAATGCTGTAAGTTGCAATATTAAGGCTGAGCCTGCACCCTCTCGTTCCATATTTCGTTTCGGACAATAAGCGTGCGGCTCGGTAACGATAAAAAGCGTAATGCTGTAAGTTGCCATATTAAGGCTGAGCCTGCACCCTCCCGTTCCATATTTCGTTTTGGACAATAAGCGTGTAGCTCGGTAACGATAAAAAGCGTAATGCTGTAAGTTGCCATATTAAGGCTGAGCCTGCACCCTGCCGTTCCATATTTTGTTTCGGGCAATAAGCGTGCGGCTCGGTAACACTGATAATATATAAACGGCTGATGATTTGTTTTCATCAGCCGTTTTTTTATCCAAAACCTCTTGCAATTCATAGCAGTTCGGTGTATTATAATATATATGTGTGTATAATGCATTTTAAAGCATTGCGCAAATAAAATCTATCATTGGAGTGGAAATTATGCAGAGCGTTCAGAGAATGCTGGGATATATGCGGAAGGCTATACAGGAATTTGATATGATACAGGACGGCGACCACATTGCCGTCGGCGTTTCGGGCGGCAAGGACAGTATGGTGCTGCTAATGGGGCTTACAGAGCTCCGCCGTTTCATCGGCATTGACTACAAGCTCACCGCCATCACCATTGACCCCCTTTTTGACGGCGAGAAAACGGATTATTCCCCCATTGCGGAGCTGTGTGCCAAGGGCGGTGTGGATTTCAAGCTCATCGAAACGGACATTGCCCGAATAGTTTTTGACATAAAAAAAGACCCGAACCCCTGCAGTCTGTGCGCAAAGCTGAGGCGAGGCGCTCTTCACACGGCTACAAAGGAGCTGGGCTGCAACAAGCTTGCTCTCGGTCATAATTATGATGATGCTGTTGAAACCTTTATGATGAACCTTTTCAACGAGGGACGCATCGGCTGCTTTGCCCCTGTGAGCTATATGTCAAAGCGTGATCTTACGGTCATAAGACCTATGGTGCTGGCTCCCGAAAGGGACGTTCTCCGCTGTGCCGAGGGTGCAGAGCTTACTATCGTCAAGAGCAAATGTCCCGAAGCGGGTCATACATACCGCCAGGTCACAAAGGATATGCTCAAAGAGCTTGAAAAGACCAACCGTGGCGTTACCGCCCGCATTTTCGGAGCTATGCGCAGAGCCAAGGTGGACGGCTGGGCCGGCAAGGAGTTTGAAAATTATGTCTGCAAGACTTCGGTGAGAAGCTGATAAAATATGTTGACATTGTGCGGTCAAACAAGTATCATAAAATGTATGTGCCAAAATGGTATCTTGTTCTTTATCAAATCAAAGATGATACGATATTTGTTGATCATATTCTTGACTGCCGCAAAGATTATGACTGGCTTATAAATTGAATATGCTTTAAATACAGAGAAATCTCCCACAGAAAAATTCTGCGGGAGAGTTTTTATTATAGTATTATACCGCCGCTCCTGCCGCACGTCTGCGCTCGGAGTCCTCGATCTTCTGACCGAAAATATGTTCAAGCACTACCGCAAGGCTGGCTTCCATATCACCGATATCCACAAAATAAACACGTCCCAGAATACCGTCCTCATTTTTGAAGCATATCTCTCGGTTGTCCTCCCGGGTCTGAGGAGTGGAGGGGTATATGTAGCAGACCGATTGCGATTTGTACATTTCAAGTAAATTATACAAATCGTATATATCCGTCTGCAAAATGCCCATATTTTCATCGCTTGAAGAAAGCCCCTGCCACTTTGAGTCGATAACAACTCTGAGACCGTCTGCACGGCTGGTCATAACCGCAAGAGCCTGTGCGCTGTCTCGGGGCATAGGTCGGTTAAGGCGTGGATAGCGCTTCTTTTGCAGCTCTATCTTGAATCGCTGGTTGTCAAGCATACGGCTGAGGCTGTATGCAGTGTAGTTGTCAAAAAGCTCGCCCGACGGGAATATTACGGCGTATGCCACATTTCGTCCGCTTGTAACGGTAACATAGCGGCTGAGCAGGAAAATTTCCGCCCACCTGAGTGCATTGCCATATCCCGCCATACTTCTGTCAAGAACAGATGCGGCAAAATCCTGCTTGTAGTTCTGAGAATATTCAACTCCGTCAAAGTTAGCGATAAGGCTGTCGAGCTTGTTTTTGCTTCGGGCGGAGGAGGTTATGTTCCTCAGATATTTGAGCGTGGATTTAATGAGCCTGTTTTCGGGTCTGTCAATGGTGAAAACATCATACTGAACGTAAAATTTGTCCTTGTGGGCAAAATTTTTCGTTGCGTGCTTTGCATATATTACCTTGCCCTTAAGGAAGTGCTCATTGTCCTCATAAGGACGGTAGCTCTGTTTCAGACCGTTCTTGACGATACCCGTGACCTCGTTGATGAACGCAAGGATAAAGGACTCGAAAACATTCAGTGCCTCAGACGCACGGTTGTTCATATTGTAATTTGTCAGGGGAAGATTTCTCATTGATTTGAGCATATTGAGAAATATCCTCTTGTTTGAAAGCTCTTCTCCCTTGCTGTTTTTAGCCGAAAGCATCGGCAGGATCTCTATCTGGGTGCCGTCCTTAAAGACCATAGCACCCACGTATCCGCCTGCACGGAGGATACGGTTGTTTCCCTCGCCCTCAGCGCTGAGCATATAGCTGTTTATGCCTCGGGGGTCGGGCATTTTCTTTTCGACCACAAAGGACTCCAGCATTTCAAAAATATCAGCGGGGAGCGCAACGCCGCCCTCCACCTCCGAAAGTCCGTCGATCTTGAAAAAATCGCTTTCACGCAGCTTATATCGGTCTCTTTTGCCCATATGCCGCCCTCCTGTGCACAGTTTAAAATAAGGGGCGTGCAGCGCATTGCCCCTTATGAAATATTATCAAAGCAGCTTTCTGTAGGAATCAATATTCCAGAATGCAGCTTCATTTATCTCGTATGTATCATCAACATCGAGGAAAAGCTCAACATTTTCGCCGAATGTCTTTTTGTAGTCGATCGCAAGCGCCTTGACAAACTGCTCGTCAGGCTCCTTGTTGTAATCACCCAGCACCCAGCGCATTTTCTGATAATCGCCGTAGAAATACTCCTGGAGCAGAGGAACAATGGCATTTTTGAAAATAGAGCCGAGACGCTGGATAGAGGGGTCGGTCTTAAGCGACATAAAATAGGCGTGTCCTATAGTATGCTCTCTGTCGCAGAGGATCTCTATTCTCTTGTTGATAGTTGAGAGAAGCGCTTCAATGCTGACATCTTCAACATATGTATCGTGGAAAAGCTCGGGCTGAGGGAGCATTTCAACGAAGTCGAAACGACGGCGTATAGCGGTGTCAAGAAGTGCGATGGAACGGTCGGCAGTGTTCATAGTTCCCACGATATAAACATTTGAGGGAACGCCGAAGGGCTCCTGTGAATATGCAAGTCTTACCCTTACTTCCTCCGGTTCGCCAAGGCGCTTTGAAGGCTCGATAACGGTGATAAGCTCACCGAAGATCTTGGAGATGTTGCCTCGGTTTATCTCATCAATGATGAAAACGTAGCGCTCGTCGGGGTGCTCCGCAGCTTTCTGACAGAACTCACGGAAAATACCCTTATCAACGACGTAGACCATTTCCTTTTTACGGGTACGCTCACCACGTTCATTCATAGTCTCGAGGAAAACGGGCTTGATACCCTCGATAAATTCCTCGTATCCCATAGACTGGTGGAATGTGGTGAACTCTATCTGACCGAAGCTGTTTTTCAGCTCGTTGTAGCGGTCGAGCATAGAATTATAGTCCTTTTTCATTACCGCTTCAACGGGAATGTTGTAGATTATCGCCAGAGCATAGTTGACGGAGTTGTATGTTTTACCGGTGCCGGGAGGGCCGTAAAGAATTATATTCTTTCCCATAATGATCCATACCTTTCGAGATTAATAACTATGTATAATCATATCATATTTGCATTAAAAAATCAATTGCAAAAACGTTTTCAGTTGTATATTCTGCACATTGAATAAAACAGTTCACAATTTTTTGGTAAACTTCAAGTATTTGGGCAAAAAAATAGCAGGGACAAAACCCTGCTCAGTCAGATGACATCACATAAGATAATATGTGTAGAACAAAAGAAAGGAGACAACAAAACGGATGTTAACATAGAAATATAAGAACTTAACATCATATATATTATAACGCATAAATCCGATTTAGTCAATATCTATAGAACAACTTTTACATTTTTGGAGGACTGCACAATTTAGCGATGCATCTCTTATACAAAATGTACTGCAAACAAGTTATTATACAGATCGTAACATTACATAGATCTATTACATATATGATGCAGTTCAAAGGCCGCATCAATTAGTTTGTTGCAATTATGATTATATCACAGCTTGCGAATATTGTCAAGCGGCGTAAACGATTGAAAAAATAAAATATTGGAGAGTGTTTTTGTGTATATTTACCACGACATTTCCCGACAAAAAAATGCCCCGTCCGCAGAATGTGCGAACAGGGCATTTTGCCTTTATTTACGTGCTATTACTTGGTGTGCTTCTTAGCGATAAGAGCAGCAGCAGCGGCTGTAGCCATTACGCCTGCGAGAGCAGCAGCAGATGTGTTGCCTGTAGCAGCAGCAGTTGTGGAAGTATCAGCTGCGGGAGCCTCAGTCTCCTCAGCAGGAGCAGCAGCTTCTTCAGCAGGAGCAGCATCCTCAGCGGGAGCAGCCTCTTCAGCAGCGCCGTTGGGGTCAGAAATTGTAAATGTAACCTCGATCTTCTCAGCAGCGCTGAAAGAAGCAGCGTCAATTGCGCCGTAGTGAGGATCGCTCATATCGCCTGTAAGGCCATAAGCGTTCTGGATCTCGATTCTGTAGTTGCCCTTCTCCTCGATATCGCCGTAGCAGATCTTCTCGGGGTCGAAAGCAACTTCGTTGCCGTCAGCCTTGATGCTGTCGAGAGTAACGTCCATATCAGCGAGATCAGCATAGCCGCCGATGATATCTACGCAGAATACGTTAGCGCCGTTTGTAGCGGACATTGTGTTCTCAGCCTGAGTGTTGTCGAGGGAAACGGTGTATGTACCGGGGCCTGTGATAGTAGCGTCAGTGCCGTTGCCTGCGTCCCAGTTGCCCCAGAGCCAGTCGATGTCTGTGAACATAAGGAATGCGGTGTACTCATAAGCGGAAGCGGATGCTGCCACTGCTGTGAGTGCCATTGCGGAAGCTGCAGCTACAGCTGCAATTCTTCTGAGTTTCATTTTGATCTCCTCCAAAATTATTCTTGAATTTGTTTGTGAATATCGCTATGCATAAGGGCATAATGATACTTATAAATAGATTATACAATATTTTCCCCAAAAAATCTATATTCAATCCGCCGAAGTTTAAACGTTTTCATTGTTCATTTTCTATATAATGGAAGCATAACAGCATCGCAGCATAAAGAAAACCCCGCTTTCCCATAAGGAAAACGGGGTTCAAATTCTGCAAATTAAGCTAAATTACTTAGCCTTCTTAGCAACGATTGCAGCAGCAGCGAGAGCTACGGGGATAACAGCCATAGCTACAGGAGAGTTGCCTGTTGCAGGAGAAGGAGCAGTCTCAACGGGAGCAGCCTCAGTCTCAGCAGGAGCCTCAGTCTCCTCAACCTCAGCCTCAGTTTCCTCAACAGTCTCTTCTACAGTCTCTTCCTCGATTGTATCGCCTTCGCCGTCAAGGCCTTCAGCCATAGCGGAAACGCCCATCATAGAAACAACCATTGCAGAAGCTGCAAGAGCAGCAAGAATCTTTTTCATAATTTTTTCCTCCAAAATAAATTATTGGTGCCTTTTAGCATAGTTTTATTATAGCACAATTCAAAATGCACTACAACTATTATTATAACAAATTTTTTTCGTTATTTACCCGACATCTTGCACGATTTTCACAAAATCGCCGAATTTGCACAGGAAATAATCACAATTCGGTTACATATGTAACATTATGGAAGCGGAGACGGGCAGCATTTGCGCACCTATAATTATTATAGTATAGCAGCCCATATATTATCCGAACAAAAAAATCAGAAAAATTTTCAAAAACCCCTTGACAAGCCGTTGATAATGTGTTATAGTAATTAGGTCGTTGAGAAACGACGCAGGCTATCATATTCTAAAGACAGCAGGTGGCAAGTCAAGCTGCAATTTTGACTTTTCCGTAAATCCTGCCGAGGAAAGAGATCGCTGTACTGTTATTATGATTGTACGCTCCTTTCCTGTACTGCAGGGAAAGGATTTTCTTTTTTATGAATGGGTAGCATAATTTTCAACTTTTTCGGAGGTGAAATTTTATGCCAAGCGCAAAGATTCTTGAAACCAAGAAGGCAAGAGCCGCTGAGCTTTCCGAGCTCGTAAAGGCTTCCTGCTCAGGCGTTCTCGTTGACTACAAGGGTATCACCGTTGAGGAGGATACCAAGCTCAGAAAAGAGCTGAGAGAAGCCGGCGTTAAGTACTTCGTTGAGAAGAACACAATGCTCAGAATTGCTCTCAAGGAGAACGGTCTCGAAGATCTCTGCGGAGTTCTCGAGGGTACAACTGCTCTCGCTGTTTGTGAAAACGACCAGACTGCTCCCGCAAGAATCCTCGGTAAGTTTGCATCTGAACACGACGACAAGTTCAACCTCAAGGGTGGATATGTTGAGGGCGTTGTTTATGACGCTAAGGGTGTTGAGGCTCTGTCCAAGATACCTTCCAAGGATGTTCTGCTTGCTCAGCTCGTTGGCTCTCTCCAGGGTCCTATGCAGAAGCTCGCAGCTACACTCAAAGCTCTCGCCGACAAGAAGGCAGAGGAAGCAGCATAAGCGTTATCTTTATACCGCTGCTGCGTAAAACCAAAATAAATATTAAAGGAGATTATTATCATGGCATCTGAAAAGATCACTACCATTTTAGACCAGATCGATGTTCTTTCTGTTCTTGAGCTCGCTGAGCTCGTTGAAGCTATCCAGGAAAAGTACGGTGTAACCGCTGTTGTTGCTGCTGCAGGCCCCGCTGCAGGTGCAGGCGCTGCTGCTGAAGCTGAGAAGACCGAGTTCGACGTTGTTCTCGCTTCCTTCGGCGACAAGAAGATGGACGTTATCAAGGCTGTTAAGGACGCTTGCGGTCTTTCCCTTAAGGAAGCTAAGGAAGCTGTTGAGGCTGCTCCCAAGACTCTTAAGGAAGCTGCTCCCAAGGCTGAGGCTGAAGAGCTCAAGGCTAAGCTCGAAGCTGCCGGCGCTACTGTTGAGCTCAAGTAATCTTAGCTTACAGTTTTAACATACTTGTTATCAGACGGCTGATGTACCTTGTGTGCATCAGCCGTTTTTTGCGCCCCCAAAAAAGAGATATCAGCATATTTGCCGATATCTCCGATGCATTATTTTGCCTGCTTATCAAGGGTTCCGCTGTAAGCGGGCATAAATTCCTTTAAAAACTCCTCCGCTTCGGGAATATTCATTTCCCGAATGGATTCCAGCGTTGACTTTTCCGCATCTGTGAAGTCGGAATTGCCCATCTGCCGCTCCTCCACGCACTTTATCAGCGCCGAAAGCTTGTCGGCAGCCTTCACAAGCTCCCACAGCTCCCGCTCATCATCTGTATGCCCAAGCAGGGGACGATAATGCTCTCTCAGGTCATCGGGAAGATAGGAAAGCATCTTTTCCTCCGCCATTTTCTCCACCTTGTCATATTCCGAACGGATATCGGGGCTGTAATATTTGATAGGTGTGGGCAGGTCGCCTGTGATTATCTCGGTCACATCGTGATACATCGCAAGGACTGCGCAGCGCTCGGGATCAACATTCCCGCCGAACCGCACATTTCTGTACAGCGCCAGAACGTGGGCGATAAAGGCAGTTTCAAGGCTGTGCTCGCTGATATTTTCGGTAATGGTGTTGCGCATAAGCCCCCAGCGGTTGATGTACTTCATTCGGGAGATGATAGCGAAAAATTTTTCTTCCTTCATTGTGTTCGTTCCTTTTATTGGTTTTGCTTCTGGGAGTATTTTATCACGCCTTTGAGAGATAATATCAGTAAATTCTTTCGGAAAGGACTGATATGATATGCAGAGCTCTGTGCGTTCAAGCCTTACCCCGTGGAGCGATACCACCGCTTTCGGGCGGCATCTCGCCGTATTTCTGGGCGGAGGTGTGATGTACTCCCTTATCGAGATAGTGGCAAGGGGCTATACCCACTGGACTATGACCATAACAGGAGGAATATGCCTGCTGATAATGTATCTCCGCTACGCCCGCCACCCCGAGGACAGCATTCTCTTCAAATGCTTTTTCGGAATGTGCGTCATAACCTTTTTCGAGTTCACTGTTGGGTGCATAGTCAATGTACTTCTCAGGTGGGACGTGTGGGATTATTCCCATATGTATCTGAATATCCTGGGGCAGATATGTCCCTCATATTCCGCAGGGTGGTTTCTGCTTTCCCTCCCCGTGGCGGCTGTGTGTACGGCTGCGGGCAGCCCCGAAAGAGCTGCCGCATAAGCCTTATACTAATCTTTAATCGTTCTATGGACAAAGCCGACAGATGAAATAATTCCAATCAAGGAAAGCGACTGAAGGCGGGCTTGCCGCCCGGCAAAGGAGCTTGACGCAGAGTGGGATTATTTCAGCCGAGGATTTGTCTATAGGTTGATTAAAGATTAGTATTATACATTTGCAGGTGTGCCCTGCTCGTATTTCCGTGCGACCTTTTTCCGCACGATAACGTAGCACAGGAAATGAACTCCTGCGGTGATTATCCAGGTTATTGCGTATGAAAGATAAACTACCTCGACCTTGTGGAACCGTGGTATCTGAAAGACCGTTGCTATCCACAGAAGTCTAAGTCCGCAGGCACCGAGGAGTGAAACCACCATCGGCAGCACCGAATAGCCGATCCCTCTCAGTGCTCCCACAAGAACGTCCATTATGCCGCAGAGGAAATACACCTTTGAAATGTAATGGAGACGCACCATTCCTGCTGCGATCACCTCGGGGCTGTCGGAATATATGCTCAGAAGCTGATTTCCGAAAAGCACCGCAGCATTTCCCAGAACAAGCCCCACCATTACAACGCAAAGCTCGCCGCAGGCAAGTATCTTATTAAGGCGCTTGTATTCTCCTGCGCCGAAGTTCTGGCTCATAAAGGAAAGTGTCGCCTGATAGAAGGAGTTCATCGCCATATAGACAAAGCCCTCGATATTTGCGGCGGCGGAATTTCCCGCAACCACGATATTTCCGAACAGGTTCACGGAGGACTGTATCACCACGTTGGACAGGGCGAAAACTATGCCCTGAAAGCCTGCGGGGAGACCTATGCGGATAATTGATATAAGCTCCGCCTTGTGGACCCTGAGCTTTTTCAGCTCCAGCTTTATCGCTCCCGTTTCCCGCATAAGGCAGCGGATAACAAGGAATGCCGAAAGGGACTCGGAAATTATAGTTGCAAGGGCAACTCCCGAAACGTCCATTTTAAATACGATGACAAAGAGCAGGTTCAGTACAACATTCACCGCTCCCGCCGCAAGGAGATAGTACAGCGGACGCTTTGTATCGCCTATGGCTCTGAGCAGGGCGCTGCCGAAGTTGTATATCGTAGTGGCGGTTATACCCGCAAAGTAGATCCTCAGATAGTCGGCGGCAAGGTCGATTATCTCATCGGGGGTGCTCATAAGACGGAGCATCTCCTTTGTGCCCAGCACACCTATCACCGTGAGGATAACGCCGCTTATTATGCTTATAGTCACGGCAGTGTGGACAGTGCGGCTCAGAGCATCATTGCGCTTTCCGCCGTAATTTCGTGCTGCGGTGACATTCGCACCTATGGACAAGCCCACAAAAAGGTTCGTGAGCAGGTTTATAAGCGCCGTTGTGGAGCCCACTGCCGCAAGGGAGTTATCCCCCGCAAAGCGCCCCACCACAACGATATCCGCCGCATTGAACAGCAGCTGCAATATACTCGAAAGCATAAGAGGCAGTGTAAACATCAGCATCTTTTTCAGTATAGAGCCGCTGCACATATCCATTTCATATTTCTTTTGTTCTGCCATAGTAGATCTCCGTTAAAAATGCTTATCAGCTCACCATTATTCCGAAAATTGTAAGAGCTGTCTTGTCGCTGCCCTCGGAAAGCTTTATCTCAACAGTGTGCTTTCCCGATTCCTTTCCGATGATGATCTGCTGGGTCTCGCCGTAGCTGCCCCAGCCGCCTGAGAAATCCGCATCAAGCACGGATTTTCTCTCGCCGTCAACAAGAACGTCATACTTGCCGCCCTTGCCGTCGGTCTGCTTTAAGTAGAATATGCCGAGATTCTGGCATTCTGTCTCGAATTTAAGATATCCCTCCCCCTCGGTAACGAAATTGTCGGGGAAAAGGTCGGGATATACCTTGTTGCCCGATATCTCAAAGCCGCTCATCTCTTCGGCATTTACTTCGGAAGCGCCCAGCATCGCTGCGTTCTTGTAGTAATCATATGTATAGGAAGCGGTGTCAAAGGCTGTTGAAGAGGTGTCGATATTGTCAAGGTCGTCATAAACACTGTCAAGATATCTTGACAGGAGCTGACCGATAAGACCGTGACCTGCATCATTGGGGTGGATATTGTCGGGAGAGATAGATTTCCAGTCAAGAGTGCCTGCCGCAACCTCGGGATATACTGCCTCACGGTAGCTGAGCATAGGCAGGTCATAGGCAAGACCAATTTCCTTGTGAACGTCCTGAAGGCTCGTGCCGTCCTCCTGAGTTGTGAAAAGAAGGATAACCGCAGGGTCGCCCTCATTGTTCAGTATCTTTCTTACAAGGCTGTCATAGGAATACTTGTTCATAACCTTGTCGGTGTCGTTTACGGAAAATTCCACGATAACGGCATCGGGCTTGTAGTCAAGAAGCTGCTTGTCGGCACGGTGAACACCGAGATATGAGTTTGTGCCGCCGATACCCGCATTTACAAAGGTGATCTCGCTGTTCGGGAATTTCTCCACCCAGTACTGATGGAAAAGCTCCGCATAGCAGTTTGCGTGATTGGCAGCGCTGCTGCCCTGAGTGATAGAGCCGCCGATAACTCCGATAGTCACAGGCTCGCCGTTTTCAGCCTTTTTCATAGCAGCTGCAAGGCGGGAACGGTTGCCCTCGTTGAGCAGTGCCCTCTGATACATTTTATCCGTAAGCCCTGCTTCAAGGTCAACAGGCTCTGTGGGGGTGAGGTCAGCTTCGGTGACGGTCTCGGAAGCCGGTCCCGAAACTGTGGTCTCCGCTGATGTATCGGTATTTGCGCTGTCCTCTGACTTGCAGGCGGTCATACTTACACAGAGAAGAAGTGCGGCAAGACCTGCCATAAGCTTTTTATTCATTATATTTAACATTCCTTTCAGGTGTGATAATATATACTATTATATCACCTTTTTTTTACGAATGCAATACAGTTCTGTCCAAACGGCTCGGGTTATTTTGTATTGACAAATAAAAATGCAGGTGATATAATATTTTTAGGTTATCATAAGCTAACTTAATTCAAGTTTAAGTTAGCTGTGTCTAACGCATATGAAAGGAACGTTTTATATATGAAATTCTACAGATTCGGAAAAGAGACCTCTCCCGTAATGCTCCTGCTCCCGGGAACCTGCTGCCACTGGTCGGTATTCAAAGGCATCATTCCCCTGCTCACCGACACATTTCAGGTCGTTGCGGTATCATATGACGGCTTTGACGAAACTCAGCCCGATGCAGAGTTTAAAAATATGTATGAAGAGTGCGAAAGGATAGAGCACTACATAAAGGAAAAATTTGACGGAAAAATCTTTGCGGCATACGGCTGTTCTCTGGGCGGCAGCTTTGTGGGACTGCTCATTCAGCGAAAAAATATCCATATAGATCACGGCTTTATCGGCAGCTCCGATCTGGATCAGGCAGGAGTTATCGGCGCAAAGATACAGTCGGGCATCGTGTGCCCCATTATGGAAAAAAGCGCCAAGAGCGGCAAACTCCCCGACTGGATGGCGAATATGCAGAGAAAGAAAGCTGCAAAGGAGGGCAAAGACCCCGAGGAGACTGAAAAGTCAATTGAATTTTTCGGCAGCTACCTGAAAAGCGCTCAGTACGCAACAAAGGACAGCATAAAAAATCAGTTTTACTCCGACCTTATAACCCCCCTTGAGGACAATATCCGTGTTGAAAACACTGTTGTACACATTTTCTATGCACTGAAAATGGGCGAAAAGTATTTCGGGAGATACGAGAAGCATTTCCCCGATGCGGACATAGTTGCAAGAGATCTCGGACACGAAGAGCTTTTAATGAAATATCCCGAGCAGTGGGCGCAGGACATAAAGCGCTGCTGCGGACTGCCCTTTGACAGTGAAAAAGCCCTGCCCGAGCCGATGTCATACCGCCGTGACAGAAAGCGTTTCTTTGAGACCCACAGCTATAAGACCGCAGATGTGAACGGCACAGCATTCAACTATCTTGACAGCGGCAAGGGTGACAAGGTACTTGTTTTCCTTGTGGGCGGACTTGGCGTTCCCGAGCTTGCATTTCCCTACATCAAGGCATTTGAGGACGAGTACAGAATGATCGCCTTTGACTACCCGTATGCATATACCGACGCTGTAAGTCTTACCGAGGGGATAATCGGTTTCCTTGATGCCCTCGGGATTGATAAAGCCGTGTGGATAGGCGCATCCTTTGGCGGATATATGGCTCAGGAGCTTGCGGTAAAGCACCCCGAAAGGACTGCGGGAATTTGCCTGCTCTCCACCGCCGCCATTTCCGAAAATGTTTTGGGAACGCTCAGGAAGAAATACAAGGCGGCAGCTCCGCTGCTTTTAAAGGCTATTGAAACAATGCCCTATGACATTTTGCGAAAGTCCAACAAAAAATCGATCATGGGTCACGCAAAGAATGCTTCCCCCGAGGAACGCTTTTATATGACGGAAATGGCAAATGACATTTTCAAGGATTACACCGCCGAATTTGACCTGCACATTTCAAAGCTTGTTTTCTCCGTTGTGGATCTCACCCCCTGCAAGAAGTCGGATTTTGAGTATCTTGACGGAAAGGTTCTGCTCATACTTCCCGAAGATGACGTTTTTTTCACAGCCGATATGCAAAAGGACCTGACGGATATGATGACCTCCCCTGTTATATGCTATATGACAGGCGGTCACACCGCAACAATAATGAAAGTTCCCGAGTACGTAAAGCTTATAAAAGACTTCCTCAAAAATATCATATAATAAAAAGAAAATCCCCCTCCCACCGCAGAAAATGCGATGGGAGGGGGATTTTTTAACAGCTTCTGAGCTTATCAGATATTTACCGATACAAGATCTGCCGTTGTAAAAGGCGACCACTGTCCATTTACATTTGCCTGTACAAGGAACTGGTATGTTCTGTCTGCTGTAAGTCCTGTTGCTGTGTAAGTTGTTGATGTATAGGTATCTGTCAGTATCGTATATCTTCCGTTCATATAATAGGAGACCGCATACTTTGTTGCTCCCGATACTGCATCCCAAGTGATTGTTGCGCTGTTTACACCTGCTGTAGCCTTTACATTAGCCGGCTTTGCGGAACTGCCAAGAGGAGTTACACTTACATGGTCTGCCGATGTAAATGCTGACCACTGTCCGTTTACATATGCCTGTACAAGGAACGGGTATGTCACTCCGCCTGTCAGTCCTGTTGCCGTGTATCTTGTCGATGTATAGGTATCTGTCAGTATCGTATATCTTCCGTTCATATAATAGGAGACTGCATACTTGGTTGCTCCCGATACTGCGTCCCACGTGATCGTTGCGCTGTTTACTCCTGCTGTAGCCTTTACATTAGCCGGCTTTGCGGAACTGCCAAGAGGGGTCACGCTTACATGGTCTGCCGATGTAAATGCTGACCACTGTCCGTTTACATATGCCTGTACAAGGAACGGGTATGTCACTCCGCCTGTCAGTCCTGTTGCCGTGTATCTTGTCGATGTATAGGTATCTGTCAGTATCGTATATCTTCCGTTCATATAATAGGAGACTGCATACTTGGTTGCTCCCGATACTGCGTCCCAAGTGATTGTTGCGCTGTTTACTCCTGCTGTGGCCTTTACATTGGTTGGCTTTGCGGAACTGCCAAGAGGGGTTACGCTTACATGGTCTGCCGATGTAAATGCTGACCACTGTCCGTTTACATATGCCTGCACAAGGAACGGATATGTCACTCCGCCTGTCAGTCCTGTTGCTGTGTATCTTGTCGATGTATAGGTATCTGTCAGTATCGTATATCTTCCGTTCATATAATAAGAAACTGCATACTTTGTTGCTCCCGATACTGCGTCCCACGTGATTGTTGCGCTGTTTACTCCCGCTGTAGCCTTTACATTAGCCGGCTTTGCGGAACTGCCAAGAGGAGTTACACTTACATGGTCTGCCGATGTAAATGCTGACCACTGTCCGTTTACATATGCCTGTACAAGGAACGGGTATGTCACTCCGCCTGTCAGTCCTGTTGCCGTGTATCTTGTCGATGTATAGGTATCTGTCAGTATCGTATATCTTCCGTTCATATAATAGGAGACTGCATACTTGGTTGCTCCCGATACTGCGTCCCACGTGATTGTTGCGCTGTTTACCCCTGCTGTAGCCTTTACATTTGTGGGTTTTGTCGAAACTGTGGGGGTGGAAGGAGCCTTGTCGGGGTCATAGGGCTCTGCGCTTATAGTCGGGTATTCAAGGAATCCTGTTATTCCGAGCACAGCCTGCGATGACTGAACGTGAGATGAATCACTTGCAAAATTCGTACCTGTCATAAACCAGTCATCATAATACATTCCGTTTGTTCTATATGCGTCCATCCAGGTAACGTCAACATAATACCACGCACCGTCCATATAAACAGCGTTCCATTCGTGAGTTTCACTTACAACGAGTGTGCATGGCACATTTACGGCATCACAAAGGAGCTTGAATGCTTCAGCATAGCTTTCGCATACGCCGCTGCCGTTGACAAGTGCTCCGTACGCATTCCAGCAGTTTGCACCTTCTCCGGTACGGGCAGCGTTATCGTTATATGTGACCTGATCACATAAATAATGCGCAAAATATTTAAGTCTAGCATAGTTTGTGGTAAATGAAGATGAGGCATTTACAAGCTTTGCAACCTCACTCTGTACTGCTTTATATGAGTTTACCGCAACACTTCCTGCTGATTGCCCATCGCAGTATGCGAAAGTAACCTGAGCATCCGATGAACTATAAGAATAAGATACTTTAGGATAAGAAAGTCCCACATATTCAGGGCAGTCCAATACAAGTGCAACAAATGCTCTGTAAATATCATTTGCGTCCTGACCCGAAACCGTGCAGCTTTCCGCTCCGGGATCACTGCGCAGTGCTGCCAGCATCTGCTTATAGTTAGTCTTCTGAGATGATGTTAGCAGCTGATAGAAATTATATGTGTTATCACCAAAATTGCTGCCAAGCTTTATTGCAACTTCCGCCTGAGAGGGTGCTTCGTATGTCTCATAAGTATATGTAGGCTCCGGGATATCCTGCAAAAGGATATCATATGCACCTGTCTGAAATTCAGGCTGTGCGGCTGCGTAAAGCTCGTCAGATGTTCCGACCAGCGCACTTACAGGCAGACTAATCGCTGTCATCGCAGCTGAAAGAACGACCGCCAGAACTGCACTAAAAAGTTTTTTTCTCATTATATTCAATTCCCCCTGACATATGATTATTTACAATTTATTATACATCAAATACAAAAATTTGTCAACGATGTAAAAAGAATTACATAAAAAAACTTTTATAGCATAAATGCAAAGATATTTCGGATAAAGACACAAAAAAATCCGAACCCTGTGAAGAGTTCGGATTCAAAGGAATTGGCTCCCCAAGCTGGACTCGAACCAGCGACATCATGATTAACAGTCATGCGCTCTACCGACTGAGCTATTGAGGA
>CAKSPU010000014.1 GCA_934486875.1 uncultured Oscillospiraceae bacterium
TTTCGTACACGTTGCTTCCATTTGGCTTTTGTCTAAATGATACAACTCTTTTGAGCTTTCGGATACGCTCTGGTTTAAGTATTTTACAAATACAGCCGCCCCGAAATCACGGAACGGCTGTGAAAAATTCATTTTAAAAAGGCTTTATCAGTTGCCCGATTCAATGCTTATCTCGTTGAAAACGGAGAGGAGGTCATCGACCTTGGCGTTCTGCTTCTTTTCACCGCTCAGATCCATAACGCAGTGACCCTCGTGCATCATTACGAGCCTGCTGCCGTATTCAACGGCAAATCTGAGATTATGTGTGACCATAAGGGTTGTTACCATTTTCTCCTTTACCACCTTGTCGGTTATCTTCATAAGCGTTTCGGAGGATTTGGGGTCGAGGGCTGCGGTGTGTTCATCGAGAATGAGCAGATCAATGTCTGTCATTGAGGCGATTATCAGGGCAATTGCCTGTCTCTGACCGCCGCTGAGATTGCCGACGGGGACATTCATTCGGTTTTCGAGTCCCATTCCGCAGGTCTCCAGAAGTGACCTGTAATAGTCTGTGCGCTTCTTGTTTACACCCGTGCCCAGACCAAAAAGCTTGTTCTTGTTATCCGCAAGTGCCATATTTTCAAGGACTGTGAGATTTCCGCAGGTTCCCATTCTCGGATCCTGGAGAACACGTCCGATACGTGCGGCTCTTTTATGCTCGGGAAGCCTGGTGATGTCTTTGCCGCCGAATATTATTGAGCCCTTTTCGGGGATCATTGTTCCGCAGACAAGGTTTAACATCGTTGTTTTTCCGCTGCCGTTTGAGCCGATGACGGAGACGAACTCGCCGTCGTTCACGGTGAAATTGAAATCACTGAACAGGGTGGTCTCGTCAACTGTGCCTGCGTTAAAGACCTTGCAGATATTTTTTAGCTCCAGCATAGTTTACACACCCCTTTTCAGTTTGCTTTTTACGGGTAATTTTTCGCTGAACACAAGTGCGATTGTGAAGAGCACTGCCATAAGGAGTTTCAGGTATTCCGTGGGAAGATTGAGGGCAAGTGCGATCGTAAGGCACGCTTTATAAAGCAGGCTTCCGAGGATAACCATTGTGGTGGGCTTCATAAATCTGGCATTCTTGAAGATGCTGAGACCTATGATAACGGAGGCAAGTCCCAGAACTACCATTCCAACGCCCATCTGCTGGTCTGCGGAGCCCTTTGCCTGTGCAATGATGCAGCCTGCGAGAGATGCAAAGCCGTTGCCTATGGCAAGACCGAGTATTTTTGCCATTCCCGGATCCTTTGCAAGCATTGTTACGTACTTTTCGTTATCGCCCACAGCTCTCAGCAGAAGTCCCGATTTTGTGCGGAGATAAAAGTCTGTTGCAAGCTTGAAAATTATCACCAGCACAAGGGAAACTATGGTTATTCTCCACGCTGTTGGGAGAAGTGCGGCAAGACCAGAATTGAAGATAGTGGGCTTTTTGAAGAATGATGCCACGGTTATGCCGTTGTTGCCCTTGAAGAGGATAACAAGGTTTACGGACAGCATTGCTGTGTAGACGATTATTCCGCAGAGCAGGGGACGGATATTGAGCTTTACGTGGAGCAGTCCTGTGACCGTTCCCGCAAGCATTCCCAGCACAAAGGAAATGAGCAGGCAGAGCCACGGATTTACCCCTGCGATGATGAGCACGGCGGTGACTACTGCGCCCATAGGCATTGTTCCGTCCACGGAAAGGTCGGGAAAATCGAGGATACTGTATGTGATGTACACGCCCATTGCAAGGAGGGCATACATCAGTCCCTCTTCAAGAGTTACACGGAAGATGTTCAGCAATATATCCATAAACCTTTAAACCTCGTTTTTATCATTCAGCCTTGTCGGCGGAAGTTACCTTTTCTGCGTCAGCGTAGGAGTCGGGGAGAGTGATGCCGAAATCAGCCATTACATCGGTATTTACAACAGCTGTGCCGTCGGAGATCTTGCCTACGGGGATAGTGCCTGCGCTTTCGCCGTCCAGAACTCTTATGCCCATATCTGCGGTAGCCTTTCCGAGAGCAACGTAATCAATGGAAACGGAGCCGATGCAGCCGTTTATTACCTGCTCGATCTCGGAACCGTAAACGGGAACATTTGCGGAGTTTGCCTGCTCGAGGAGGACGGTGAGGTTGCTTACAACGTTATTGTCGGTAAAGTTGTTTACGCAGTCTACCTTTGTAACGAGGGAAGTCGCAGCCTGGGGAACATCGGCAGCGCCCTGAACGCCCTGGTCGATTATCTCGATGCCTCTGGGCTCAGCTGCTTCTCTGAGGCTTGCGAGCTGGGACACGGAGTTTGCTTCGCTTGTGGTATAAAGAACGCCTATCTTGGTCGCATCGGGCTGGAGAGCCCGGATAAGATCAAGCTGTGCGCTGAAATCAAGGATATCTGAGGTTCCTGTGCAGTTGCCGCCGGGAGCGTTCATATCCTCAACGAGACCTGCCGCAACGGGATCGGACACTGCGCAGAAGATAACGGGGATATCGGTGTTTGCTGTGGCTGCATATGCGGAAACGGCTGCGGGAGTTGCGATAGCGAAGATAAGGTCATATTCCTTGGCAGCCATATTCTTTGCAATAGTGTCGCAGGTAGCGCTGTCAAAGTTGCCGTCCTGGCGGTCGATGGTGAGCTCAAGGTCGGACTCGGTGAGTGCCTGCTCAATGCCTGCGAAGCAGTTGTCAAGGGAGGGGTGGCTGCCGTACTGGATAACGCCTATCTTGTAGCCGCCCTCGGAAACTGCTGCTGCTGAAGCCTCTGTCTCGGCAGATGATGTGTCTGCGGTCTGTCCGCAGCCTGCGAATGCTGTGAGTGCAAGTGCTGCTGCGAATACAGCTGCTGTTTTTCTGAACTTTCTCATAAATATCTTTCCTTTCTCAAAAAACAATGATAAAAATAAAAAACTCCTGCCCCAAATAAATGGGACAGGAGATCATTTCCTGCGGTACCACCCAAATTGCGTAATAATTACGCCTCTCAAGCTGCAATGTACTGACATACACGCTCCGAATAACGCACGGTCTTGCGTCTCCCCTAACCGATACACGGCTCAGTTTGCCCTCATGAGTCCATTCACATCAACGTCTGCTGCCGCAATCTCACCGCCTGCGGCTCTCTTAAAGTGACTTTCCGATGATACTACTCTCAATCAACGGTTTAAAATATTTTACAGTCAAATAATATCACTATGCTCCTTTTTTGTCAAGGGGTGTTTTAAATTATTTTTGTGATTATTGGTAAATTTTTTGTGAACGATACCGGCGAGGCGTGTGGCGTGTTATGGTTATTCCGACGCTGTGTCAGTCTTTATTTTGTATGATCTTTGATTTTGTACCAAATGCACAAAAAACGTTTGAATAATTTGTTATGCAAAAATAACACATTACGGTTGAATTAAAACGTTTAATATGTTAAAATAAATAAAGCAATATGTACCCGACTGCATTATTTCGGCTCAGTTTGGAGAGAAGCCGCTTTGCAGCGCTGTACTGCTTGCCCCGTGAACGACAGGGCTTAATTATTATGAAAATGAGGTATGTTCAATGAAATTCGGTTTCTTTGATGACGCTAACAAGGAGTATGTCATCACATCTCCCAAAACCCCTTATCCCTGGATAAACTATCTCGGAACACAGGACTTTTTCAGCCTTATCTCCAATACCGCAGGCGGATACAGCTTCTATAAAGATGCCCGTCTTGCAAGAATCACCCGTTACCGCTACAACAACGTTCCCGCTGATGCAGGCGGACGCTATTTCTACATAAACGACAACGGCACTGTCTGGAACCCCGGCTGGTCTCCCGTAAAGACCGAGCTCGATGAGTATGTATGCCGCCACGGTATGGGCTACACCATTATCAAGGGCAAGAAGAACGGACTTTCCGCTGAGGTGACATTCTTCGTTCCCCAGAATTTCACAGGCGAGGTACAGAAGGTAGTTCTCAAAAATGAGAGCGGCGAAAAGAAGTCCTTTAAGCTCTTCTCCTTCGTTGAGTGGTGTCTCTGGGACGCTCAGGACGACTCCGCAAACTTCCAGAGAAACTTCAACACCGGTGAGGTTGAGATCGAGGGCAGCACCATTTTCCACAAGACCGAGTACAAGGAAAGAAGAAATCATTTTGCTTTCTACACCGTAAATGAGTCCATTGACGGCTTCGATACTGACCGTGAGACCTTTATGGGCAGCATTTACAACGATTTTGCAGACCCTGCAACAGTTTTCGCAGGTGAGCCCAAGAACTCCGTTGCTGACGGCTGGTCTCCCGTTGCATCTCACTGCAAGAACATCACCCTCGAGGCAGGGGAGACTAAGACTCTCGTTTATGTTCTCGGCTATGTTGAGAACCCCTATCCCGAGAAGTTCAATGCTGACGGCTCTATGAACAAGTCCAGAGCTTACGAGATGATGAAGAAGTTCGATTCCGCTGACAAGGCTGACGCAGCTCTTGCAGAGCTCAAAAAGACCTGGGACGATCTCCTTGCAAAGTACACTATCTCTTCTCCCGATGAGAAGCTCAACAGACAGGTAAATATCTGGAACCAGTACCAGTGTATGGTAACATTTAACCTTTCACGTTCCGCTTCCTATTTCGAGAGCGGCATCGGAAGAGGTATGGGCTTCCGTGACTCCAACCAGGACCTCCTGGGCTTCGTTCATCAGATACCCGAGAGAGCAAGGGAGAGAATACTCGATATCGCCGCAACTCAGCTTGAGGACGGCGGAAACTACCACCAGTATCAGCCCCTTACCAAGAAGGGCAACGATGCTGCGGGCACAAACTTCAATGATGACCCCCTGTGGATGATCCTTTCCACAGCTGCATACATCAAGGAGACAGGCGACTACGGAATCCTTAACGAAATGGTAGATTACAAGAACGATCCCGCTCTTGCACAGCCCCTCCTTGACCACCTTAAGAGAAGCTTCTACCACGTTGTAAACAACAAAGGTCCTCACGGACTTCCTCTTATCGGACGTGCTGACTGGAATGACTGCCTTAACCTGAACTGCTTCTCCCGTGTACCCGGCGAGAGCTTCCAGAACACCGCAAGCAACATTTCCAAGGAAGTTAACCCCGAAACAGGCGCACCCCTTAACGAGCAGACTGCCGAATCCGTAATGATCGCAGGTATGTTCACATACATCGGACCCGAGTATGTTGAGCTTTGCCGCAGAATGGGCGACAATGCCGAGGCTGACAAGGCTCAGGCTGAGATCGACAAGATGAAGCAGGCTATCATCGACTACGGCTGGGACGGCGATTGGTTCCTCCGTGCATATGATGCATACGGCAAGAAGGTCGGCTCCCACGAGAACGAAGAGGGCAAGATTTTCATTGAACCTCAGGGCTTCTGCATTATGTCCGACATCGGCGGTAAGGAGTTCACGGAAAAGACTATGGCAAGCATCGAGAAGTACCTCGGCACAAAGCACGGTCTTGTTCTCAACAACCCTGCATTTACAAGATATATCGTAGAGTACGGCGAGATCTCCACATATCCCGGCGGATACAAGGAGAACGCAGGTATCTTCTGCCACAACAATGCCTGGATAATGTGCGCTGCTGCATACGCAGGTATGGGTGACGCTGCATTCGATTACTACACAAGAATTGCTCCCGCATATCAGGAGGATGAGAAGCTCCACCGCACTGAGCCCTATGTATATGCTCAGATGATCGCAGGTAAGGACGCTAAGCGCTTCGGTGAAGCAAAGAACAGCTGGCTCACAGGTACAGCAGCTTGGAACTTCGTTGCTATCTCCCAGTACATTCTCGGTATCATTCCCGATTACAGCGGTCTTAAGATCGACCCCTCCATTCCTAAGGCTTGGGACGGCTACACCGTTACCCGTCAGTTCAGAGGAGCTACTTTCAATATCAAGGTTGAGAATCCCTCTCACGTTTCCAAGGGCATCAAGTCCCTTACTGTTGACGGCAAGGCTGTTGACGGAAACATTATCACTGAAATTACAGGCGGCGTTCACGATGTTGTCGCTGTAATGGGCTGATAAACTCATACAAGCATAACAAATCCCCTGCGATCGGTTGACCGCAGGGGATTTTGCTGTCTGCGTTTATGGCAGACGGTCAGAAATCACCTGTTTTTATCAGCAGGAAGCTGAGCAAATACCGCCGTTGTTGCCGCAGCAGAAGAAGAGAACGAGAAGGATAATAACGATCCAGCAGCAGTTACCTCCGGAAAATCCACAGTTGCAGTTCATAATAAAACGCTCCTTTATTAAATGTATTAGGGCTTTATTCCATTCGGCATATTGCCCCGAAGGCTTTTGCTCAGCGGCTTTTTCCGCTTTGTCTTGCCTTCATAGTTCATATTATGCTGCGGCGGAAAAATGGTGCAGGAATTTTTCGGAGAAAAATAATGCCGTTCCCGAACGCTTCTGAACGGGAACGGCACATTAAATGTGTTATTGCTTTTCTTCCTTGTCACCCTTATCCATCTTGACATATCTGCCGAGTGTGGGGTCATAAGCGTAGCTGGTCTTTCTCTTGAGGATCACCATAAATACAACGATTATGATGACGATAAGTGCAAGAGCGGAAGCAAGAACTATGATGAGGGCGTTTTTGTAAGCCTCGGCACGTTCCGCATCGGTCATTTTGATGTACATATCATCGCCGCAGTTTGTAATGGTGCAGGAGCTTACGGTGATGTTTGCCCTGTCGGTAGCGCCGATGCAGAGAGCGTCAACGCCTGAGAAATCCGATGTTCCGTAGGCTGTTACCATATCGGCATAGTTGAAAACGGCGTGGCTGTCGTCATACTCCGCAGGAGCGACCTTTGCCCAGACAGTGCCTGTGGTGCTTGCCATAGGAGTGTCGGGAGATGACCAGCTCTGGACGATAAGCTCAACGGGAGCTTCTTCTTTTTCATTAAGGTATTCGCAGGTGTATGTAATGATGACCCGGGAATCTGCGGTTATCTTTGTGGGGTCGTAGTGGTCCATTCCGATAGTGTAGCTTGTCCAGGGCTCGAGAAGTGGAGCGTTCGTAACATCAAAGTCGAAGTCCTTAACGGCTGCGCTTACGCCTGCTGAAAGGGAAACTGCCATAACCGCCGCACTTACTGCTGCGGTCACTTTTGCAAAAAGCTTTTTGAAATTCATTTTTTATTCACCTTCAAATTAATTTTTTCTTATACTAATAACCAATTGTTCTATAGATAAAGCCGACAGATGAAATAAGCCCAGTCTAGGAAAGCGACCGCAGGCGGGCTTTGCGCCCGGCAAAGGAGCTTGACGCAGAATGGGCTTATTTCAGCCGAGGATTTGTCTATAGGTTAATTGGTTATTAGTATTATACATTATGCTGAATAAAGAATAACTAACTTTGTATAATATACCATATCGGGAAACAGTTGTCAATTAATATTAATTCTTTATTTTGTATCAAAAAAGTGAAGTAAACCTTTAAGCTGTTATTTGTTGCTTGATGCACAAAAAATCTCAAAAGCAGTTGAAATTTTAGTGCAGATATGTTATAATTATTCATATAAGATCGCTATAGGGGGGCGTACATAAATCAGGCGGCTTTTATGACCTTTGCGGGCTGTGCAGATGAAGCACAGGTTGATGCATCTCAGGAAGCTATATTAATAAAATGTAAAAATTCAAAAACCCCTTGACATTCTCTTGTTGATGTTATACAATGTAAACGATAACATTACACGGCACTTTTGGCTGACTGTTATGTTTTCAGGGGTAATATTCCCAAAAAAGCGATCAATAAGCATACATATAAAATCACAATTTAAGGAGGACTTCCACAATGAAATTTGCAGACGGTTTCTGGCTCAATCAGAGAGGCTACGAAGTAAACTACGCTTCGCAGGCTTATGAGATCACTCCCGTTAAGAACGGTCTCAACATCTACGCCACTACCCAGTACATTCAGAACAGAGGAATGACCCTTGGCGGTCCCTGCCTCGATGTTACTATCACATCGACTCAGAAGGACGTTTTCAAGGTTACTGTTGAGCATTTCAAGGGCGCTCTTGACAACGCTCCCAAGTTCGAGCTTGAAGAGGATCAGGGCTTTACTCCCGTTATCACAGAAAAGGACGACTGCTGGGAGATGCAGAGCGGCGACACAAGAGTTGTCATCGGCAAGTTCAGCTGGTCTGTTCAGTACTATTATAAGGATAAGAGACTTACAGGCGGTGCCTGGAGAAGTGCTTCCATCGTAAACGAGAGCAAGTTCAAGACCTCCGCACGTCTTAACTCTATGCAGGACGATACATTCTGGAGCTATCCTCAGGACGCAAGAGGAACCTTCCTCCGTGAACAGTTCACTATGAATGTCGGCGAGTATTTCTACGGCTTCGGCGAGAAGTTCACTCCTTTCGTTAAGAACGGTCAGAACGTTGAGACCTGGAACTCCGACGGCGGCACCTGCTCCGAGCAGTCCTACAAGTGCATTCCCTTCTATGTATCTTCCACAGGCTACGGCGTTCTCGTAAACTCCTCCGACAAGGTATCATTTGAGGTTTGCTCCGATACAGTTTCCAAGGTATCCTTCACTGTTCCCGGCGAGCGCCTTGAATATTTCGTTATCGGCGGCGCTGATATCCCCGAGGTGCTTTCAAACTACACGACCCTTACAGGCAAGCCTGCGCTTCCTCCCGCATATACATTCGGTCTCTGGCTCACCACTTCCTTTACCACCAACTATGATGAGGAGACTGTTACCTCCTTTATCGACGGTATGGCTGAGAGAGATATCCCTCTTCAGGTATTCCACTTCGACTGCTTCTGGATGAAGGAGTTCCAGTGGTGCGACTTCGAGTGGGACAAGAGACAGTTCCCCGATCCCGCAGGTATGCTCAAGCGTCTTAAGACTGACAAGAATCTTGAAATATGCGTATGGATAAACCCCTACATCGCTCAGCGCTCCGCTCTCTTTGATGAGGGTGTAAAGGGCGGCTACTTCATCAAGAACCTTGACGGCAGCGTGTTCCAGGCAGAGCTCTGGCAGCCCGGAATGGCTATCGTTGACTTCACAAATCCCGCAGCCTGCGAGTGGTATGCTTCCAAGCTCAGAGTTCTCTGCGAAATGGGCGTAAACTGCTTCAAGACTGACTTCGGTGAGAGGATCCCCACCAAGGTAAAGTATTTCGACGGCTCCGACCCCATTGCAATGCACAACTACTATACATATCTCTACAACAAGACCGTTTTCGGTGTTCTTAAGGAATACTACGGCGAGAACAAGGCTTGCCTCTTTGCACGTTCCGCAACTGTCGGCGGTCAGAAATTCCCCGTTCACTGGGGCGGTGACTGCTCCGCAGAGTACACCTCTATGGCTGAGACTATCAGAGGCGGACTTTCCCTCTGTATGTCGGGCTTCGGCTTCTTCAGCCACGATATGTCGGGCTTTGAGGCAACTGCTCCCGCAGATATCTACAAGAGATGGGCTGCTTTCGGACTTTTCTCCACTCATTCCCGTCTCCACGGAAACTCCTCCTATCGTGTGCCCTGGCTCTTCGATAAGGACGGTTCCACAGAGTGCGTTGATGTTCTCCGCTTCTTCACAAAGCTCAAGGGCAAGCTGATGCCCTACATCTGGGCACAGGCTGTAAAGACTCATCAGACAGGCGTTCCTATGATGAGAGCTATGGTCATTGACTTTGCAAACGACCCTGCCTGCCTTACACTTGACAAGCAGTATATGTTCGGTGAGAACATTCTCGTTGCTCCTATCCTGAACGATCAGGGCACAGCTGAGTTCTATGTTCCCGCAGGAACCTGGACCGACATCATCAGCGGACAGGTTTACGAGGGCGGCAGGTTCTACACTCAGAAGTACGATTACTTCGGACTTCCCTGCCTTGCAAAGCCCAACAGCATCATCGGCTACGGCAATTTCTCCAGAGACTTCGAGTACGATTACCTCGACGGCACAGAGTTCGTTATCTATGCTCCCGAGGAGGGCGTTGTTTCCACTGCCAAGGTATATGACACCGAGGCTAACGATGTATTCGAGATCTCCGCAGTACGTCACGGCGACAGCGTTGAGGTTTCCTATACCAACACCGACAAGAGCTTCTCTGTAAAGGTAGCAGGCGGCGATGCTGTAAAGGTAAATCCCACAGCAGGCGGCAAAGTTATTATCAAGCTTTGATACTTCATCAGAATCAGACTTAAGCTGACAAAAAAACGTAAAACGGTTTCGGCGAAATGTGTCGGAGCCGTTTTTTACAAAAGGCGGCGAGATTATGAATTTTGCGGAATATCCTTATAATACAGAGGGCGTGCGTCTTCCCTACGTGGTCTGCGGCATCGGCACTATGGAGCGGCAGAACCACATCATAAGAGAGCAGGGAATGTGCGTTTATCAGCTTATGTTCACGGCTTCGGGCTGCGGCACTGTCCGCTGTCGGGGGAATGAATACAAGCTGCCCGTGGGAACGGCGGTGATACTTCCCCGGGATATTCCCCACGAGTATTTCCCGAATGATGACGCTCCCTGGGTAAATAACTGGGTGATCTTCGGCGGTGACGGCATTGACGGAGTGCTGGAATACTACGGGCTTGACGGCTCCGTACCTGTGAAGCTGAGTTCCCTTTCGGCTGTTGAAGATATGTTCCGCAGGTGCAGCGCCGTGCTTCGGACAAAGGATAAGCTGTGCATTCACCGTGCATCGCCGCTGCTTTGCGAGATGATAAACGAGGTGTATTTTTCCGCATCGGGTGAAAACCGTGAGAATGAGGACAGTAAAGATGTGCTGTCGCCCGTTATCGACTACATCGACAAGAACTATTCCTCCGACATCACCCTTGAAGAGCTTGCAAGGCTTGCGGGAGTGGGACGGGAATATTTCTGCACGATCTTCCGCAGAAAAACGGGAATGCGCCCCTTTGAATACATCGCTGCGATCCGCATAAGAGAGGCGAAAAAGCTCCTTACCTACACCGAGCTTACCGCCGCTGAGATAGGCAAGACCGTGGGATATGAGGACAAGAGCTATTTCGGCAGGGTGTTCAAGCGCTATGCGGGAATGCCGCCGACGGCTTTCAGGGGGTATTGATATGGCTTCGAGAATAATGCATTTTGCAATGGCGCAGGAATTGTGCGGCAGGTGTCACATTGAAGATCCCGACCGCTTTTCTCTTGGAATGCTGCTGCCCGATGCGGTGGTGACGGGAAACAAAAAGTCCGCAGGTACCCATTTTGACCGTATGACCGACAGCACTCACAAGGTAATGGATTTTTCACTGTTTTACGATAAATTCGAGGAGCAGGTGAACACAGACGAGCTGTATCTCGGCTACTATCTTCATCTTATCGAGGATTGCGTTTTCAGAAAATACATCTACTACGGTCTGGGTCTCCTTGAAATGAGGGGCAAAGATGGCTTTCTGGAGCAGCTTTACAGGGATTATCACAGCGTAAACGGATATCTTGTGAAAAAATATGAGATAAAAAAGCTGCCGCCTGTACCGAAAGGACTTGGCGGCGAGGTTATAAACGAGATATATCCCTTTGAAGCGGAGATGTTTCTCAGTGATATGCGTGGGGATATGAATGACACGTATTACGGAGATGAAAAATATTTCACGGCGGAAAATGCGGAAGAGGTAATAAGGCTCTGCGTGAATGTCTGCGCCCGTGAGACCGAGGCTCTTGGCAAGGGAGAGCACTTTACGGCTCCCGATGAATATATATGGGAGGCAATAAAATAAATATGCTATGAGCCGCCGCACCCAAAAGATCACGGGTACGGCGGCTCTTTTATTTCATATTTTGAACATTACCATACGGTAAAAACAAAGCCCGCAAGCGGTGACAGCACTATCATTATGACGGAAAAAAGAAAGGATTCCATAGATATTAGCGTGGCACGCTGCTCGGAGGGGAACATATCCTGCAAAAGTGCATTCGTCCGCACCTGCAATGCATCATCGCCCACAGCGGCGGTAAATCCGCCGAGAGCCATTATGACGTAATAAGCCGAATGCTCGGCAAAAAAGCCTGCAAGCACAAGGAGGGAGGACACTGCAAATATGCATTTGTAGCTTGCCTTTGGCACTTTGAGTATCAGCTTTGAGCCTGCAATACCGCCCATTTCCATAAACAGCAGTGCAATGCCCAGACCCCATTCGGGTATGCCCTTTTCGGGGAGCTTTGCCTGCAGGAAAAACAGCAGCAGAATGTCTACAGCTCCGACAATGGAATTTACAAGCATTATCCTGACAGCTCTGTGCTCGTTTTTTATAAAAGAAAGGCTTTCCTTGAAGCAGTCAGAAAGTCTGAAAACAACGCTTTTGTCCGAAGTGTCCTTGGCATATATCTCGTGCAGGGAGGAGAGAAGAAGTATCTGCACAGCCCCCGTAACAAGGTCGGTGCCGTAAGCAAGCTTATGCCCGATAACAATGGCAAAGCCTGCGCAGAGGGTGGAGATGCCGCTGCAAAGGCGGTAAATTATAAGCTGGTTCGAGCTGAATTTTTCAAATCTGTTCTCCTGCCCCGCAAGCTTCAGGGAATCATATGCCAGTGCGTCACCTGCTCCCGAGGAGAAATTGTAGCTCAGTGCCATAAATGCAATGGACATACAAACCGTAAACAGATCATTTGAGATCATCATAACGATATTGCCTATCATTCGCATAAGAGTGCTGACGATAAGCATTTTCTTCCGCCCGAAAACATCGGCAAGTACGCCCGAGGGTATCTCAAAAATAAGGCTTGTGATGTGGAATACCGTTTCCGCAATGCCAATCTCAACGAGGCTGTAACCCCTTGCCGATAAAATAGCCACCCAGGCTCCTGTCAGTGACAGATTGCCGAGGACTGATGATGAATAAAGCTTTGAAAGCTGTTTTTTGATATCAAACATAAAAAAATCTCCTTAAAACTGAATTTGATGATCGTTTTAAGGAGATAATGCACACGCTTTTTACTTGATTTGCATAAAAAACTCAGGAAAGCTGCAAAAATCGGTCATACTTTCGGCAAATCAGCTTAAAAAATGGCGCACTATCCCCATAGAGGGATAAAACAGAGCCTTTTTGCAGCTGTACATTTGTCATTTTCCAAAGCATAGCCGTACCGTTTCCTTTCGTAAAATTACATTTATAATAGCATATTTTTTCCAATATGTCAATAGAAAAATTTGGGGATCACAATAGAAGCGTGACAGTTCATAACCGGGGGGGAGCTTTTTTAGTGTTACTATTTAAATTGAATTTTTCTGCGAACTGTTCCTGTATTCCGTAGGCGACATTCCCGTTGCCTTGCGGAATGCTCGGGAGAAGTACAGATTGTTTTCATACCCTGCGGAACGGGCGGCGGCGGTTATTGATATGTCCGTGTCCGACAGCAGCCTTTTAGCCTGCTCTATCCTGTATTCAATAAGATAATCCGAGGGAGCGGTGCCCAGCTCTGTGCGGAAAAGTCTGAAAAGGGTGCTTCGGGACACGGCTGCTGCGGCGGCTATATCATCTACGGAAATGGGCAGAGGATAGTTGGCGGCAATGTAATCAAGGGCTGTCCGCAGGCATTTGTGCCTGTCCTCGCAGTGCCCCGATCTACGTGACCCGCTGCCCGACGCTTTTACAAGGACTGCAAGGAGACGGTACAGCGTGCCTGTGAGCTCAAGGGTGCTGTAAAGCTCCTGACCTGTGTTGTCGGTTATCATTTCCATAAGGGGCAGAATGTCCTCTCCGCAGCCGCTCATTACGGGGGAGGAGGGGGTGAAGTCAGTTCGGCTCAGGATAATTTCTGCATCTGCACCTGTGAAATTAACCCAGCGGTATTCCCAAGGGTCATCGGGGTCGGGAGAATACTCAATTTCGGTAAATGGGCGGATAAGGAAAATATCGCCTGCCGAAAGGGAAAAACAGCCCTCGGGGGTGGTGTATGTTCCCTTGCCCGAAACGATATAATGGAGAATGTACTGCTCTCTGACACCCCTGCCCCACTTCTGTGCCGCACTGCACTGCTGATGTCCCGAGTAGGTCACGGCGAGGGAGACAAATTCGGAGTGGGTGGCTTTTACTGCGTGTTTGAAGGCTTCGTTCAATTATATCACCGCTCAGTTCAGTAATCTTTTTGTGTTCTTTTTTATCTCGCATACTGTTATGACAAATGTGATTAGCTCGGCGGCGGCAAAGGACAGCCATACGCCGTTAAGTCCCCATATTGCGGACATTGCAAGGGCACATATTACGATAGCGACAAATCCACGGCTGACGGATACCGCAAATGCGCCGTTTGCGGCTTCCACGGCGCTGAGTATGCCTGCGCCTGTGATGTTTATGCCTGCAAAGACAAAGCCGAGAAAATAAAGTCTGATGCCGTTTTCGGCATATGCCGCAAGAACGGGGTCGTGTTCGCTGTTAAATATGCCTGCAACCTGCTTTGTGAATAGGAAAACTGCGGCAATGAGGAGTGCTGAAACGGAAAGTGCCGTCACTGCCGCCATTTTTATTACCTTGATTATCTCCTTATGGCTGCCCTCGCCGTAAAGCTTGCTTGCGATCGGCTGAGAACCCTGCGCAATGCCGTTGAATATGGCTGCCGCAACGAGGGAGCAGTTGGCGATAACACCGTATGCCGCAACGCCGATATTTCCTGCGGCGGAGAGGATAAGTCCGTTGAATACGGCTGTGGTCACGCCTGAGGATATCTCACCCACGAATGCGGAAACGCCGAGACGGCAGGAGGCTGCAAGCTTTCTTATGGACGGGACAGAGAAAACAAGCCTGACGGAAGAGCTTTTTGAAGCAAAATGAATGCAGCAGACCAGCACGCCGATAATTGGCGAGACAGCTGTTGCGAGGGCTGCACCCTCCATTCCCATTTTCATCGGGAACATAAAGATGTAGTCTGCGGCGATATTGAAAAGGCTGCTCGATAAGGTCGCTGCCATTGCTACTGAGGGGGAGCCGTCATTTCTCACAAATGCATTGCAGATGTGGTTCCAGATGAAAAAGGGGGCAAAGGACATAAATATCCTTGTGTAGCCTGTTCCCACGGCGACTATCTCAGCATTACCGCCCATAATTGATATCACACGGTCAGAGAAGAAAAAGCCTGCGGCGGAAAAGATAAGCCCCACGGCAGTGCCCCAGAAAAGGGCATTGAAGAAATATTTTTTGCTGTATCCGCCGTTTCGCTTGGTGTCGATGACAAAGCGTATGGCAGAGCCTGTGCCTATCATCTGACCAATGGCAAAGATGATGTTGTAAACGGGAAGGACAAGGTTCAGGGCGGCAATTCCCTTTGCGCCCACGGAAATGGAGATGAAGTAGGTGTCCGCAAGGATATAGAGGGATATCCCCACCATACCCAGAACATTCTGGGAGACGTATTTTGCGAATTGCTTTTCTGTGTTCATTTGAGTGCTGTGCCTTTCGATAATATGATTATGATATTCAATTACTATTTTATCACAGCAGGCGGCAAAAATCAATCTTTCTTTTGCTGAATATTCTTTAAGTAAGCAGATAATAATGAAAGATGTCATTTATATGATATTTTTAACAATTTTGCGCTCAAATAACTTGACAGTTTTGGCAAATCGTGATATAATAAAACAAAACTCATTTAATATTACATTTATGTTCTGATGAGCGGAGAGATAATTTTGGACAATGTAAACAAGCAAAGACCATTGATAGCGGTCATTGTCAGCGAGGCGGACAGAAGCTTTATATGCAAGGCGCTGAGCTGCATTCAGAAGGAACTTTTTAATGCGGATATGGACGCTGTTATCTTTTCCACGATCCTGGCAAGAGCGGAAGAGATAACCGTTGAAAACAAGCTGTTTGATGTTATAAATTACGAAAACATCGACGGCTTTATCGTGTTCCTTAAGGGTCTGAGCGGAAGTGATGTTCAGAAAAAGATAGGGGCTGCCGTTGCCGCAACGGGCAAGCCTGCCGTATATATGGACGAATTTGTTCAGACCGACAATAACACTGTCTTTGATTACAGTGAAATGGCTGAGACGGCTGCGGCGCATCTTGTCAATGTACACGGTGTTAAGACTGCGGCATATATCGACTGCCACGACCATTCGGTATATTACGACTGCCTCAGAAAAAATATATGCGACGCTGCGGACAGATGCGGAATAAATATCCCCGAGGATATGAAGCATTTTGCCTGTGACAGCGATGAAAGCCTTGAAAAAGCGATAAATGAGCTTATCGCAAAGGGGCTTCCTCAGGCAGTGCTGTGCTGCACCGATTATTCGGCGGCTGCGGTCATAGGCGAATTTGCACGGAAAAACGTCAAAGTACCCGATGATATACTTGTTATGGGCTGCTGCAGCGGCGAGCCGTACAGCACTTCTGTAATGAACATTTCTTCGGTAAAGAGAAATCCCGCAAAAATTGCGGTGAGCGCTGCAAGAAGGATAATCTCGGAAATAAAGGGTACAGAATACTGTCCTTATGAGGGCAGCTCCGGCAGCTTCAAAAAGGGATTCAGCTGCGGCTGCGAAGCTCTTGACCTGAGCACCCTTTCCGAGTCGGTCAAGAACGAGATGATGCCGTACGGCCTTGATGATTTTGACTCGTTCTACAACTATATGCAGGAGGAGCTTATCAGCGCTCCCGATTTTACCGACTTCCTCTGGAAGCTGGACTGGTATACCCTCTACATAAAGGAACTCAAGGGCTTATGGCTTTGTCTCAATGACAATATTATGCACACCGCCGCCGACTTCAGCGATTACACGGAAGAGATAGATATGCCCTATTTCCGCATAAACGGTCAGGGTAATTTGAACGGGGACAGAAAATTTCACAGGAGCGAGATGCTTCCCTTTATTTTTGAAAAAAGGGACAAGCCTGCGGCATTTATCTTCACACCTCTTCACTTTGAAAATGTAAATTTCGGATATATAGTTCTTTCCTTTGGAGACAGCGGAGCTGTATATGACCGCATATATTCCAAGTGGCTCAGATATGTTTCCTGCGCCCTTGAAAAGCAGCGCAGACATACCATTTACTGCGATGACACCCAGAAAGCACAGATACGTGACCCGCTTACGGGTCTGCTCAATATGCGTGGCTTCAAGCGTATGATGACCGAGGAGTTTGCAAGGAGCAAGGGACAGCTTCTAAGGATAATTTCCGTCGATGTGGACAATCTCAGCGGCATAAACAAGGCTTACGGCTACAAGGAGGGCGACAAGGTACTCCAGAAGATAGGCGTTATCCTCAATAACTGCGCAGGGGAGGGTGATATCTGCGTGAGAGTCAGCGGTGATGAATTTATCATCGCAGGCATTCTTGACAGAAATGACCCTGCGGACGAGGTGCCTCTGAAGCTTGAAAGGAATCTTGAATCCTACAACGGCTCCTGCGTGAATGAATACGGCATTCACATTTACACCTCAAAGGTAACGGCGGAGTTCGATTCACCGGAGCTTCTTGATACCCTGCCTTATGACGCTGCATACAGGCGCAATATGACCAAGGATAATCAGAACAAGAAGAAGCTTTTGCAGACCCGCACGGAAAATGAGGAGGTCTTTGACCCCGAGGAACGCAAATATGTGGGCAGAATGCTCAATGATAATCTGTTAAAATATCAGTTCCAGCCTATCGTTGACGCTCACACAGGCGATATTTTCGCTTACGAGGCACTTATGCGTTCGGGCGGCGATATAAAGCTTTCTCCCGTGGCTATCCTCAATCACGCTGCGGCGCTGAACAGGCTTACCGATGTGGAGCACCTTACTCTTACGAATACTTTTAATTATCTGTACACTCACCCCGATGAATTTAAAAACAAGATGCTGTTTGTAAACAGCATTCCCTCCTGCACCCTGTCAGACAGCGATTTCGATGACCTTTATGCAAAATACAGAAGCATTATGGACAAGATAGTCATTGAATTTACCGAGCAGACCGAGGCAAGTGCGGAGCAGCTCAGATCCATTATCGAGCGAAGCCACAGAATGAATTTCAAGATAGCCATTGACGATTACGGTACGGGCTATTCAAACATCAGCAATCTCCTCACCTTTATGCCCCACTGCGTGAAGATCGACAGAAGCCTTATTATGAACATTCAGTTGGACAAGCGCAAGCAGCATTTTACAAGAAACATTATCGAATATGCTCACGACAACAATTTCAAGGTGCTTGCCGAGGGCGTTGAGACTCCCGAGGAGCTTGCGGCGGTCATCGGAATGGGCATCGACCTTATCCAGGGCTATTACACCGCAAAGCCGTCCTACGAGGTCATACAGGAGATCGACCCTGATATAAAGGAAGAAATTGTTCAGATATACAACCGAAGCGGAAATGCCGCATACAAAAAGACGTACTTTACTGATGACGAGGCGGGAATTGACCTTAAGACCCTCGACCTCGGCGGATATACGGACATTTTTATAAGCAGCAGTGAGTATATTCTGGACGGAAGCAGAGACTATACCTCTGAGCTTTCCGTTATAATCAAAGACGGCATAAAATGCGAGCTTAAGCTTATAAATGTAAATCTCCGCAACGAAATGGGAGAACCCTGCATCAAGCTTGGCAGGGGCGCAAAGCTTACCTTGGATATTTCGGGAGAGGTGAGCATTTACGGTTCTGTTCTCGTTCCCGAGACTGCCGACATGGAGATAGTGGGTGACGGCTCACTTTCAATTATCCAGAAATCGGACAGAAAGTTTGCCATAGGAAATGACCTTACCCATTCCTACGGAAATATCGGCATTTACCTTGACAACAGGCTTTATATCAAGGCGGGTGCTGAACAGTGCGTTGCTATCGGCGGCGGAAAAAATACAAGCGGTTCTGCCATTGATATAAGAGTAAAGGAGCTGGCGCTTGATATCAGCGGCAAGCAGGTTCTGGGCATTGGCAGCTTCTATGCGGATTCCAACGTGCGGATAGACAATTCCTCCGTAACGATGCATCTCCAGTGCGCTGCGGGAATTGCCGTGGGCGGTTATGGCAGAGGGATCAATGTATGCATAACCGACAGCACAATTAATGTGAGGGCAGAGGGCAAGAATATTTCGGGAATTTATTCAGCATACGCAAATGACGGAAGCATCAACATCATTCGGTGTGATGTTACAATGAAATATAACGGCGAGCTTATTCACGGAATTGGCTTTGAAAACGGCTTCGGCAGCATTACCTCCGAGAACAGCTCCTGTGATATCCGAATGGAGGGCGGAAGCTGCTTTGCTCTCGGAAGCTGCGACCGTAATGTAAAGGTGTTCCTTAACAAGTGCGAAGGCAATATTGTTCTTTGCTCTGATGAACCCCATATGCTTTCGGCAAACAGGGACGGCATTTCCGTTAAGGACTGCAATTTTTCACGATATTCCGGTGAGTAATATTAAAATAACAGGGTCATACTTTTTCGGTATGACCCTGTTTTCGTTATATATTCAGAAAGAAACAAATCCGCCTGCGGTCTCAACGGGAGCGCAGGAAAGAAGATAATCCTTGTTTCGCTGAAAGCCCTTTTGGGCAATGGCTGCCTCAACGGCATATTCGGCAGCTTCGGGGGTGTTGTTTTCCCGTGAAAGATGACCGAGTATAAGCCGTGTTGTGCCGCTTTCCACAAGCTCTGCACAGAATGCCCCGCAGTCATCATTTGAAAGATGCCCTCTGTCGGAGCGTATCCTTGCTTTGAGATATGCGGGATAGCCGCCGTTTCTGAGCATCTGCACGTCATAATTTGACTCTATGAGCACTGCCGCACAGCCCTTTACACCGTTTCTCACCTCATCGCTCACATATCCGAGGTCGGTGCAGACCGCACAGCTTGCGTTGCCCTCAAAGGTAACACGATATCCGCAGGACTGTATAGTATCGTGAGATGTGGGAAAGCAGCTTATCCGCATACTGCCGATGTCTGCAAAGTCCTTTATATCCTCGGAGGAGGACAATATCAGTCCCATATCGTACAGGACATCAAGAGTGTCGCACCGGGAATATACGGGAAGTCCGGTTTTTTTTGTCAGGACCTTAAGCCCCTTTACGTGATCGCTGTGGTCGTGGGTGATGAACACGGCTTTCACGCAGTCAAGGGAAAGTCCGTTTAATGTCAGGGCATTTTTTATTTTGGTGAATGACGCTCCGCAGTCAATGAGAATGCCCTCGCTGCCCGTACCCACATATGTACAGTTTCCGCTGCTCGATGAAAACAGCGGGTATATCCTTGGCATACCGTTCCTCCTTAAAGTCCGTTTTCGCTGTTGCCCTCTGCCTGCTTTTCAGACCTCTTTATGGCAACGAGCGTGTAGTTGTTTCCACGCTTCTGAACAACGTAGTCAACATATTTTTCAGGCAGCGGCGCTTCATCGGAGGTCAGGGTGAGCCACGCAGGTGTGGGGGAAACGTAGCCTACAGTAAGGGTATAGCTTTCGCCCACCTTGCTTATGGAGTCGATATAGGGGGAATAGGTGAAAAACTTTGGGTTTTCGGGTATTCTGTATGAGCTTATCTCCTCGTCGTAATAAAAGGAGATATCCGCCGAAGCTATGGTCATATGAGTGATGGTAAGTCCTGAGCCGAAAAGCTTTGCGGCGTGCTGCTCAATGTCCACCTGGGGAACGATGTAATAGTCAAAATCCAGCTCGTAGCGGCTTTTGTCCTCATAAAGGATAATGTCCCAGACGGCTGCGGAGATGATGGTCTCGTTTTTAAGCTTTGTGTTTGCGTCAAACCCGGGAGGGTCGCAGATAACAACGGGATAGATGAACTTTGCAAACTCGTTTTTCTGGTCGGTGTTGTCGATAATGTTCTTTACTTTCCCCGAAACGAAGCTGACGGTGGACACAAGACCGATAGCCGCAAGGACTATGAAAATCAGTCCGACGATGAAATGAAATGCGCTTTTGCTTCCCGATTTTGCGGCTTCCGAGGTGCTTTCCTCCACCTCGGACATCTCGCTTATCTCGGAGATGTCCTCATCAAGGGCAGAGTCAAGAATATTGATTATATCGCCGTTTTTTTTGCTTTCGGAGTGTTTGTCTTTTTTACTCATTGCACAGTCCTTATCTGATCTGACCGTTTCCGTCGATCAGGTATTTGTTAGATGTTATTTCGTAAAGTCCCATAGGTCCCCTTGCGTGGAGCTTCTGGGTGGAAATGCCGATCTCTGCGCCGAAGCCGAACATTCCGCCGTCGGTAAATCTTGTCGATGCATTTACATATACACAGGCGGAATCTACCTCCTGCTTGAATTTTTCGGCATTTTTCAGATCGTTTGTAACTATGCATTCGGAGTGACCTGTGGAATATTTTCCGATGTGCTCAATGGCTTCATCAATGTCATTTACAACTTTTACAGCCATAATGTAGTCACCGAACTCGGTGGCGTAGTCATCATCTGTGGCGGGGATCACGCAGCTGCCGAGAATGCGAACGGTCTCGGGGCAGCCTCTCAGCTCAACATTATGCTCATCGAGCCTTGTCTTCACGGCAGGCAGGAATTTTTCCGCAATATCCTTGTGAACAAGGAGGGTTTCAAGGGCATTGCAGACGGAGGGACGCTGGGTCTTGCCGTTGTCGGTGATGTTCACACCCATTTCTATGTCGGCGCTTTTGTCAATGTAAATGTGGCAGTTGCCTGTTCCTGTTTCGATGACGGGAACGGTGGCATTTTGGGTGACAGCCCTGATAAGTCCTGCACCGCCACGGGGAATGAGCAGGTCGAGATACTTATTGCACTTCATAAGCTCGGTTGTGACCTCTCTTGTGGTGTCATCAACAAACTGAATGATATCCTTGGGGAAGCCTGCTTCTTCAACGGCATCACGCATAATACTGCATATGCACTTGTTGGAATTGTACGCTTCCTTGCCGCCTCGGAGGATAACGGCGTTGCCCGTTTTAAGGCAGAGCGTAGCCGCATCAGCCGTAACATTGGGGCGGGATTCGTATATCATACCGATAACGCCCATAGGGACTCTTACCTTTGTAATTCTAAGACCGTTGGGGCGTACAGAGCCGCTGTCAACTCTTCCGATAGGGTCTTCAAGCTTGATAAGCTCGGAAACCGCATCGGAAATGCCCTTTATCCTGTCCTCATTCAGCATAAGTCTGTCCTGCATCGACAGGGACATTCCATTTTCACGGGCAGCCTTAAGGTCAGCGGCATTTGCTTCGATTATTTCGGAAGAATGTGCGATGAGCGCTTCTGCGATCCTTTTGAGAGCGGCGTTTTTCTTTTCGGTGTCTGCGGAAATAAGCGATTTTTTCGCAGCTGCGGCATTTGCGCCGAGAGTTTCAATATAGGTCATTTTAAGTTACCCCCTCTTATTTATTTGCAAGGAAAACCGTTCCAACCTGTTTTCCGTCAAAAAGGTCATAGAGAATGTCGGGATCTCTGCCGTTGATGATAGCCATATCAAAGCCTGCGTCCATTGCGATCTCGGCGGCGTTTATCTTGGTTATCATACCGCCGCTTCCGAGACCCGAAACCGCATCTCCCGCAAGGGAACGTATCCTGTCATCTATCTTATCCACAACGGGGATAAGCTTTGCGTCGGGATTGGAGCGGGGGTCGCCGTCAAAGAAGCCGTCGATGTCGGACATTATTATAAGCAGGTCTGCGTGGCAGAACATTCCTACGTGCGCCGCAAGGGAATCATTCTCACCCACGGCAAGCTCCAGCTCATCAATGGCAACAGTGTCATTTTCGTTTACAACGGGGATTATATTGTGCTCGATAAGCTTGTAGAAGGTGTTCTCAACGTTGTTTTTTCTCGGGGTCTCGAGAATGTACCTTGTGAGAAGTATCTGAGCCACATTGAGATTATATTCACCGAAAAGCTTGTCGTACATATACATAAGCTCGCACTGACCCACAGCCGCACACGCCTGCTTCATCGGTGTGTCCTTGGGGCGCTCCCTGAGACCCATTTTGGACATTCCGAGACCGATAGCGCCCGATGAAACAAGGATGATCTCATGTCCGCTGTTCTGGATATCCGCAAGGGTCTTGACAAGCCTTTCCATTCTTCTTATGTTGAGCCTGCCTGTTCTGTGGGTAAGGGTGGAGGTGCCTACCTTGATAACTATTCTTTTCTTTGTGCTTATATCAAACATATGTAAACCTGTCTTTCGTTAATTTACTTTATTCTTCGGAGTGCCGTTTATAAAGCTTCTGAGATTGTCCGCAGCGGCGGAGATGAGCCGCTTTCTTGTCTGAACGGGAGCCCAGGCAACGTGTGGGGTGATGATGCAGTTTTTTGCGCCGAGAAGAGGATTATCCGCTCTCATCGGTTCGGTTTCCGCAACATCAAGACCTGCTCCCGCAATAATTCCGCTGTTCAGTGCAGCCGCAAGGTCGTGTTCATTCACAACAGGTCCTCTCGAGGTGTTGATGATGTATGCAGAGGGTTTGCAGAGCCGCAGCTTTTCCGCATTTACAAGCCCTTTCGTTTCATCGGTAAGGGGGCAGTGGAGAGATATGAAATCCGCCTGAGAAAAGACTTCGTCGGTGGACAGAAATGTAACTCCCTCGGCGGTCTTTGGAGTTCTTGTCGATGCGATGACATTCATTCCGAATGCTCCTGCGATTTTCGCCACAGCCGAGCCTATGCTGCCGAAGCCGATTATTCCCATAGTCATTCCCGAAAGCTCAAAGGTGGGGAATTTGAAATAGGAAAACGTATCTGACCGCACCCAGCCGCCGCTCTGAACATCGGCATTGTAATCCGCAGTCCTGCTTGCAAAATGAAGAACATAGGAAAACACCTGCTGCGCAACGGCAGATGTGGAGTAGGCTGGCACGTTGCAGACGGTTATGCCAAGCTCACGGGTAGCCTTGATATCAACATTGTTGTAGCCCGTGGCGCAGAGACCTATGTATCGGAGCTTCGGGCATTTTTCCATAAGCTCACGGGTGAAAACGGTCTTGTTTATGATAACGGCTTCTGCGTCCCCGACACGCTCCGCCACCATATCCCGGGGGGTGAGGGGATAGCCTGTTACATCTCCGAGACCTGCAAATTCATCAAGGGAAACATCGCCCTGAGAAACGGTCTTTTCTTCAAGAAGAACTATTTTCACGGCATTTCTCCTTAATTTTCGCTGTGGGTGTTTTCATCTTCCGAGGGCTTTTTCTCCGTCTCGCCCTCATCGGCAGCCTTGCTTTCGGCTGCTTCGTTCTGAGCCTTTTCAAGCGCCGCATTTACCTTTGATACCTTTGCCATATCAACGATAGTCAGCACAAGGAGGATTATCTCTTCAAGCCCGAGAATGTAAAAATATGGTTTTTCCTTGCAGACATACACGAACATAGTGGAGATTATTCCCACGAGCATATAAAGCTCATAGGTGTACTTCCTTTTTTTGTAGCAGAGTATCAGCAGGATAACGCTGATGATGACGAAGCCTACGTGAATGCCTACGGGCAGGGGAAATATGATCGAATGTTCCATAATAGAAAATTAGCGTCCTTTCAGAATGTGATTTTGCATTTACATTATAGTATAGCACAGCGGGGGATATTTTTCAATAGTATTGCAGTAAATTTTTGCGATCCTGAAATAATTCACCCGTTTATCACAAAGCAAAACGGTTGACGTATGCTTTAAAAGGTGGTATAATGTTAATATCTCTATATGTTCGGAAAAAAACTTACAGGGGGACGTAAAATGGGAAACGGTTTTAAAAATACATTCGGAAAATTAACATCAGTCCTTTTGCTTTCCGCACTTCTTGCAGCCTGCGGTGGCAGGGAAGAGGAGCTGCCCGATATTTCCGAAACATCGGGACAATCCGTGACCGCCGCAGCTTCGGAGAGCACCGATGCTCCCGAAACCCCGGACTTTTTCAGTGATGACTACGACCCCTTTGCCGATGATTACGACCCATACGGAAACGGCGGTGCGGCAACTGTAACGTCGGTATCTGCGGGGACTGCCGCAGACTATGCTCAGTCGGAGGACACCGAGCCCGAAAAGTCTGAAACAAAGTCCGAAAAGCCTGCTGTGACAACGGCTGTGCAGACATCTGCGGAGACAAAGCAGACTGCTGCATCTGCCAAAACTGCCGAAACAAAAAAAGCTGCGGACAAGTCAGAAAAGGCATCATCTGATGATGCGGAGCTTATTATATCCGTCCCCAACGGCTGGAATGACGGTACGGCGGATTATTCCCAGATAGACGGAACGGTGAAAAACAAGTCAGACGCAAATATTGACGGCTGGACTGCCGTTTTATATGTGAGCAAGTCCGCAGCGGTGGAGCAGTCGTGGAACTGCGGCATTGACCTTAAGGACGGCAAGATGACCATTACCCCTGTCGAGCACAACAGAACTGTCACATCGGGCGGGGAGGGCACCTTCGGAATGATACTCAAAAACCCAGGAGACATCGACACGGGCAAGGCTGAGCTTATCTGCTCCCTCGGCGCTGTTTCCGCTTCATCATCGGGCGGTTCATCGGGCGGCACGGCTGGTTCAGCCCCCAAAGCTCCCGTTCAGGCAAAGGATGTTCCTGCGCCTACCACCGATGACTGGCTGTCCGTTAAGGGCAATAAGATAGTTGACAAGGACGGCAGAGAGGTGTGGCTCACAGGGGTGAACTGGTTCGGCTACAACACGGGCACGAACACCTTTGACGGCTTGTGGAGCTGCGACCTGAACACATCTCTCAAATCAATTGCCGACCACGGCTTCAATCTCCTGAGAGTGCCGATTTCTGCGGAGCTTATCAACAATTGGGCTTCGGGAAATTATCCCACTGCGAATTTCAATCAGGCAACAAATTCATATCTTGTGGGAATGAACAGCCTTGAGATTTTCGATTATGCTGTGGGTCAGTGCAGGGCAAACGGCATTAAAATAATGATAGACATTCACAGCGCAAAGACCGATTCAATGGGTCATATGAAAAATATGTGGTACGAGGGAAATGTGACCGAAAAGGACTATCTTGCGGCGCTTTCGTGGCTGGCTGAACGATATAAAAGTGATGACACCATAATTGCCTATGACCTGAAAAACGAGCCCCACGGCAAGGCAAACGAATCCCCGAGAGCAAAATGGGACGGCAGCAAGGACAGCGACAACTGGAAATATGTGGCACAAAAGGCTGAAAAGGCAGTTCTTGACAAAAATCCCAACGTACTGGTTATGGTCGAGGGCATTGAGATATATCCCAAGGACATAAAATCAAACGGCGATTTCAGCTCTGCAAATCCGGGAGATTACTACTCAACCTGGTGGGGCGGAAATCTCAGGGGCGTTAAGAATGACCCTGTTGACCTTGGAAAATATCAGAACAAGCTTGTGTACTCCCCCCACGATTACGGTCCTGCGGTCTATGAGCAGGAGTGGTTCAAGGGTGATTATACATACAAATCACTTTACAAGGACGCTTGGTACGATAACTGGCTCTACATAAGCGAAGAGGGCACAGCACCCCTGCTTATCGGTGAGTGGGGCGGCTATATGACCCAGCCCAATCTCAAATGGATGACCTATCTGAGACAGCTTATCAAGGAAAAGCGGATAAACCACACGTTCTGGTGCTTCAATGCAAATTCGGGAGACACGGGCGGACTTGTAAAGGACGATTTCACCACCTGGGACAATGAAAAATATGAATTTGTAAAGGAAGTTCTCTGGCAGGAGGACGGCAGATTCGTGGGTCTTGACCACGAGATACCTTTGGGCGAAAACGGCAAGGCACTTGGAAAATAATTTTACGGGAGCTATTTAATGGGTAAATTCGATACATTTGAAAAGCTTGGAGACGGCTGCGAGATATGCGTTACCGAGGAGCATACCTTCGGTACAGATGCATTTCTCCTTGCGGATTTTGCACGGGCAAGGCACAAGGACGTTGTCTGCGACCTAGGCACCGGCTGCGGCATAATCGCAGTGCTGGAAAAGCTGAGATATGCCCCTAAAAAGGTTTACGGCATCGACATTCAGGAGCAGGCAATCGGGCAGTTTGAAATAACGGTGGAGAGGTCAGGGCTTGAAGAGGTCTATCCCCTTTGTATGGATCTGAAAGCTCTTACAAAGGAAGCACCTCTTGACAGCTGCGACCTTGTGACCTGCAATCCGCCGTACAAGGCATACAAGGCAGGGATCGAAAGTGAGCTTGATGCTCACAAGATAGCAAGGCACGAGATACTCTGCAATATAAATGATGTATGTGCGGCGGCAAAAAGGCTGCTGAAATTCGGGGGCAGACTGTGCATATGCAACCGCCCCGAGCGCCTTGCGGACGTTGTTTCGGCAATGCGTTCAAACGGTATCGAGCCCAAAACACTGCGGTTCGTGTCCAAGGACGCAGAGAGTGCTCCGTGGCTTTTCCTTATTGAAGGACGGAAGGGCGGCGGCGCATTTATGAAGGTGCTGCCTCAGCTGTACATCAGCGGCAGCGGGGGAGTAAGCCCCGAGCTTGCGCAGATATACGGTCATTATGCGGAGCAGGGATCGAAAGGAGAATAAGCTGTGTCGGGAAAGCTTTATGTTGTTGGAACGCCTATCGGCAATCTTGAGGATATAACATACCGTGCGGTGAGGATATTGTCCGAGGTGGACTTTATCTGTGCGGAGGATACGAGAGTGACGGTGAAGCTGCTCAATCATTTTGAGATAAAAAAGCCGCTTCTCAGCTATCACGAGCATTCCGCCGCCCACGTTTCGGAAAATATAATCGGCAGGCTGCAAAGCGGCGAGAGCTGTGCTGTGGTCACAGATGCTGGAATGCCCTGCATATCTGACCCGGGAGAGGATCTTGTGAGAAAGTGCCGTGACCTTGATATCCCTGTGGAATCCGTTCCGGGGCCTACCGCAATGGCAACGGCGGCGGCAGTCTGCGGCATACCTGCATCACGTTTTGCATTTGAAGGCTTCCTTTCCGTCACAAAAAAGCAGAGGTTCGACCATCTCAAAGCTGTGGCGGGGGATACTCATACGCTCATATTTTACGAGGCTCCCCACAAGCTGAGAGCCACGCTGGAGGATATGCTCAAATACTTCGGAGACAGGCGCATTTCCATATGCAGGGAGCTTACAAAGGTACACGAAGAGGTTATGCGCACCACACTTTCCGAGGCTGTCGGGTACTATGAGGAAAATTCCCCCAGGGGCGAGTATGTCCTTGTTGTGGAGGGTGCTTCGGTTAATGAAAATGACAGGGAATATACCCTTGATGACGCTGTGAAGCTTGCAGGGGAGCTGTGCGAAAAGGGCATCAAGCTGACCGATGCCTGCAAGGAGGCAGCAGCTGTTACGGGAATAAGAAAAAATGATATATATTCCGCTATGATGTAATTTTATTGCAAGTTAAATTCATAGAACAATACCAATAAGCATTTTTTGTTGAATATGCTCAAAAAAATTGAAAGATTTTTTTTGCAAAATTGCATTTTTAATCTTGCAAAATGTAAAAAGAGATGTTATAATATAAACAGGCTTTATGCGAAAGGGAGATTTGGCATAAGTTGAATTTATTTGGGAGGTTTTAACAATGGCGTTAAAAAACAAATATCTTATTGATTTACTTGAGACAGTAAAGAAGCGCAACCAGGGCGAGCCCGAATTTATTCAGGCTGTTACAGAGGTTATTGAGACCCTCGAGCCTGTTATCGACAAGAGACCCGATCTCGTTGAAGCAGGTGTTCTCGACAGACTCGTTGAGCCTGAGAGACAGATCGTTTTCCGTGTTCCCTGGGTCGATGACAACGGCAAGGTTCAGGTAAACCGTGGATTCAGAGTACAGTTCAACTCCGCTATCGGTCCTTACAAGGGCGGTATCAGACTTCACCCGTCCGTATATATCGGTATCATCAAGTTCCTCGGCTTCGAGCAGGTATTCAAGAACAGCCTTACCACCCTTCCTATGGGCGGCGGCAAGGGCGGTTCCGACTTTGACCCCAAGGGCAAGAGCGACGGAGAGGTTATGCGTTTCTGCCAGAGCTTTATGACTGAGCTCTGCAAGCACATCGGCGCTGACACCGACGTTCCCGCAGGCGACATCGGAACAGGCGCAAGAGAGATCGGTTATATGTTCGGTCAGTACAAGAGACTCCGCAACGAGTTCACAGGCGTTCTCACAGGCAAGGGTCTTACCTACGGCGGTTCTCTCGCAAGAACAGAGGCTACAGGCTACGGCCTCTGCTACTACACAGATGAAATGCTCAAGGCTAACGGCAAGTCCTTCGAGGGCAAGACCGTTGTTATCTCCGGTTCCGGAAACGTTGCTATCTATGCTTGCCAGAAGGCTACAACTCTCGGCGCAAAGGTGATCACAGTTTCCGACTCCAACGGCTATATCTACGATCCCGACGGAATCGAGCTCGAGCTCGTTCAGCAGATCAAGGAAGTTGAGAGAGGCAGGATCAAGGAGTACATCGGCAGAACTTCCCACAAGAATGCTGAGTACCACGAGGGCAGCGTTTGGACTCTTAAGTGCAATGCAGGCGATATCAAGCTTGACATCGCTCTTCCCTGCGCAACCCAGAACGAGATCGACGGCGAGGGTGCAAAGGCTATCGTTGCCAACGGTGCATTTGCTATCGCAGAGGGTGCTAATATGCCTTCTACTCCCGACGCTATCAACACATATCTTGCAAGCGGTCTCCTCTATGGTCCCGCTAAGGCTGCAAATGCAGGCGGCGTAGCTACTTCCGGTCTCGAAATGAGCCAGAACAGCGAGAGACTTTCCTGGACATTTGAAGAGGTTGACGCTAAGCTTCACGGCATTATGGTTTCCATCTTCAAGGCTTGCGACAGCGCTGCTAAGGAGTATGGTATGGAAGGCAACTATATGGCAGGTGCAAACATTGCAGGCTTCCTTAAGGTTGCTGAGGCTATGAAGGCTCAGGGCTGCGTTTGATTTGTAAAAATCATATAGCTTTAAAATGAAAAATCCCTCTGTGAGACTTTCACAGAGGGATTTTTGCATTATTTCAGACCCGTTCTCATATGTATTAACAGGAGCTTTGTCCGCAAAAGATTAATGAAAGGATAGGTCTTGAATATGAGCTTTGAATTTAGAAAATACAGAACGGCGGTGTTTTCGGCACTGGCAGTCCTTGCCTCAGCGGCGATGATACATTATGCCGCAGATAAGATCGACAGTGCGGTTTATGTAAACACGGGGGACGCTGACCCCAAGGGAAGGATAGTTGTCCTTGACTGCGGTCACGGAGGTATGGACGGCGGCTGTTCCACGGCAGAGGGCGTGTGTGAAAAGGGGATAAACCTGAGCATAATGCTCTCCGTCCGTGATATGTGCAGGCTGTACGGCTATGACACTGCCGTTACGAGAGACAGGGACATTTCCGTTCACGACAGCGGCGTTACGGGAGTCCGCAATCAGAAGGTTTCGGATATGGAAAACAGGCTGGAGCTTTTCAATAAATTCCCCAATTCCGTCTGCCTTTCCATTCATCAGAATACATACACCGACCCGAAATTCAGCGGTGCGCAGATGTTTTATTCGGCGGCAAATCCCGAAAGCGAGCGCTTTGCATCTATCCTACAGAACAAATTCGTGCAGAATTTGCAGCCCGAGAATACGAGAGAGACAAAGCTTTGCGGAAAGGAGCTTTACCTCTGCTATTTCTGCGAAAATCCTGCGGTAATGGCGGAATGCGGCTTTCTGTCAAATCCCGATGAAGCCGCAAAGCTCACGGACAGCACATATCAGCAGCAGGTGGCGTTTACGCTGTTTTCGGGTCTGAATGAATTTATGAACTGATACTTAAGCATCGCAGAATGCCCTCTGCGGTGCTTTCTTTTTGTAAAAAAATCGCAATTCCTATTGAAAAAAACTGCGGATTGTGATATCATTAAAGTGTATAAGTTTACACGAAGGGCGGTCAAAAAGTGAAGCATATCAGTCTGAAAAACAGTTCGATCAGAAATCAGATGCTTGTGATGTTCCTCACGGTAATACTGCCCCTTTTTGCAGCCAGCATAATGCTCCTTGTAAACCTCCGCTCCACCGTAACCGACAAGATAATCAGCACCGCAAATGTCAAGGCGGACACCATAAAAACAAGGATAACCGATACTGTGGACGCTTCGGAAGCGGCAATGGGTATGTTCACCACCGATGAAAATGTTATCGCTTTCCTCACAAATGAATACGAATACAATAAGGAATACTACAAATATTACAGCCGTGGTCCCCATAAAAGATACCTTGAAGCATATCCTCAGATAGAGAGCATAAAGGTATATACCGAGCGTGAGGATTTTATCTGCAATCTTGACTATATCTATGCCGATGATGATATCCGTTCCCAGAGCTGGTACGGCAGCTCAAAGGAGAACAGCGATGATTTCTTCTGGAACGTTATTGTTGACCGCTCCAACGGAAAATGGCACCTTGCCTGCATCAAAGCCGTAAAGGATAATGATAAGGTCATCGGTGTTGCGGCGGCGCTTATTTCCGATAACTGGATAAGCAGGAGCGTTCCATCCGAGGACAGCAGCAGTATTCTCTGCGTCGGCAGCGGCACAGTCTTTTTCAGCAGCTATGATGCTGTCAGGGCAGGGGGACAAATTGAATTTGATGCCACCGTTTCTATGAACGGAAAAAATGTCCTTGAAGAGGGGCTTGAAGGCTTTAACGGTTACACGATAACCGATAATTTCAACTACGGCGAGGATTTTCAGATAGTTTTCCTCATTCCCTCAGGGGTCACAGATATGGAAATAAACAAGCTGTCCATAATCTACGGCGGATATTTCAGCCTGTTCTTTATTCTGTCCCTGCTCATAATCGTCCTGTTCACAAGCGTTTTCTCACGGCGTATCACGCTGCTCAGCGAGAAAATGCACGCTGTTGCGGGGGGCAATTTCAATGTTGAGATCACCGACACGGGAAATGATGAAATAGCCCAGCTTTACACCGATCTTGAACAGATGATACACAGTATGCAGAAAATGCTCGACGACGTTTATCAGGCAAAGCTCCAGAACGAGGAGTTCAAATTCGTTCAGATGGAAGCGGAGTTCAAGGCGCTTGCAAGTCAGATAAATCCCCATTTCCTTTACAACACACTCGAAACGATACGAATGAAGGCGTTCTGCAACAATGACAAGGAAACTGCCGACCTTGTAAAGAAGCTGGGAAAATTTATGCGGCGGTGCCTTGAAATAAAGAACGGCGAGGTCACTCTCCGCTCAGAGCTTGAATTTACAAACGGCTACCTTGAGCTACAGTCCGCACGATTCGGTGACAGAGTTTCCTACAGCATTTATTCAGAGGTGTCAAAGGATTATATGATACTTCCGCTGGTCATTCAGCCTGTGGTGGAAAACGCCTTTGTCCACGGCATCGAAAGCTGCAAGGACAACGGACATATCGACATAAGGGTGTATTACAGCGGCGATAATGTTGTCATTGATGTAAAGGACAACGGCGTTGGTATGAATGACGAAAAGCTTCACGAGCTTGAAGAAAAGCTTCGTCGGAATGATACCTCATCGGGAAAGAGCATCGGTCTGACAAACGTTAACAAGCGAATAAAAATGTATCACGGTGACCGCTACGGTCTTACAATACAGACAAAGGAGGGCAGCGGCACGCTTATCCGCATAACCCTTCCCCGCAACCCTGTTCTGAGAGGTCAGAACGCAAATTCGGAAGATTTGAAAGGTGATGAAATGAATGTTCAAGGTACTTCTGGTAGATGATGAGCCCAATGTGCGAATGGGCATAAAAATGATGATCCCCTGGGAAAGCATCGGCTGCGAGGTCATAGGCGAGGCTGAGGACGGCGATGACGGACTTTCAAAGATAATGATAATGCGCCCCGATATCGTTATTGCGGACATAAAAATGCCCGGAAAAACGGGCATCGAAATGACGGAAGCCGCAAAGGCTCTTGGCTTTAAGGGCAAGGTCATAATCCTTTCGGGCTACTCTGATTTCAGCTATGCAAAGACAGCCATTGCCCTGGGAGTGGAGAATTTTATCTTAAAGCCCGTTGATGAGGACGAGCTCACCGAAGCCATCAAGACCGCAGGGGACAAGATACGCAACGAGCGTGAAAAAAGCTTCAGGCAGGAAATCGGCAGCGAATATCTCAACGAGCAGAGGATCAAAGGACTTTTTGCGGGAGACGAGACCTGCATTGCGGAAGCGGCAGCAGAGGGCGGATATGTTTCCTGCTGTGCGGCGGTGGCGGGCTTTGATGAACAGTCGGGGACTGCGGACTGCACGGCGGCGGTCAGAAAATTCTTCGGCAATATGAAAAATGTGGACATAGTTTCACTTGATATCGGCGGCGTTCTGGGACTTCTTTTCAGGAACTGGGATCATCAGGCGGTAAAGGAAGCTCTTAACGGGCTCAATGACGCTCTTATGGGCAAGGCGTTCATTGCCTGCGGAAGCCCTGCGGACACTCCCTGGGATATAAGCAGGTCTTACGGCGAGGCTAAAAATCTCTATGCCAACAAGTTCATATTCCGACACTGCGGTGTTGTGACTCCCGATATGATGAAAAAGGAGCACACGGAAAATACCATTGATTTTGCATCTCAGATCTATGCCTACATAGAAATAAACGACACCGAAAAGCTGAGCAAAACTCTTGATATGTTTATGGAATCTATGCAGACCCTTGACAATACTCCCGAAAAGGCAAAGATAAGCTGCATCACTCTGCTGATGGATATCCGTTCGAGAATAGTGAGAAGCGCATCGGACAAAAAGCCCGAGACCCTTATAACAGACGATTTTGTTTCCCATATCGGTGAGCTTGGCAGCCTGAGAGACATTATCGGGGAAATGAGAAAATGCCTTATCAGCGTGTCCGACGCTTGTTTCAGCAAGACAACGAAAAGCAATATGGAGCGTGTTGTCCGCTATATCCGTGCAAATTATAACAGTGAGCTCCGACTTGAAATGCTGGCGGGGATATTCGGCTACAACAGCGCATATCTCGGCAAGGTGTTTCATCAGTACACAGGTGAAAATTTCAACAATTACCTTGACGAGATACGCATTACCGAAGCAAAGCGTCTCCTTTCCGAAGAGGATTACAAGGTGTACGAGGTGGCTGAAATGGTGGGATACACAAATATCAACTATTTTCACAATAAATTCAAAAAGTATGTTGGTGTCAGCCCTCTGAGCTACAAAAAATCCTTCGGAAAAGATGAATGATATATCAAAAAATATATAGTGCCATATATTTTTTATATTTCAAAAAAAACTTGTAATATGGTATTATTAAATAGTATGCAGAAGTATGCGGAAAATAAGATTTTGCGGCATATCCTGTCGGAAAAAACAGGCTGAATGCTCTGCGTATTTGTTCGTATTTCTACACGAAAGGACAGTGTACAATGTATAAAATTGTAAGAAAAAAGGCTTTAAATCCAACTGTTACCCTTATGGATATCGAAGCTCCTGCGGTTGCAAAAAAGGCTGAACCCGGTCAGTTCATCATTCTTAGAACTGATGCTGACGGCGAGAGGATACCTCTTACCGTTGCCGATTTTGACAGAGAAAAGGGTACTGTTACCATAATATTCCAGATAGTAGGCGCTACCACCGAAAAGCTCAATCATATGAACGAGGGCGATTATCTTCAGGATTTCGCAGGTCCTCTCGGCAAGGCTACCCACACTGAGGGACTCAAAAAGGTCGCTGTTGTAGGCGGCGGTGTTGGCTGCGCTATTGCATATCCCGTTGCAAAGAAGCTTCACAGCATCGGTTGTGAGGTACATTCCATCGTCGGTTTCAGAAACAAGGATCTCGTTATCCTCGAGGACGAGTTCAGGGCTTGCTCCGACAAGCTTTGTATGATGACCGATGACGGCTCATACGGCACAAAGGGTCTCGTTACAAACGCTCTTAAGGAGCTTATCGACAGCGGCGAAAAGTACGATGAGGTCATCGCTATCGGTCCTCTGATAATGATGAAGTTCGTTGCCGCAACCACAAAGGAATACGGCATCAAGACCGTTGTATCTATGAACCCCATTATGATCGACGGTACGGGAATGTGCGGCGGATGTCGTCTTACCGTTGGCGGCGAAACAAAGTTTGCCTGCGTTGACGGCCCCGAATTTGACGGTCATCTTGTTGACTTCGCCGAGGCTATGGAACGTTCCACTATGTACAAGCCTTTTGAAAGAAGAAAGCACGAGGAGACCTGCAACTTATTCAAGGAGGTAAAGTGATATGCCTAATATGTCGCTTAAAAAGAACCCTATGCCCTCTCAGGAGCCTGATGTAAGAAACAAGAACTTTCTTGAGGTTGCTCTCGGCTACACTGAAGAAATGGCTGTTGACGAGGCTCAGAGATGCCTTAACTGCAAAAATATGCCCTGTGTAAAGGGATGTCCCGTTAACATAAATATCCCTGCATTCATCAAGGAAATAGCAGGCGGAAATTTCGAGGGTGCTTACAGCATCATTTCCAAGTCCAGCTCACTTCCCGCTGTCTGCGGACGTGTATGCCCCCAGGAGACACAGTGCGAAGGCAAGTGCGTAAGAGGCATCAAGGGTGAGCCTGTCGGTATCGGCAGACTTGAAAGATTTGCCGCTGACTACCACAATGCAAACTTCAAGGGTGAGCCTGAAAAGCCCGTTTCCAACGGCAAAAAGGTAGCAGTTATCGGTGCAGGTCCCGCAGGTCTTACCTGTGCAGGCGACCTTGCAAAGAAGGGCTATGAGGTCACAGTATTCGAGGCACTCCACCTTGCAGGCGGCGTTCTTGTTTACGGTATCCCCGAGTTCAGACTTCCCAAGAGCATCGTTCAGCACGAGATAGACGGTCTTAAGGCTATCGGTGTTCAGATCGACACAAATGTTATCATCGGCAAGACCATTACTGTTGATGAGCTTTTCGAGCAGGGCTTCAAGAGCATTTTCATCGGCTCAGGTGCAGGTCTTCCCAGATTTATGAATATTCCCGGCGAGAACCTCAAGGGCGTTTATTCCGCAAATGAGTTCCTCACCAGAGTTAACCTTATGAAAGCATACAAAGAGGACAGCGACACTCCCGTCAAGGAGAACAAGAGAGTTGCGGTCGTAGGCGGCGGAAACGTTGCAATGGACGCTGCAAGATGTGCAAAGCGTCTCGGCGCAGAAGAGGTTTACATAGTTTACCGCCGTGGCGAGGCTGAGCTTCCCGCAAGAGCAGAGGAGATCGAGCACGCCAAGGAAGAGGGCATCATCTTCAAGACCCTCACAAATCCCGTTGAGATACTTGGCGACGAAAATAAGTTTGTAAGCGGCATAAAGTGCGTATCTATGGAGCTTGGCGAGCCTGACGAGTCGGGCAGAAGAAGACCCGTTGTTAAGGAAGGCTCCGAGCACACTATCGACGTTGACTGCGTTGTAATGGCCATCGGTACATCTCCCAACCCCCTCATCAGAAACACCACTGAGGGACTTGAAACAAACAAGCACGGCTGTATCGTTACAAAGGACGAAAGCGGTCTTACCTCCCGTGAGGGCGTTTATGCAGGCGGCGATGCTGTAACAGGTGCAGCTACCGTTATCCTCGCTATGGGCGCAGGAAAATCCGCTGCACAGGCTATTGACGAGTATCTTCAGAACAAGTAAGAGATGATATTTTCACCGTATCCGTTCTGCGGGTGCGGTGAATTTTTTTGTACTATCTTGATTTTTTTTAGGTGATATGGTATAATGATTCAATGCTTTTATCACGATAAATCGGAATTTGAGGAGATGTGTTTATGAATGGAGTCATTTTATATCAATCAAAATATGGTGCTACAAAAAGATACGCTGACTGGCTCTCAGAAGAGACCGGGTTTCAGTGTATAGAAACAAGAAAAGCTGATATCAACGAAATTGTTACATATGACACTATTATTTTAGGTGGTGGATTATATGCTTCCGGTATCGCCGGATTATCGTTTCTAAAAAAGAATATAAGTAAATTAACGTGCAAGAAGATCATCGTGTTTTGCTGTGGAGCATCTCCGTATGAAGAAAATGCGTTTCAGCAAATCAAGGAGCATAATTTGAAGGATAACTTGGCTGACATTTCTCTCTTTTATTGCCGTGGTGCGTGGGATATGGACGCAATGTCTTTTAAGGATAGAACATTATGCAATTTACTTAGAAAGTCGGTTGCAAAGAAAAATCCAGCTGATTACGAAATATGGGAAAAAGCACTGATGGCAGCTGGGGAACATAAATGCGACTGGACAGATAAAAAATGCATTGAGCCAATCATCGAATGTATAAATCAATAAAATCCAATTTATCGACCAGCTTCATTTCTTTGATCCACCCAAAACACAAATCACGTTGATCTGTCAAAACCAACATTATTTACAGGGAAGAAACAAGCCAATGAAAAAATACATCATAAACTCCAACGATGCAGGGCAGCGTGTGGATAAATTCATACAGAAAGCCGCACCGAAGCTGCCTCAGAGCGCAATGTATAAAGGTATCCGCACGAAAAACATCAAGCTCAACCGCAAGCGCTGCGAAATATCCACCCGACTTTCCGAGGGAGATGTGCTGGAGCTTTATCTGCCCGATGAATTTTTCGGGGAGGAAAATTCCGAGGAAAAATACGCATTCCTCAAAGCTCCCAAGGATATCTCGGTCATCTATGAGGACGAAAATATCCTGCTCATCGACAAGAAAAACGGGCTTGTGGTCCACGAGGACAATGACGGAACGGTGGATACTCTCGTAAACCGTATGCAGCATTATCTTTATGCAAAAGGGGAGTATGACCCTGCGGACGAAAACAGCTTCACTCCATCGCTCTGCAACCGTCTTGACAGAAATACGGGGGGCATTGTCATAGCCGCCAAGAATGCGGAATCTCTGCGCATTCTCAATCAGAAGATTAAGGACAGGGAGCTTGAAAAGAAGTATCTCTGCATCACTTTCGGCGTGCCGCCGAAAAAGTCCGACACTATGACCCACTATCTTTTCAAGGACAGCAAGACCAACACCGTCACCGTTTCCGACAAAAAAACCGACCGCAACAAGACTATAATCACTAAGTACAGGGTGCTGAAAACCGACGGCAAGCTCAGCCTTGTGGAGGTGGAGCTGCTTACGGGACGAACTCACCAGATACGTGCCCATATGGCGTATATCGGCTGTCCGCTTCTCGGAGACGGAAAATACGGCAGCAATAAGGTGAACAGGAGCTATGGCATAAAAACTCAGGCGCTGTATTCCTACAAGCTGAAGTTTACATTCACCACCGACGGCGGCATACTTGAATACCTTAACGGCAGGGAGTTTACAGTTCCTGATGTGTGGTTTGAGAATATGTTCCTTGATAAATAATATTAACTGTATATTCACGAAAAGTTTGTTGTAATATCTTCCAAACATACGTATAATAAATGTTAGACTTCTAACTGATAGATGTCTAACATTTATTTTTCTCTAAGGGAGGGGATAAGGTGACAGGCTCAGAAGGAGCAAATCCTGACAGAGAGGAGCACATCGGAAAATACATCAACCGCCTTTCAAAGGATATCAGATATTCCATCAACGGCTATCTTCTTGAAAAAGGCTATACGATGACAGGCGAGCAGTGCAGGATACTGGGATACATCAGATACTGCAACGATCACGGAAGCTGTGTTTACCAGAAGGATATCGAAAACAGCTTCGGGATAAAGCGTTCCTCCGTGGCAAGCATTCTTGCCAATATGGAAAAGGGCGGGTACATCGTCCGTGAGGTGGACGGTGCCGATGCCAGGGTAAAAAAGGTGATCCTTACCGAACAGGGGCAGAACCTCCAGAGGGAAATGGGGCGCACTATCCGTATGATAGAGGACATCATAACCAAGGATATGTCGGATAAGGATATTTCCGAGCTTATAAGGCTCACATCTCTTGCGATTTCCAATCTTGAATCCTCGGGACTTCTCGGGGACTGCTGCGGAAAGGAAAGAGAAAAATCAAAAGAAAAGGAGACTTCTGACAAATGCTGAAAAAACTGTTGTCTTGCGTTGGCGAGTACAAAAAGTATGCAATACTTACTCCCATCGTAATGCTCGGCGAAGTCGCTATGGAGGTGCTCATACCTCTTGTAATGGCATTTATGGTGGACAACGGCATAAACGGAAATGACACCGGTTATACCGTGAAAATGGGTCTGCTTATGGTGCTTATGGCGTTCTTCTCCCTTGCCTGCGGAGCACTTGGCGGTAAATTTGCGGCTCAGGCAGGTATGGGCTTTGCAAAAAATGTTAGAAAGAAGCTTTTTGACAAGGTGCAGGACTTTTCCTTTGCCAACGTGGACAAATTCTCCACAGCTTCTCTCGTAACAAGACTTACCACCGACGTTACAAACGTTCAGAACACATTTATGATGATAATAAGAATGGCGGTGCGTTCGCCCTTTATGTTCATCTTTGCGCTGATAATGGCTATATCCATTAACGCAAAGCTTGCCACTGTCTTTCTTATTGCCATTCCGGTGCTTGTGGTCGGAATGGGGCTCATCATCTCAAAGGCATTCCCCAGATTCGAGAAAATGCTCAGCAAGTATGATGCACTGAACTCCCGTGTTCAGGAAAACCTTATTGGCATCAGAGTTGTAAAGGCATTCGTCCGTGAAAAATTCGAGGGTGAGAAATTCATCGCCTCTGCCGATGATGTCCGTGATGCACAGGTTCAGGCTGAAAAGCTTGTCATTCTCGGTCAGCCTCTTATGCAGATAATAATGTATGCCTGCATCGTTGCCGTTATCTACTTCGGCGGAACAATGGTCATCGGCGGCAATATGCTTATCGGACAGCTTTCAAGCTTCATTACATATATCACTCAGATACTTATGTCACTTATGATGCTCTCGATGATATTCGTTATGACAACTATCTCAATGGCATCAATGCACAGAATCGTTGAGATATTCGATGAAGTTCCTGACATCAATGATGACAATGCAGACCCCGCTCTTCTCCCTGCTGACGGAAGCATCGTTTTCGATAATGTTTCATTCAGCTACGCAAAGGACGAGAACAATCTCAATCTGAAAAACATTGACCTGAATATCAGGTCGGGTGAGACTATCGGTGTCATCGGCGGAACAGGCTCGGCAAAATCCACGCTTGTTCAGCTTATCCCCCGACTTTACGATGTAACGGACGGTCGCATAATTGTCGGCGGTCACGATGTAAGGGATTACAAGATCGACAATCTCAGAAACGAGGTGGCAATGGTTCTCCAGAAGAACGTGCTTTTCTCGGGAACTATCAAGGACAATCTCCGCTGGGGCGATGAAAATGCCACCGATGAGGAGATAATCGAGGCGTGCAGGCAGGCACAGGCTCACGACTTTGTAATGAATTTCCCCGACGGCTATGACACCGATCTTGGACAGGGCGGCGTTAACGTTTCGGGCGGTCAGAAGCAGAGACTTTGTATCGCCAGAGCGCTTCTCAAAAAGCCTAAGATAGTCATTCTCGATGACTCCACCAGTGCTGTTGATACCGCAACTGATGCAAATATCCGTCACGCTTTCAAGACAGAGCTTGCGGACACCACCACAATTATCATTGCCCAGCGTATTTCCTCCGTTTCCGAAGCCGACAGGATAATCGTCCTCGATGACGGAAAGATAGACGCATTCGACACTCACGAAAATCTTCTCAAGAACAACGAGATCTATCGTGAGGTGTACAACTCACAGCAGAAAGGAGCTGAAGAATAATGCCTCCACGCAAACAGGGACCTATGCAGAAGCCCGGAAATGCAGGCGCAGCGTTCAAGAGAATACTGAGCTATGCCGGTGAATACAAGGGACTTATGGCGCTCGTCGTAATTTTCATCATTTTCAGTTCGCTGGCAAGCATTATCGGCACATCGTTTTTGCAGTCCATAATTGATGATTACCTCACTCCTATGATAGGCAACAAGGACAGCACGCTTTTCAGCGGATTTGTGGCAACTCTTGTGAAGATGATATTCATTTATGCTCTCGGAGCGCTTTCCACCTTTGCATATGCAAGAATAATGCTCACCGTTTCCACAAAGACCCTTTTCAAGCTGAGAACAGATCTTTTCACTCATATGGAAACTCTGCCTATCAAATATTTTGACACCCACACCCACGGCGACATAATGAGCCGCTACACAAATGATATCGACACTATCCGTGAAATGATGTCAAACTCAATCGCAAGCTTTATTTCCTCAGGCATCACCGTTATCGGCGTTTTCGTAATGATGGTATATTACAGCTGGCAGATGACGCTCATCGTTATTGTTATGTTGGCGCTCCTCCTTTTTGTTACAGGAAAGATAGGCTCTCAGAGCGGAAAATTCTTCAAGGAGCAGCAGAAGGAGATCGGTGCGGTCAATGGTTACATTGAGGAAATGATAGACGGTCAGAAGGTCGTAAAGGTCTTTGTTCACGAGGACAAATCCAAGGCTGAGTTTGATAAGCTGAACTCCGCCCTCTGCGAAGCCTCCACCAATGCTAATACCTTTGCGAACATTATGGGACCCGTAAACAACAACCTCGCATATATCCAGTATGCTATCCTTGCGGTTGTGGGAAGTATCCTTGCCATAAACGGCGTTCATTCCTTTGCTGGACTTATTCAGGTCGGTACAGTTGTAACATTCCTCCAGTTCTCGAGAAACTTCTCAATGCCTCTTTCACAGGTGGCACAGCAGTTTAATGCAGTTCTTTCCGCACTTGCAGGTGCAGAGCGGATTTTTGCACTCATTGATGAAAAGTCCGAGACCGATGACGGCTATGTTACACTTGTAAATGCAAATATTCAGCCCGACGGAACAATTACCGAGAGCGAGAAGCGCACAGGCGTATGGGCTTGGAAGCACCCCCATAAGGCTGACGGAACAATTACCTATACAAAGGTCGAGGGCAGGGTCGAGTTTGACGATGTCACCTTCGGATATGAGGAGAACAAGACCGTCCTTAACGGCGTGAGCCTCTATGCAAAGCCCGGTCAGAAAATAGCATTTGTGGGTTCCACAGGTGCGGGCAAGACTACTATCACAAACCTTATCAACAGATTTTACGATGTGCCAGACGGCAAGATACGTTATGACGGCATCAACATCAACAAGATAAAGAAAGACGATCTGAGACGCTCACTGTCAATGGTTCTTCAGGATACCCACCTTTTCACAGGCACGGTTATGGAGAATATCCGCTACGGAAAGCTTGATGCTACCGATGATGATGTAATAGCGGCTGCAAAGCTTGCGAATGCCGATACATTCATCAAGCATCTCCCCGAGGGCTACAACACGATGCTCACATCTGATGGGGCAAACCTTTCACAGGGTCAGAGACAGCTCCTTGCAATTGCCCGTGCAGCGGTGGCAGACCCTCCCGTTCTTATCCTTGACGAAGCAACATCGTCCATTGATACAAGAACCGAAGCCCTTATCGAAAAGGGTATGGACAGCCTGATGAACGGCAGAACGGTATTCGTAATCGCCCACAGACTTTCCACCGTAAGAAACTCCAATGCTATAATGGTTCTCGAACACGGAAACATCATTGAGCGTGGGGATCACGAACAGCTCATCGCCCGGAAGGGCAAGTATTACCAGCTCTACACAGGAATGTTCGAGCTCAGCTGATTCACCACTTAATAAAATGAAATGCTGCCTGATTATTTCGGGCAGCATTTTTTATATATTTGATATATTTGTATATATAATAGTATAAAAAAATCGGCTGCCCGAAAAGTATCGGACAGCCGAAGTTTTATTATTACATACCGATCAGTGAAAGAGGATCGGGGAAAAGCACGATAATGAACTGGGAAACAAGAACAACAGCAATGAGAGCGATAGGATAAGCAGCTGCATATGCAGAAGCAACATCGTCAGTCTTTGCAACATTGATAAGTGTTCCGAGGGCGGGAGTAGAGGTCATACCGCCTGTGATACCGCCGAGGTTGTTGAAGAGTGGAAGCTTGATAACGTACTTTGCAATGATGAAGCCAACGATCATAGGAATGAGGGTCATAATTGCGCCGTAGAGGAAGTATTCAGCCTGGAAGTACTGAACGAAGCTTGCACCGCCGGGGATACCTGCGCCGATAAGGAAAGCCATAAGACCAAACTCACGGAAAATTTCAAGCATCTTCTTCTGAGGCTTCATACTGAGTGGACCGAAGTGACCGAAATGTGCGATAACAAGGGAAGAAAGGAGGCAGCCGCCTGTGGTTCCGAGGGAGAATGTGGAAGAGCCCATAGGGATCTTGATTCCGCCCACAAAAATGCCGATAACAACAGCTATCGCAAAGGGAGCAAGACCGAAGTTGTCGATGTCGAAATACTTGCCCTTGTTGGCAGCCTTACCTGTGTCAACAGAGGAGATCTTAGCTCTTTCAGCATCAAGGTCAGCCTTTAAGATCTTGGGAACGATCTGAACGAAAAGCACAACACCCACAACACCGAAGAGGTAAGCAATACCGTGACCGACTGTAACGATATCCTCAAAAGCGGAGATCGCATCGGGATTTCCTGCATAAACTGAGCTGAGAGTATCCTTTGCAGCGGAGAATGCGGGGGTGGAAGTAAGAGCTCCCGAAAGAAGTCCGACAGCCATTGATGTTCCGCAGCCAAGTACCTTGATGCAGAAAACAGTGGTCAGTCCGCCAAGAATAATGATGATAAGCGAAAGAAGAGCGTAGGACTTGAAGTTTTTCTTAAGGCTTGAAAAGAAGTTGGGACCTGCGATAAAGCCTACAGATGTTACGAACATTATAAGACCGAGGTTTTCAATTATTTTGAGAAAATTTTTTGAAAACTCTGCGGGAGCTCCCTTATTGAGAGCAAAGGTCGTAACAAGATTGCTTCCGTCATTTGTGAAGCAGAATGCGCCTATCAGAAGAGCGACGATGAACACGCCCGCAGTTCCGAGGGAAACGCCCTTTATTGTAACACGGCCCAGCAGATAACCGAGACCCGCAACAATAAAGATAATGAACATCAGAAAGGTGATACCCGTAATTGATATCACGCCGTTTAAAAGAACCATTGCGCCGATACCTCCATAATTTCTAAGACAGTCCGATCAAAGCACAATACTATTATATTGTAATTTGATCGGGCAATCTTTATACATAGTTACAAACCCCCGCAGAAAGGTGCAGGGGTTTGAACAAAACGCTTATTAAATTATACTACAAAATTACGTCAAAATAAAGTACAAAAGCAAAATTTTAACAGTAAATTTACTTATTCTCAATTTGCTCTTCTTGCGTAATCAGGGAGGAGCTTAGGAGAAACGATGTCGGAGGAAATACCTGCGGACTTCATCTCGTCAGCGAACTTTGTTACGTGGTCAAGTGTGAGCTTGCCAACTGTAACATTCTTGTACTTAGCTGCAACGCTCTTACCTGCGTTTCTGCCGAATACGATAACGTCGAGGAGGGAGTTGCCCATAAGTCTGTTTCTGCCGTGGATACCGCCGACAGCCTCACCTGCAACATAGAGGTTCTCAATGTTGCTCATACCGTCAACAGTGATGTCGATACCGCCGTTCTGGTAGTGAAGTGTAGGATAAATAAGGATAGGTTCCTTACGGATATCAATGCCGTACTCATAAACATTCTGAGCATAGCGGGGATTCTCTTCTCGATAGTGCCCTCACCGTTCTTGAGTTCGATCATAGGAGTATCGAGCCAGATGCCCTCGCCGTCGCCTGTGCTGATGCCCTTGTGTCTTGCCTTGCACTCTCTTATGATAGAGGAGGCGCAGATATCACGGGTCTCCAGGGGGTGCATAAATACTTCGCCGTCAACGTTAACGAGCTTAGCGCCGAGAGAACGAACCTTCTCGGTTACGAGAGCACCGAAGATCTGCTCAGGGAATGCAGCACCTGTGGGGTGGTACTGGAGAGAATCAGCATAAAGGAGCTTTGCGCCTGCACGGTATGCAAGAACAAGTCCGTCGGCAGTAGCGCCGTAGTGGTTGGAGGTGGGGAAGCCCTGGTAGTGGAGACGACCTGCACCGCCTGTAGCGATGATAACAGTCTTAGCCTTGGCTACCATTATCTCCTTGGTCTCCATATTCATAAGAACAGCGCCGGCAGCCTTGCCCTGATCGTCAAGGATAAGCTCGATAGCAGCTGTGAAATCAACAACGGGGATCTGACGGTTGAGAACTTCGTCACGGAGGGTCTTCATAATTTCCGCACCGGAGTAGTCCTTACAAGCGTGCATTCTCTTTCTGGAGGTTCCGCCGCCGTGAGTTGTTACCATTGTTCCGTCGGGTTCCTTATCGAACTCAACGCCCAGCTCATTGAGCCACTTGATGCACTCGGGAGCATCATTAACGAGCTTTGCGACCAGCTCGTGCTTGCCCTTGAAGTGACCGCCGCCGTAAACATCAACATAGTGGATAGCAGGCGAATCGTTGGGCTTGTCAGCAGCCTGGATTCCGCCCTCAGCCATCATTGTGTTA
>CAKSPU010000015.1 GCA_934486875.1 uncultured Oscillospiraceae bacterium
GCAATTGAAGCAACAGCTTTTTCTCTTACCGTAATGTTCTGAACCGCAGTTTTTCCGCCGTAGGTCACGGTAACGGAATTATCTCCGAGTGCAAGAGCGTTGTCGGGGCTGAATGTAAAATCGGAAGCATTTGCCGAAGTGTATGCGATGTTTTCGGTTTTGCCGTTATCATATGTGACGGTAAGCACAAGACCTGTGGGATCAAAGCTCTCGCCCTCGATGTAGCTTGTTTTATCGGGAGCTGTGGCAACGGCAATTGAAGCAACAGCTTTTTCTCTTACCGTAATGTTCTGAACCGCAGTTTTTCCGCCGTAGGTCACGGTAACGGATTTATCGGTAAGCGCAAGCTCTCCGTCGGGGCTGAATGCAAATTCGGAAGCATTTGCCGCAGTGTATGTCACATCTTTTGTTTCGCCGTTGTCATATGTGACAGTGAGCACAAGGCCTGCGGGGTCAAAAATCTCACCCTCGATGTAATCTGTCTTTTCGGGCTTTGTTTTGACAGCTATACTGTCAATTGCATACTCCGTCCACTTCGCATAGGCTGTGCAGATGTCGGTAATATTATCAAAATCAAAGGGGAGCGTCAGAGCTGTGTCAGAATACCAGCCGCCGAAGGTCCAGCCGCTTGCTTCGGGGTTTGCGGGCTTGGCAACCGCATTGTTTTGGGTTTCTGCGGAAGCTATGGGTGTGCCATGACCGTTCAGCTCAAAATCAACATAGATATGGCGGAGGGCATATGGATATTTTGCATTTGTTGCGGTATCGTCATTTTCAGCGATAACGAAGTCCGTGGGCAGTGTCCAGTTGTCGGCTTTGGTATTTTTGGTAAGGAGCTGTCCGGGATTTGTATTATCGTTTGCAATTGCAAAGCCCGCTGCGGAGGCTGTGTCAAGTCCTGATGCAAGCGTGAAGCCGTTAAGGAACAGCTTCACATTGCTGCCCGCATTCAGAGCAAGGATATCGTCCGATGTAATATCCCCGGCAAGAACATAATTGCCCGTGTCAAAGGAAACCTTGCCCGAAGCGTCGGTGTAGAAAAATTTTATGGTGTTTTTGTTAAGAGGCTTGTCATATGTAACGCCGTCAAACACAACGGGGGTGAACCAGCCTGCATATATGGTGATATCCTCCGTAACGGGCTTAGTGAAATCATAAAGCTTGGTGCAGGCTTCATCGGTGTACCAGCCTGTAAAGGCATTGCTGCCGTTTACGGGGTCTGTGGGTCTTGTCAATTTATCTTTGTCCTTCACGGAAACAGTCTGTGCGTCGCTGCCGTTTTTTATGGTAACGGTATGCATTCCCACACCGCATCGGGTGCAAGTGTTACTGCTGTCATAGTTATGCTCAGCATATATATCTAAGGTTGCGTCAGAGGTAACTGTTTCTTGTGAACCCAATTTATTATAGACTGAGAAGCATTTGTAACCACTTATATAATCCCGCAGATCATAATCATAACCGCTGAGAGCATAGATTTTGTCGATGAATTCATAGTCGGAATTGGCTGAATAAAACCACAAATCCACATAAAATGACGACAATGTTACATCACCATATACATCATAGAAAAAAGAATCATCGAAAGTATCTATATAAAGCTTTCCTGATACATTAAGCTTTGAACCCGATTCTGCCTTGAGCGGTATAGTATAATCCCTTGGTTCATAACCGCAGCCATCATTTACAAGGCTTCCTCTGTCATTCTTTATATACGCATCATCGCAGACTATGTTCACTTCGGCGTTATTCGCAGCCCTTATCTGCACATCAACATAGCTTCCGTTTATGTAGTTGCTGCCCACAAGCTTGTATGTCCCGTTCTGACTGAAGGTAAGCACAACATATCGGTCATATTCGTTTGAGTCATTGCCCTCAAGCTCTGCAGTCACTCCCGTAGGACACAGGCTGCTGTTGCTCTTGTATTCCATAAGCCTGCTAAGGTCAATGGTTCCCAAAGTCACTGCCGAAGCTGTATTGTCCTCAGCCCACACCGATATAGGTGTTATGATACCTGTCAGCTCTGTGGGGATCGAGGCAGCTGCAAGTGCTGCCACACAAAGCCAGCTTATTGCGGCTCTTTTGATTTTTTTCCTTTTGATCTCGTTCATATTCCGTCCTCCTGTAGATTTTTTTCATATTTATGGTAATACCCGTCCAGCGGTGTTTTGCTGTTCCGGGGCTTTCTTATGCCTATGTAGTGGATAATGCCGTATTCCGTCCGATAGCAGTCGGATACGACCTTCCTCATCACCGCATCGGCGTATGCACTCTCGATATTTACAGTATAATTCCACTTTATGTCAAGCATACAGACGCTGTCTTTAAAGAGCATATTCAGCACGTCCTGATCGTTATATACCCACTTTCGGCGGTTGAGAAGCTCAACTGCTTCGTCTGCCGAGGTGATCTCACGGCATTTTTTCAGGTCAAAGAGCGTAACTCCCGCATTGAAATATCGTTCAAGATGATGTATCCCCATAAATTTTTCGGCATAGCCCCCGAAATTGTAGGGATAATCGTCAATGAAGTACGACTTCTTTGTGTGCATAAATATGCGGACATCAATAGCCTCCGCACCGCCCACAGCATTTCCGCCGAGATCGGTGTCATAAAGCTCGGAAACATCGCCTGTAACTATAGTATCGCAGTCAAGATACAGCACCCTGTCATAATTTGAGAATAGCTCTCCGAGAATGGCAAGGCGGTAATTTGTTTCGGCGGTGATATATGAGCTGTGTCTGTCCCTGACGCTCATATGAAAGTCGGACATATCAACAAACCGCAATGAGCAGCATTCAAACATTGCGGCTATCCGTCTGAGCCGTTCAAGGCTTTCCTCGGGAACGTCATTGCACAGCACAACAATATCATACAGACGGCTTTTATCCGCATTGCACAGCAGCGAATACAGCGACACTGCAAGGTACGGCGCATATGTGCCGTTTGCCGCAAAACAGATATTCACGGGGGAAAAAGCGGGAACTATTGGCTGCATCTCATTCCTCCTTTGCATAATTATTCATAATAATTATAGCAGATTTATGTTTTTTTGTAATCACCTTTTTGGGTGAGTTGATGATTTCTTTATATGTAAGCCTAATAATTATAACACATTTTCTTAAAAATGTCAATATATTTGAAACGATCGGCACTTATACTTTCCGCCCACGGCTGCCGCAATGCATCATATAATAATGTACATAAGGCAGGAACTGAGTGAAAATATCATAGTGCAGATATACAGTGCATTTCCCGCAAAAGCTTTTTTGCAGCCCGATGAAAGCTTTGCAAGAAGTATTGCAAAGGGAATTATAAGAAAAGTGCTGTATCTGAAATCCATACTGCAAATATGGGGATAATTTATCACGAAGCTTATGGCTGAGCCAAGGAACATAACGCATAGCGCAGAGAGGGCGGCAGCCTTTTTGTCCTCTCTGAAATGTATTAATGCATATACGGCTGCAATGACAGCCGCTGCCGACAATATGAGAGCTGTTATAAAAAGCACCGTCGGGACAGCTTTCGGAACATTATACGAAAACTCACCGAACAGGGAGGTCTTGACACTGTATACAAAAAAGTTATATTCACTTTTCAGATCCGCATAGGGTGATCTGATTATGCTTTTTATATCGGGAATCACAAAGCGCTCCGGAACAGAATGATTTCCGATATATAATTCGTTGTTTTCGCCGCCTGTAAGTCTCAGAACATACCAGGGTGCCTGTCCGAAGCGGATATGGTTTCTGACGCTGTACCATAGCCCGAGGGGAAGGCTTATAAGTCCGAACAGGGATAATTTAAGTATCAGCGGCTTTGCATTTTTCTCTTTTATTCTCTGTATGAGCTTTGATGCAAATGCTATGGCGGTGAAAAGTGCGGGTACGGCGGCGGATATCTTTGTCATCATTCCGAAGCCGTAAACAAATGCAAGTATGAGAGTATTTTTCAGGTCAGGCTCTTCATACCATTTAAATGTATAGAGCAGGGCAAGGGTCATAAAAAATGTGCAGAGTATATCGGGAGTTATCCTTATGCTCAGGAAAAAGGCGGGCTGAAAGGCGGCGATAAGCATTGCCGCAAGCTTTTCTCTGTCCTTTAGCTTAAAGGCATCGCACAAAGGCTCGGCTATAAGCAGTATCATACACGAAGCCGCACAGGACACGGTTTTTGCGGCATCAACAAGCATAAACACATCAGTATCAGGCAGCACTGCATTTATCAGCCGTGAAAAAACGCTGCCGACTAAATAAAAAAACGGCTGCTGATAAAACTGAACATCGTTGCTTTGGGGCAGTGAGCCGTTTTGTATTAGCTGAATCAGATATGCGGCGTGCCCTCCGCTCTGTGTGGTTAATCCGTAAAGATCGTGGCTTCTGACGTTGCAGGGCGTATAAAGCATATAGCCTATGCGCATAACTATCCCTGCAAATATCACAGCTTTTATTGCTTTGTCGGATTTCATCTGCTTTTGTGTGCCGCAGCCTATGACCGAAAACGCTGCATATGCTGCCGCTGCCGCCATTATCGGTTTTATCGTGACATCAAATCGGAGCAGTTCCCTGAGAATATACACGATCATCACCGCAAGCGTGACGGCAATGCACTGAATATACTTTTTTTCAAACAGCTTTTCCATATGTACCTCGCTCATATTTTATATTTTTTATTGTATCATATTTTTCACAAGATGTCTACATAAATTGATTATTAAGGCAGGTCATTTCAACGAGTAAATAAACAGTGAACTTTTTTGTACAAATATATTTTAAGCCGCCACATATTATTGTAGGGGACCGGAAACCCGTCCCCTACAGTAATTTATTAATATTTTTAAGAAGAATAATTTACTCGTTGAAATACCGTGAATGTTAAGGGTGTTTCTGTATTTTTTTGTGTATTTTTTTTGTGTATTGATGCTGTTTTTAATTATTTTTGCAAATAAAAAAGAATTTTGCCGAATTGTATTGAAATTATTCGCCAGAGGTGATATAATTGTAGTAAATTTGACTATTAAGTTTAGTTGCAAGAAAGGAAATTATTCTGATGAAAAAGCTTATGCTTGGAAATGAGGCGTTTGCAAGAGGTCTTTACGAGGCAGGAGTTACGGTGGTTTCAAGCTACCCCGGAACACCCTCCACCGAGATCACCGAGTACGCCGCCAAATACGACGATATCTATGCCGAGTGGGCTCCGAATGAAAAGGTGGCTGCCGAGACCGCTATCGGTGCTTCTATAGCAGGAGCACGCTCATTCTGCGGAATGAAGCACGTTGGTCTGAACGTTGCCGCTGACCCTCTTTTCACATTCTCATACACGGGTGTGAACGGCGGAATGGTATTTGCTGTTGCCGATGACCCGGGAATGCATTCCTCCCAGAACGAGCAGGATTCCCGTCATTACGCAATTGCCGCAAAGGTGCCTATGCTCGAACCCTCCGACTCGGGCGAGGTAAGGGATTTTGTAAAGGCTGCATATGAATTATCCGAGGAGTTCGACACTCCTGTTATCGTAAGAATGTGTACAAGAGTTGCTCACTCTCAGTCAGCCGTTGAGCTTTTCGACAGAGAAGAGCACCCTCTTAAGGAATATGTAAAATGTCCTCAGAAATATGTTATGATGCCTGCATTTGCCCGCCCCAAGCACGTTTTTGTTGAGGAGAGAACAGCAAAGCTGGTTACATATGCAGAGACTTCCCCTTTGAATAAGGTCATTGAAAACAACACCGACATCGGTATCATCACAAGCGGCGTATGCTTCCAGTACGCAAGGGAGGCAATGGGGGACAGCGCTTCCTACCTTAAGCTTGGTATGGTAAATCCTTTCCCCGTTCAGCTCATAAAGGACTTCTGCGCTAAGCACAAGACCGTTTATGTTATTGAGGAGCTTGATGATGTTATCGAGACTCACTGCCGCAAGCTTGGTCTTGACGTTAAGGGTAAGGAGATATTCGGCTTCATCGGTGAATTTTCTCAGGCTGTGGTCGCAGAAAAGCTTCTCGGCAAAAAGAACGAGGTAATGGCATTCCCCGAGAATGTTCCTGTCCGTCCTCCCGTTATGTGCGCAGGATGTCCCCACAGAGGTCTTTTCTACTGCCTTTCAAAGAACAAGATAACCGTTTCGGGCGACATCGGCTGCTATACTCTCGGCGCTTCCGCACCTCTTAATTCAATGGATACTACTATTTGTATGGGTGCTTCCGTTTCCGCACTCCACGGCTTCAACAAGGCAAGGGGAGAGGAAGCTGAGAAGAAAACAGTTGCTGTTATCGGTGATTCCACATTTATGCATAGCGGTATCACAGGTCTTGTGAATATTGCTTACAATGCCACAAACTCCACCGTAATCATTCTTGACAACTCCATTACAGGTATGACAGGTCATCAGCAGAACCCCACAACAGGCAAGAACCTTAAGGGCGACCCTGCTGCTGCCGTTAACCTTGAAGAGCTTTGCAAGGCTGTGGGAATCAGGCGTGTAAGGGTTGTTGACCCATATGACCTGGCTCAGACAGAAGCTGCCATCAAGGAGGAGCTTGCCGCTCCCGAGGCTTCCGTTATCATCTCCCGCCGTCCCTGCGCACTTCTTAAATATGTTAAGCACAATCCTCCCCTTAAGGTGGATGAAAACAAGTGCGTCGGCTGCAAGATGTGCCTGAAGCTGGGCTGCCCCGCAATTTCCGTAAGAAACGGCAAGTGCGTGATAGACCATACTCAGTGCGTCGGCTGCGGGATCTGCACAGAGGTCTGCAAGCCCAAGGCTATAGTTAAGTAAGATATACATAAATGGGGTAGATATATGGAAATAAATGAAGCAATGACCGAAGCTGTGTCCGAGGAATCAACCGCCGTTACCCTTTTAAAGGCATTTCTCGGGGCAGTGGTCGGCTCCCTGCCTGCCGTATTCCTTTGGATAGTTCTGGGCAAGGCGGGATATGTTGCGGCGATAGCGGGATTTTTTATGTTCCTCGGTTCCCTTATCGCCTGCGATAAATTTACATCAAAAAGCAGAAATATGAACATCTGGGCAGGGGGAGTGATATGCACAGCTGTAATGATTATCAATGTATATCTCTGCGAAAGATTTGTGTGGTCGTGGGAAATGAGTGATGCTCTCAACGAATACAGCGGGGGCGAATATCACATCGGCATTTTCGACTGCTTCAGAAATTTCACTGAATTTACCGCTCTTCTTGAAGTGCAGGAAAGCTTTGCTTCATCACTTGCAAAAAGCTATCTTTTCGCTCTGCTGGGCGGTGTTGCAGGCATCAGGAAGCTTGCAAAGAAATAATATTTAGGAGACTTATTTTATGGAAACAAGATCAATTATGATTGTCGGCGTGGGCGGACAGGGCTCACTGCTGGCTTCCCGACTTCTGGGAAATGTTCTTCTTGCCAAGGGCTTTGACGTAAAGGTGTCCGAGGTACACGGAATGTCCCAGAGAGGCGGTTCGGTAGTTACATATGTAAGATACGGCGACGAGGTTTGCTCTCCCATTATCGAAAAGGGCGAGGCTGATGTTATCATCTCCTTTGAACTTCTGGAGTCCGCAAGATGGCTGCCTTATCTTAAAAAGGGCGGCAAGCTCATCACATCGACCCAGCAGCTTGACCCTATGCCCGTTATCACAGGTGCGGCGCAGTATCCCGAGGATATTGCCGCAAAGATAAAGGCTATGGGCATTCAGGTAACAGCTGTTGACGCTCTCGGTCTTGCTGAGCAGGCAGGTAATGCCAAGGCTTCAAACGTCGTTCTTATGGGCGTGGTTTCCGCTCAGACAGAATTTGAAGAGCAGCTGTGGCAGAATGCCATTGAGCAGTGCGTTCCTCCCAAGTTCCTTGAGCTTAACAAAAAGGCTTTTGAGCTGGGAAGAAATGCCGGGTAAAATATGACCTTTTAAAATAGTGACTGACATTGTTTATAAGCGTGGCGGGAAATCTGCCACGGCAGTTAAAATGTCATTATGGAAAAAGCAATATAATTATCCGCATAGGCGGAAAATAAATTTTTATACGGAGGTCCGAAACAGTGGAAAACTACTGGAACAAAGAAATTGAATGTATGTCCCGTGAGGATATGAAAAAGCTTCAGGACGAGCGCCTTGCAGCACAGGTAAAGCACGTTTACGAGAACGTGCCCTACTACAAGAAGCTTATGGACGAGAAGGGCGTTACACCCGATGATATCAGGTCTACAGACGATCTTCACAAGCTGCCCTTCCTTACAAAATCCGACCTTAGAGAAGCTTATCCCTACGGACTGCTTGCAAAGCCCCTTGCTGACTGTGTAAGAATACATTCCACCAGCGGCACAACAGGCAAGCGTGTTGTTGCTTTCTATACTCAGCACGACATCGACATCTGGGACGACTGCTGCGCAAGAGCTATCACTGCTGCGGGCGGAACAAAGGAAGATGTGTGCCACGTTGCATACGGTTTCGGACTTTTTACAGGCGGCGCAGGTCTTAACGGCGGCTCCCACAGGGTAGGCTGCCTTACACTTCCTATGTCCTCGGGAAATACCGAAAGACAGATCCAGTTTATGAGAGATCTTGGCTCAACTATTCTCTGCTGTACTCCCTCCTATGCCGCATACATCGGTGAGACACTTCACGAAATGGGTCTCACTCCCGATGATATCAAGCTCAAGGCTGGTATTTTCGGTGCAGAGCCCTGGACTGAGGAAATGAGATGTGAGATCGAAAAGTCCCTCGGAATCAAGGCATACGATATCTACGGACTTACCGAAACAAGCGGTCCGGGCGTTGCATTTGAGTGCAGCGAGCAGACAGGTATGCACATAAACGAGGATAACTTTATTGCCGAGATAATCGACCCCGACACAGGCGAGGTGCTTCCCGAGGGCTCAAAGGGCGAGCTTGTCTTCACAAGCATCACCAAGGAGGCATTCCCTCTCCTCAGATACAGAACACGTGACATCTGCGTTCTCAGCCGCAAGAAGTGCTCCTGCGGAAGAACACTTATCAAGATGACCAAGCCTATGGGCAGAAGCGATGATATGCTCATCATCAGGGGCGTAAACGTATTCCCCTCACAGATCGAGACAGTTCTCATCGAGCAGGGCTATGCTCCCAATTATCAGATAGAGGTAGACAGAGTGAACAATTCCGATACTCTCGATGTTTATGTTGAGATGAACGAGGAGCAGTTCACCGATACCGTTAAGGGCATTCAGGACAAGGAAAAGGCTCTTACCGCCGCTATCAAGCAGATACTCGGCATCAGCCCCAAGGTTCATCTTGTATCTCCCAAGACCATTGCCAGAAGCGAGGGCAAGGCTGTAAGGGTTATCGACAAGAGAAAGCTCCACGACTAATATGAAAGGGTGATAATATGTTAGTTAAGCAGTTATCCGTATTCGTTGAAAACAAGCCAGGCAAGCTCAGCGCCGTTACAAGACTTCTTGCCGAGAGCAACATTGATATCCGTGCATTCTCCGTTGCGGATTCGAGGGATTTCGGCATTCTCCGCCTTATCGTAAATGATCCCGACAAGGCTTCCGAGGTGCTCAAAGCCGCAGAGGTGACTATTTCTGTCACAAATGTTATCGCAGTGTGCATCGGAGACCGTCCCGGCGGACTTGCAGAAGCTGTTGACTGCCTTTACAAGGCGAATATTTCCGTTGAATATATGTATGCATTCGTTGAAAAATCAGGCGATAATGCATATGCTATTCTGAGAGTGGAAAACAATGACAAGGCTCTCGAGGCTCTCACAGAGGGCGGATTTACAATTCTCAGCGCTGAAAAGGTATATTCTATCTGATGATATGTCTATAGGCTGATAGGTTTATTATATTGAAATAAGGCAAACGAATAAAGAAAAAGCCAAAGCGGATTTTTGATGCCGCTTTGGCTTTTTTATATCATATTCAGATGCAGTTTACCGAATCACTTCAAAAGCTCTTTGAGTCTCCTCATAGCTTCAACAGTGTTTTCATATGTGCCGAAAGCGGTAAGCCTGAACCAGCCTGCGCCGTTCTTTCCGAAGCCCTCGCCGGGAGTTCCGACAACCTGAATGTTGTTCAGAAGATAATCGAAAAATTCCCAGCTGCCCATATTGTTGGGGCACTTGAGCCAGATGTAGGGGGAGTTGATGCCGCCTGTGAACTTGATGCCAAGCTCCGTGAGAGCGTCTGCCATAACCTTTGCGTTTCTTCTGTAATAGTCGATGGCTTCGTGGGTCTGCTTCTGTCCCTCGGGGGTGAAAACAGCCTCCGCACCTCTCTGAATGGGGTAGGAAACGCCGTTGAACTTGCTGCCCTGTCTGCGTCCCCATATCTGAGCAAGGCTCACCTCAGTGCCGTCGGTAGCCTTTACGATAAGCTCCTCGGGGATAATGGTGTAGCCGCAGCGTGTACCTGTGAAGCCTGCTGTTTTTGAAAGTGAGCACATCTCAATAGCACATTTTTTCGCACCCTCCACCGCATAAATGCTTCTTGGAAGCTCAGGGTCTGAGATGAATGCTTCATATGCGGAGTCAAAGATGATGACAGCTTCATTTTTCAGCGCATAATCTACCCATTCCTTAAGCTGCGCCTTAGTATAGACCGAGCCTGTGGGGTTGTTGGGGGAGCAGAGGTAAATTATGTCGGCGTGAACATTTTCATCGGGCATTGCCGCAAAGCCGTTCTCTTCGTTGGAATCGGCATAAATAACATCTCTGCCCGCCATAATGTTTGAATCTACGTAAACGGGATATGCAGGGTCGGTCACGAGAATGGTGTTGCCGTCACCGAAAATATCCGTAATATTGCCGCAATCGGCTTTTGCGCCGTCATTCACACGTATTTCGGAAAGCTCTAGTGAAACGCCGAAGCTCCTGTAATATCCCGCAATGGCTTCTTTGAGGAAATCATAGCCCGAGCCGCTGTCCTCATAGCCACGGAAGGTCTCCTTAACGCCCATTTCATCGGCAGCCTTTTTGATAGCTTCCACAACAACGGGGGCAAGGGGGAGTGTGACATCGCCGATGCCCATTCTTATAAGGGGCTTGTCGGGATTTGCGGCGGTGAATGCTTTGAGCCTTTTGGCAATATCAATAAAGAGGTAATTTTTCTTCATTGTAAGGAAATTTTCGTTTATCTTAACCATTGTTTTTCGTCCTTTCAGATATCTATCTCGCCTGTGAATACTGTCTCGGCAGCGCCACGCATAAGCACTGTGCCGTCTGTGTTATAGGTTATGAAAAGGTCGCCGCCTCTGAGCTTTACGGTGATCTCCTCGCCATTTCTGAAATAGCCGTTTTTAACCGATGCAACTGCCGCAGCGCAAGCACCCGTGCCGCACGCCCAGGTCTCACCCGAGCCACGCTCCCACACTCTCATTTGAATAGTATGACTGTCAAGTACCTTTATAAATTCAGTGTTGACCCTTTCGGGGAAAATGGGGTGATTTTCAAATGCAGGACCTATTTTTTCAAGGTCAAGTGCCGCAACATCATCAACATATGTCACAGCGTGGGGATTTCCCATTGAAACTGCGGTGATATATACCTCGCTTCCCAGAACCTCAACGGGCTTGTTTATAAAGCTTTCACCCTCTGCTTTCATAGGTATATCCGCAGGGGTGAGAACAGCCTTGCCCATATTAACAAGGACGGTCTTTACCTTTCCGTTTTCGGGATAAAGCGTCAGATATTTTATTCCGCTCCTGGTTTCAAGGGTTATCTCGGTCTTGCTTGTAAGACCGTTATCATAGACAAACTTTCCGATACAGCGGGTGGCATTTCCGCACATATTTCCCTCGCTGCCGTCAGCGTTGAACATTCTCATACGAAAATCCGCCTTGTCGGAGGGCATAATGAGCACAAGTCCGTCGCCGCCGATACCGAAATGGCGGTCGCTCACTATCTGCGACACCCTTTCGGGGTCATCGACCTTTTCCTCAAAGCAGTTGACGTAGATGTAATCATTGCCAATGCCCTGCATTTTTGTAAACTTCATAAAGAAAGCACTTCCTTAATTGTATTCATATGTCTTGAGAATGTCCATAGCCACTTCGGAAAGAGTTATCCGCTGATCCATTGCACGCTTCTGCATCTGGCGGTGAGCTTCCTTTTCGGAAATTCGCAGATACTCGATAAGAACGCATTTTGCACGGCTCACAAGCTTCATTTCGTTGACCATTTCGGTAAGCACACGCTTTTCTTCCCTGAGGCCGTCCAGCTTATCCTTGACGTGAACGGCATTGCGCAGTGCATTTACTATAAGCGATCGGGGAGCTGATTTGGGCAGGATAAGGATACCCGAGCCGGAAAGCTTTATGCACACATCGTCATACACCTTTGAGGGTACAAAGGCGATTGTCTGAGTGTCATAGCTTTTGCCCAGGTATGCGGCGGTATCGGCACCGAATCTGTCCGAAAAAGGGAGGACAAGAAGGGCGATATCGTAATTATGCTCTGCAAAAAGTTCCCTGACATTTCCGCCGTCGGTAACGGTAATGTCGGATATCTCGGCTTCTGCGCACATTGATGACAGGCTTGCCCTGATATCCTCCGATGCTGCGGCGATGATTGCTTTTACTGGCGGCATAAACGGTATCCCCTTTCATTCAATATATTAATCTTACCATAAAAAAACAATTTTGTCAATAGCTTTTGCAAGAAAAATATTATCAACTTGCAAAATATGATTTAAAATCTTATTTTAATGTGCATATGTTAGACAAAACTGAAATATATGATTTTAAATCCTGCGAAATTAAACTCAGTATTAAAAATGTATTAAAAACGCCGTTTCTGTTGACAAAAAGCCGAAAATGTGGTATGATTAACTTGTAACTGATTTGTAACTATTTAAAAGATACATACATTAACATATACATTTTTTAAGAAAGGCTGAATAAAATGATCTGTAAAAAATGCGGCAGCGAATGCCCTGATGGAAATATATTCTGCGAAGCCTGCGGCGCAGCACTTGATCCTCCCGTTCTCCCCGAAAATATTGATGACAAGGGAAATGTGAAAAAGCAGGGAAAGTCCAAGAAGGAACCCAAGTCCAAAAAGGAAAAGAAGCAGCGCAGCCCTGAGGAAAAGGCGGCTTTTGCAAAGAAGATAAAGGCTGCGGTGATATGCCTTGTGCTCATTGCCTTTGTTGTTGTCATCGTTCTCGTTTCCCGGCTTTTCTCCGCAAGCGACGGATACAACGCCGCTCAGAAGATACCTGTGGGCAGAAATGTTGCTTATGCCGAGTCCGAAACGGGTCTTACCTTTACCGAAAAAAGCGTGAACGGTATGATAAACAATATGACCGATTTCGATTATATCTGCATTTCCGACAAGACCACAAAGGTCAGCGGTTCGGAGCAGCCAAGGTGGGTAATTCTCCTTACAGTGGGCGACGATGACCTTATCAGCGCTGTTGAGTATTATGATTTCACACAGCTTAAGCTCAACTGGAAGGGCAGAAAAATGGCTGAGATGCTTGACCAGAACTCTCTTGAATACGGTATGAGCATCAAGAACGTGAACAAGAAGCTGGGTCTTAAGCCTTACTACATCAAGCGTACCGTGTCCAATGATTCCACATACTGCTACAGATATTATTTCACCGACCCCGAGCAGGGCTATGACCGCTCCTACAACTATTACGTTGAGTTTTCCGATGTTGAGCTGGCGGTGAAGAATGTAAGCTACCGTGAGATAAACTATGCAGCAACTATCCTTTCCGCAGGGGAAGCTGTTCCCGCAGCGTCTGCGGACAGCGACCCCGAGGCACTGAACGGTGAGGTTTCCGAGGAAAGCTCCGAGGACACTGCCGAGACGGAAGAGACTGAAGAGACTTCGGAAGAATAAGACTTATAAATATATCGTTCGGGCATATCACCCGAACGATTTTTTTATTTAAGTGTTATTTCCTTGAGAACATTTCCGTCCATATCACGAACGGAGAATGTGCTGTTTTCATAGATCACGTAGGTGCGTGGGTTGCCGCCCTTAGGAAGAGAAACGGAGCCTGTGTTTACGATATAAATGCCGTCCTTTTCCTCAGCACGGTAGATGTGGGTGTGACCGCTTATAACGATATCGCCCTTATTCAGCCCGTGCATATTGTCGGGGTCAAAAAGATGTCCGTGGGTGCAGAAAACCATTCTGCCGTCAAGCCACATCGTCATATAATCCGCCATAACGGGGAACTCCAGCACCATCTGGTCTACCTCTGCCTCGCAGTTTCCTCTCACGCAGAGAAGCTCCTTTTTCATTGGGTTCAGCATTGCGATGACCTGCTTGGGAGCATATCCCTCGGGAAGATCGTTTCTCGGACCGTGATAAAGCAGGTCACCCAGCAGTATGAGCTTTTCGGGCTTCTCGGCTTCATAGCGTTCAAGGAGCTTTTCAAGACACGCAGCGGAGCCGTGTATATCAGATGCAAACATCAGCTTCATAAAAATTTTTCCTTTCCTGTGTTGGTTTAAAAATCCTTCTTTCGGAAGATTTCTCCGCCGAAAATACCGCACATCGGCATATCCCGCAAATCAGCGCTCCTCACGCCCTTTAACACTCGCTGACCTATCCGCATAGATTATTATTACGGCATTTAGTTTCTGGCTGGCGAGACGGGCGGCGGAAGATGCGGATCTGATGCCCTTGGGAGACCCGTCCTATCGGTACCGTGTGCCGTTTTATATAAATCGTACCCGTCCGTGCCTGCGGACGGGTACTTTTTTAATTCGATGAAACTTCAAAATATATCTCGTTCTCGCTGACGAAAGCGGAATTGATGTCAATGGTGTACTTAAAGTAGAGCACGCCGCCCTCCTCGGAAAGTCGGTTGATTATCCTTGAAGCGGATATTCCGAGAAGCATATCGCCGTATTCCGTGCCGTAGTGGCAGTGGTGACGGCGGTCCTTTTCGATAACGAGATGTGAGTCAGCCGAGCCGCTCCGTCTCATTGAAGCAAGCTCGTTTCCGATGCAGGTGACGGTGGTGGTGGAGCCTGCAAAGCCTGTGGCTTCGCTGTCCTCATAGGATATCTCCCAGCCGTCCGCATTGCCGAGCTTTATTGGCTTGAAGGTTCCCTCAGTGATGAGCTCCATAACGTCGGGTGCGCCGTGACCCGAATCGGAAACGCTTTTTAAAGTGATAGTTACTTTTTTTCCTTTTGCCGAAGGCATTTTTTTCAGTCCTTTTATTTCCTTGTAATATCATCAATTGATATCTGAGTGACCTCGCCGTTGAGCCTGCTGCCGATGAATGCGTGGGCGTTTGTCTCAAAAAGCTCCTTGCTGTCGCTGGTGTAGTAGGAGACTGTGCCGCTTTCTGTCCGTGATGACAGCATATTTTTGCTCGCAAGCATATTCATTGTGTATCTTGCGGCTTCCGCACCCGAGGATATGAGCTTTACCCCCTCGCCCATATAATCTGCGATCGCATCATATAAAATGGGGTAATGGGTGCAGCCCAGAATGAGAACGTCAACATTTTCGTCTTTGATAGGCTTAAGATAACGCTCAGTCATTGTTTTCACAACGATATCATCGGGAGATGTGATGCCGTTTTCAACCATAGGCACGAACATTGTGCAGGCATTTCCGATCACCGAGGCATCGGGGCGGATATTGCGGATCGCCTTGCCGTATGACCCCGAGCGGATAGTTGCGGCTGTTCCGATAACTCCTATCCTGCCGTTTTTTGTGGCGGCGCAGGCAGCCTGTACCGCAGGGATAACAACGCCTGTGAAAGGCACATCGCCTGCGAAATCCTTTTGCTTTCCCACCACCGATGAGACCGTTCCGCAGGCAGCGATTATCATTTTAACATCGTGGCTCTTGATGAAATTAATGTCCTGCACGGCATATTCAAGGATAGTTTCCCTGCTCCTCGTTCCGTAGGGTACTCTTGCCGTGTCGCCGAAATAGATTATATTTTCCGAGGGCATAAGCTTCATCAGCTCCGAAACGCAGGTAAGCCCTCCGAGACCCGAATCAAAAACGCCTATAGCCTTTTCGCTGTTGTCTGCCATAAATGCTTATGACTCCTTTCTTTCCGAGCGGTCAGTTCCTTTCGTAAGCAAGCTTGATAAGTCTGTCAAGAAGCTCGCCGTAGGGTATGCCGAGGTGCTCCATAAGCTTGGGGTACATACTTATTGAAGTAAATCCGGGCATAGTGTTCAGCTCGTTGAGATATACCTTTCCGCTGTCCGCAAGGAAGAAATCCACTCTTGAAAGACCGAAGCAGCCAAGTGCCTTGAATGCCCTGACGGCGGTCTCACGAATTTCCTTTGAAGCCTCAGCGGGGATATCGGCGGGAATATTCAGTCCCGATGTTCCCAGTATGTATTTAGCGTCGTAATCGTAGAAATCGTTGCAGGAAAGTATCTCACCCACATCGGAAGCAAAGGGATTATCCGTTCCGAGAACGGCACATTCAAGCTCTCTTCCCTTTATAAATTCCTCGACGATGACTTTTTTATCGTGAGTGAATGCAAGCTTTACCGCATTTTTTAAGTCCTCAAAGCAGGTAGCCTTGTTAACGCCGACAGATGAACCGCTGGAAGAGGGCTTTACGAAAAGGGGATAGCCGAGCTCATCGGCAATTTTCTCGCAAACGCTGTCAAGGTCTCCGAGGTCTGACTGCCTTACGGTTCTGTAGCGTGCCATATTAACGCCGTTGTGTTCAAGAACGGTGTGAGCGTATTCCTTATCCATACAAGCGGCGGAAGCAAAGCAGCCGCAGCCTACATAGGGGATACCCGACATATCGAGAAGTCCCTGAAGTGTGCCGTCCTCGCCGAATTTTCCGTGAAGAACGGGGAAAACCACATCGACCTTTACAAAATTTATGCGGTTGTCGGTTATCTTTGCGATGCCCCTGTAAAGAGGGTCGGGGAGTATCGCTGCGGGAACGCAGTCGGGGTCATTCTCCCAGCTGTCCTCCTTGATGCAGGAAACGTCTCCGGGGTAGAAGAACCACCTGCCCTTTCTTGTGATGCCGATAGGGATTATCTCGTACTTTTCGGGGTCGAGATGAGATATAACATTTGAAGCTGAGATAAGCGAGATATCGTGCTCATTTGACACTCCGCCGAAAATTACGGCGACTCTTGTTTTTGCCATAAGGCTCATTCCTTTCAGTTTTTTCTCTATTTATATATTCCGATATGCAGCGGATTATGCTCTTGCCTGACGGGAAAGCTCTCTTATCTCATCGGAGGTAAAGGTGTATTTGTGTCCGCAGAAATGGCAGCAGACCTCGGAGATCTCTTCTTCATCAGCCATAGCGTCAAGCTCGTCCCTGCCGATCGAGATGAGTGCTCTTTCGACCCTTTCTCTGGAGCAGTCGCATTTGTATGACGCTGTGAGGTCGTCCATAACATTGGGCTTTAAGCCGTCAAGCACCTTCATAGCCATTTCCTCCGCAGTAACGCCCGAGGAGAGCATCTGTGTAACGGAGGGGAGGGTATTCACATTCCTTTCCAGAATGTCGATAACGCTTTCGTCCGCAAAGGGGAGAAGCTGAACAAGATAGCCCCCCGCAGCCTTAACGGTGAGGTCGGGATTTACGAGAACACCGAGACCGCATACCGTTGGCACCTGCTCGGAGGTGGCAAAATAGCTTGCGATATCCTCGGCTATCTCTCCCGAAACGATAGGCACCTGACCGCAGTAGGGCTCTTTGAGTCCCAGATCCTTTACAACGGAAAGTGTGCCGTTTTTGCCTACAGCACCCGAAACATCGAGCTTGCCGAACTTGTTTAGGGGTATCTCAACAACGGGGTTGCAGACATATGATTTAACATTGCCGAAGCTGTCAGCCACGGCGATAAGAGCACCCGCAGGTCCGTCACCGTTCATTCTCAGGGTAAGGGTGTCCTTTTCGCCCTTGAGACCTATTCCCATAAGGGAAGCGGCAATGGTGAGACGGCCAAGCGCCGCTGTCACCACCGCAGATGTCTTGTGTATCCTTTCTGCCTCGGAAACGATATCCGTTGCGTCAATGGCAGTAGCCACAACGGAAGCGTCCTCGGAAATGGTTCTAACGATCTTTGCCATAATTACTCCTTAAATTTATTATCAGACGGGCTTTTTCGCCGCAAATACAAGCTTCTCGCTGTCGGGACGGGGAGCTTTGAGGGAATCATAATCATAAACAGCTTCAAGTATCATTCCCGAATCCGCAACAGCCTTTTCGATAAGCTCTCTGTCAAAGGCTATCTCCGACAATTCATCGGAATACCTTGTGTAAAGTCCCTTTTCGTTCTTTTCAAAAATATCAAGGGAGATGTCCACACGGCAGTCGGGGGAGTCGGGGTCAAAGCTGTTCTGCCACACGCAGTAAACATCATCAAGGTCATAGACATATGTGTTGTCAGCAAGGACATTTCTGTGCTTACAGGGCATATTCATATCGAAAATGAACAGTCCTCCGGGTTCGCAGAAAAGGGATACACGGTCAAAGGTCTTTCGGATATCCTCAAGGCTTCCGAGATGATTCAAGCTGTCCAGGGCGCAGAGGGTAACGTCAATGGTGCCGAACATATCAAGCTCGGTCATATCCTGACAAAGGTACTGTATGGGCAGTCCGCTGTCGAATTTCTTGTCCATAGCGCAGGAGAGCATCTCTTCCGAAGCGTCCGTGCCGATGACATCATATCCGAGACGTGCCATTTCTTCCGAAAGGCTGCCCGTTCCGCAGGCAAGGTCAAGGAGAATGCCCTTTTTGCCGCCGTGAAGCTTTATGAGCCTGTCGAAATATGCCGCTCTGTCCTTGTAGGAGATGTTTTCGGTAAGCTTGTCGTAAAAATATGCAAATGCGTTGTAGCCGCCCACTTTTATTCGTTCCCTTCAGCGCCTGTGTTGACACCGAGAATGTCCTCGGTGGTCTTGTTCTTAAGGCGTTCAAAAACAACACGGTAGCCCTCGCCGCTGTACTTGCTGTTAAGGGTGCGGTTCACACGGCTTATCGTTGCGGTGCTTGCACCTGTGCTGGCAACGATGTTGTTGTAGATCTTCTTTTCCGAAAGCATTTTTGCCACGAGCATTCTCTGTGAGAGGGATTTGAGCTCCAGAGAGGTGCAGAGATCGTCCAGAAATTTAGCGCATTCCTCCCTTGTTTCGAGGCAGAGGATAGCGTCATAGAGAAAGCTCAGGCTTTTTTCATCAGCTCTGTTTTCGTCCATAATTTATACATTCCTTTCGGTGGATTTTTTGCTGTGATATTATCAGCATATCAAGCTGTATATAATTCTATTTTAGCACTCTAAAATATAAAAGTAAAGGGGTAATGTGATATTTTAATATAATTGTAACATTTATGCTTTGCAGTCGCTGTCATAAGAAAATATGCACAAGCCCAAACCCCTGCACATTCCCGAAAATAGTCGAAATTCCGAAATGAAAAAACCGTCCCGAATTATATTGACGGGGCGGTGATATTGGTTTATACTTAATATGTATAGCTGTCAGCATTTTTGTTATAAGACAGCACTCATTCTAATAAATTTAAGGAGCAAAAAGCATTGGATACAATAGTTTCCGCATCTATCCTCAGCGCAGATATCTGTCATCTCGGAGATGACCTTGACAGGATAAAGGCAAGCGGCTGCGACCACGTGCATTTTGACGTTATGGACGGCGTTTTTGTACCGAACATCAGCTTCGGCATACCCGTTCTTGCAAGTGTCCGCAGGCACACCGATATGTTCATCGACGCACATCTTATGATAACTGACCCGATTAAATATATCGGCGTTTTTGCCGACAACGGAGCGGATATGATAAGCTTTCATCTTGAATCACAGTCCGACCCTGCCGCTGCATTAAGCGAAATAAAGTCAAGGGGCAAAAAGGCAGGCATCGCCATAAAGCCCTCAACACCCGTAAGCGAAGTTCTCCCTTATGTAAAAAGTGCCGATATGGTCCTTGTTATGACCGTTGAGCCGGGCTTCGGCGGTCAGGGCTTTATGAGGGAAACTCTCGGAAAAATACGTGAGCTTAGAGAATATATTAACAGGGAATGTCCCGATGTACACATTCAGGTGGACGGCGGAATAAACGCCGAGACTGCCGCTCTTGTAAGAGAAGCGGGAGCGGATATCCTTGTTGCAGGCTCATATCTTTTCAAGGCTGCCGATATGGCTGCCGCAGCAAATTCAATGAGATGATCCCGCAAGTATCTCCACAGCGTTTTTTGATATTACCGTTCTGTCGTGCTCCCCGAGCTTTGCAAGGGCGATATCGCCTGCGGGAAAGAGCATTCCCTCTTCGGACAGCTCCTTAAAAAGCATACTGTCCGACGGGATACGGACTATCAGCCTGATATGATCTCTTCCGCCTGTGACGGAGCTTTCGGGGCAGCGTATCCCGAGAGATTTTATCCTCTTGCAGATGCCGATGAGCTTCACGGCAGAGTATGCTGTGATTATGACGGCTGTCAGCTCCTCGGTCTGCGGCTTTCGTGTCAGAATAAAAACGCACCCCCCACATTTTATCGGGATCATTTCAACGGAAACGGTATATTTCCCTTTTTCGGGAAATGCATTTCCCGTCATTTCGGATAAGAACCTCACAGCTTCGGGAGTGCCGTCATCAATGCTCTCCGTGTCAAGTCCCAGTTTTTTCAGCTCATCTGCTGATATAACGGCTCTTGCGCTGTGTTCGCCCGTTCTGTCTATCCTCAAAAAAACACCACCTTACTTCAAGGAATATTATATGAAAAACAAAGAACCCGTTATGCTCACCACCTTTGTCCGTGACGGAAACGGAAAAACAAGCCGCCGTCCCGATGATTTCGGTGTGATGATAAATATGCTCATTGTGCTCACGGTCACGGCGGCGATGTCCGTTTATTACTACGGGCTGAGAGCTGCGGTGCTGTGCCTGCTCTGTGCGGGCGTGTGCTGGGTGCTGGACGTGCTATGCCTGATAATCAGGAAAAAAAGCCTCCATATCCACGATGTTTCGCCCATAATAACAGGGCTGCTCATTGCTCTGATGATGCCCGCTTCCGTGCCATATACCGTTGCCGCTGCTGCCTGTGTATTTGCCATATGCATAGCAAAGCACCCTTTCGGCGGCCACGGGGCAGAGGTAGTAAACTGCAGTGCGGCAGGATATATTTTTGCGGAGCTGTGCTTTCCCGCAGCCGTGCTGACATATCCCAAGCCGATGACACATCTTTCCCTTGCAAATTCAGTGACGGACACCCTTTACCCCTCTTTCACCTCCTCCGTAATGCACTCGACCTCCGCTTCATACACGGATATCGAGCTTCTTATCGGCAGCTTTACAGGACCTATGGGCTGTACATTCACCGTTCTCACCATTGTCTGCGCACTGTATCTTATATCGAGAAAAGCCATATCGGGAACGGTGTTTTTCACCGAGCTGATACTTGTTCTGGGCTGGAATTTTGCAGTGGGTGGACATTTCAGAATGAAAACCGCACTTGTCGGCGGAATGCTCCTTTTCGGGCTGACATTCCTCTCCTCCGACAGGCACATTGTGAACAAGAGCGTGCCCGAAAAGGTGTTCTTCGGGGCTGTGACGGCACTTATCATCGTTTCGGTGAGCTGGATATCTCGGCTTGAAGATCCCGTTGTATATGCGGTTATACTTGCCGCACCTTTCAGCAGGCTAACAGGCAAATTTGCGGAGCTTTCCCGCCGCAGAAAAAGAGTAAAGAACATTTTCGGAAAATATGCCGATGACATAAACGAGACCATAGCTATGACAGGAGGCGGTGAAAATGGCAGCGAACACTAAAAAGCAGTCATTTTCCGACGGACTATTTTTCCGCAATCCAATATTTGCCGCAGGAATGTCCCTCGCCCCCGCAATAATCATCGGAAATACATTCCGTGGGGCGGTGACATATTCGGTAATATTTGCATCGGTAACGATGATGTCATTGATGATATCATCTTTTCTGCCGAGAAAGCTGCCCTATGCGCTTCGTATAATATTATATACCTTTATAGCGGCGGCGGTGTATATCCCGTTCTGCATTTTTTTCGAGAACCGTCCGGATTATGACCTGTCATCGCTGGGAGTGCTCCTGCCGATGATAGTTTCGGGCGAGTTCATCACTCAGGCTTCCGAGCTTAGATTTTTCCGAATGGACAAGGGGAGAATGATACTCGATATCATATCCCACATAATCGGCTTCTGCTGGGCACTTATTTTCCTTGGATTTGTAAGGGAGCTTTTCGCAACGGGCGGCATTGACGGCGAGCTTTACGGAATAAGCTTTACGATACCCGTCCTCAGCGCTCCCTGTGGCGGATTTATCCTCATCGGGCTTATGGGTGCGTTTATCAGGCTCTTTAAAAAGGAGGACAGGTAAGATGAACGAAAACGGATTTTTTTCGAGCCTTGTGGCTTCCGTCATAATGTCGGTCATTGCCGAAAACCTCGTCTTTTCAAGAGCTTTCGGCGTTACTCCTATGATAGCCGCTGCCAAAAACAAGCGAACTCTCCCCGGAGTCTGCGCAGGGGTTTCATACTTCACAGCCGCTTCTTCAATTGGAATGTGGGCGGTTTCAAGGCTGTTTTCATCGGGTGATAAGCATTATCTTGTTGCCCTTTATGCACTTATTGTCGGCGTGATATATCTTGTTACTCTTCTTTGCGCATTCGTTTTTGTAAGGGGAAAATTCTCCCGAATAAAAAAATATGTGCATATTTCGGCGTTTAACAGCGCCGTTATGGGTACAATATTCCTGAGCGCCTCGGGCTGCACTGCATTCGGTGAATACCTCATCTTCGGCATTACCTCGGGCCTTGGCTTTGCGGCGGCATCATATATGCTGTCGGGCGTTTATTCCGAGCTGTACTCGGAAAATGTTCCCGGGGCTTTCAGAGGATATCCCGCAGTAATGATCTTTTCGGGGATAATGGCAATGGCTGTTTACGGCATACTTGGTCACGCCCCCGCTTATGTATGATAACAAACACATTTATATAGATATTGAAAGGACACAGAAATGAGAAGAAAAAAGAAGATCTTCAAGCCCAAAAGGCATTATAAGATCAAGAGAAGAAACGAAAATGCAGTCAAGATAATTGCGGGAGCGGCAGCTGTTGCGGCGCTTATATTTGTTGGCTACAGCGTTGCGGGACCTATCGGCAGGTACATCGCCTCCCGCCCCGACAGGACTGAGACCCAGCCCTGGACCCCCACCGATACGGATATGGTTACCGATGACACAGCGGCACAGACGGCAGAGCTGCCCGCAGTGACCGACATAACTCAGTCAGATATATCTCTTCCCGTTTCCGAGGAAGCGCAGACCTCTGCCGCAGCTGCGACCGAGCCTGCCGTAACAACCGTCACCACTGTTTCCCAACAGACCGCAGCTCTCCGTGAGGGCGGTGCGGCGTATTATCTCGACCCCGACAGTATGTCTGATTCGGACAGCCTTGACGCTGCTCTTGACGAGCTTGCCGCAAGCGGCTGCAATGCTGTTATATTCCCCGTAAAGACCGAGGGCGGCGTTTTCCATTATAAGACAGAGCTTGATTTTGTTGCTACAGTTATCGACGGCAATGACCCCATTCAGTCCGAGCTGTCCGCAGCGGATATCGTTAAGGCTGCCGAAAGCAGAGGACTGCGCCCCGTTGCACTTATGTCCGTGCTTTACGACAACAACCGCTACGGCGATTACCGTGACGGCTCATACAGAAGCGAGGACGGCGACACCTGGCTTGATACATCTCCCGACAAGGGCGGAAAGCCCTGGCTCTCTCCCTTTGACGAGACAGCACAGGAGTATCTCTGCGATATCGTGACCGAGCTTGGCGAAGCGGGCTTTGACGAGGTCATCTGCGATGATTTCATCTTCCCCGAGTTCCGTTCATCTGACATTGATATGCTCGGTGAAGAGGTATCGCCATACTCCGACCGCTATCAGGCACTCACATCTCTTGCGGTTATGATGAACAATGCGGGAAATGATGCAGGCACACGTGTTATGCTCAGGATCACCGCAAATTCCGTTATCCGCAGATACAGCGAGCTTTTCTATCCCGATGAGCTGGACGGCTGCCGCATAATGATAGACTATTCCGAGAACAATATCAGCCGGACAATGGTTGCGGGCAATGACGAGGTGATCCTCGATGATATGGATATGTATGACAAGATAACCGCAGTTTACGGCGAGGTATCCTCACGCTGCGGCGACCTGCCCGTTTATCCTATGCTTGACAGGGAATCTATGTCTGCGGACGATTTTGACGAGGCTGTAAAGGCACTCACGGCTATGGGCTATGACGAGTATTACGTTTACTGATTCTGAAAGGCGTTACATAAATGGAGATAAATTACATTGATGAAGTGAGGAAGATATTTTCCGAAAGGGAAGCGCCCCCGTTGTGCTGCGTTCACAGCTACGGCTGTCAGCAGAATGTGAGCGACGGCGAAAAGCTTCTTGGACAGCTTTCTCTTATGGGCTGCGGCGTGACAGATGATATGACCGCTGCGGACATAATAATCCTCAACACCTGCGCTGTGAGAGAAAATGCCGAGCTTAAGGTCTACGGAAATATCGGTGAGCTGAAGCGCCTTAAGGAGCAGAAGCCCGATATGATAATAGCTGTGGGCGGCTGTATGGGGCAGGAGCCAAAGACTGCCGAAAAGATAAAAAAGTCATACCGCCACGTTGACATAGTTTTCGGAACATTTGCCGCAAAGGAGCTTCCAAGGCTTATTTACGAGGCACTTACTCAGAGGCGGCTTATCGTTGACACCGCCGAAAGAAACACTGAATGTTTTGAAGATATCCCTGCGGTGAGAAACGAAAAATACAAGGCAGGCGTGTCCATAATGTACGGCTGCAACAATTTCTGCTCCTACTGCATCGTGCCCTATGTAAGGGGCAGGGAGCGGAGCAGGGAGCCTGAGAAGATAATTGAGGAGATAAAGCGGCTTGCCGACGGCGGCTGCAAGGAAATTATGCTCCTTGGTCAGAACGTAAATTCATACGGCAGGGGACTTGATGAAAAAATCGACTTTTCCGAGCTTCTCAGACGTATCGACAGCATTGATGGTGATTTCCGTGTCCGTTTTATGTCCCCCCACCCCAAGGACGCAACCAATGAATTTTTTGATGTTATCGCAGAAAGCAAAAAAATATGCCGCAGTGTTCATCTTCCCCTCCAGTCTGGCAGTGACCGTATTTTAAAGGAAATGAACAGGCGGTACACCGCCGAAAAATATATGGATATGGTTTCCTATGCACGAAAGGTAATGCCAGGGCTGTCCATTTCAACGGATATAATCGTTGGCTTCCCGAACGAGACATATGAGGACTTTTTGCAGACTCTTGATATCGTGAAGGCTGTGAAATACGACAACATTTTCTCCTTTATCTACTCAAAGCGAACAGGTACAAAGGCTGCGGATATCATCGACCGCACTTCCGAGGAGGATAAAGGAAAGTGGTTCCGTGAGCTTCTTGCGGTTCAGCGTGAGATATCCGAGGAGCATTACAGGCGTTTTATGGGAGCGGAATTTGACGTACTTTTTGACGGTACATACAAGGAAGAATTTATCAGCGGCAAGAGCGGCGAATTTATCATAACTCTTGTAAAGGGCTCTGCCGACCTTATCGGAACGATGAGAAAGGTTAGGGTCACAAAGACACACAACTGGGCTGTTGAGGGCGAGATCATCTGACTGCCAAAAAGGATATTGGTTTAGCAAGACAATTGCCACCTTGACAACTGCCCCTTTTGGAAAGACTGACGAAGCTTTTGCGGCTGAATTAATTTGCGCAATTTTTTCATTTTAAGCGTTTCCCGAAAAGGGGAACGCTTAATTTGTAATTTGACAAAAAAGCTTGTAACGAACAGCGGTTTTCTGCGTTTAATGTATGAACAGGAAAGGAGGACACCCGATGAAGCAGGACGAGATCTACAAGGAATACGCCGAAAGGGTGTATAAATATCTTATGAGCCTGAGCGGCGGAAACGAAAATCTTTCCGAAGAGCTGACGCAGGAGACCTTTCTCAGAGCCATAACCCACGCAGACCGCTTTGACGGAAAGGTGAAAATGACCACATGGCTGTGTGCCATTGCCAAAAATCTTTTTATCAGCCATATGCGAAAAGAGAAGCGGCGATGTGACGCTGAATGCGATGAGATACCCTCAGATGCGGATATCTCGGGACGAATGGAGCGGACGGAGATATACAAGGCTGTACATAGGCTTCCCGAGCCGTACCGTGAGATAGTACTGCTCAGGATACACACGGATATGAGCTTTTCGGATATCGGGGAGATATTCGGAAAATCGGAAAACTGGGCGAGAGTTACGTTTTTCAGAGGAAAAGAGCAGCTCAGAAAAATACTTGAAAAGGAGGACATCATATGAAAATGGACTGCGATGTGATAAGAGATCTTCTGCCCCTTTACTCGGATAATATCTGTTCCGAAAGCAGCAGAAAGCTTGTTGAGGAGCATTGTGCAGAGTGCGTGGAATGCAGTGAGATGCTGAAAGCTATGTCGGCGGAACTGCCTGAGAATGCAGTCTCATCGGCGGCGAAAGACCCGCTTAAAAAAACAAGGCGGCATTATCTTAAGCTTGCGTTCCTGACAGTGGTCCTGACTGTGCCGATCGCAGTTGCAGGCTGTATTATCGGGGCGATAACCGTCAATCAGTATGAGCACAGCCGTCAGATCACCTGGTCATCAATTGCCGCTGAAAATGAGATGAAAAGCTTCGGACGGGCTCTTAAAAAGGGCGATTACAGGAAAGCACTGTCGGAGGTGGGCTTTGTTGACCTTGATAGAGTATCACGCAAAAATGAGGGCGAACTGCTTGATATTTATACAGATATTTACAGAAGCTTTTTTGAGGAATATCCGATCAGAAGTATTGACTGCAAAGCGAGATATTACAACACTGAAATGTGTGGGGAGCTGTATTTGTATCTTGATGAAAGGTACACCTATGATATTCCGCTCTGTGTTTACACTGCCTTTGAAACAGATGAAACAGGGGACTGCTATATAACCCAGACAATGGTCAATCTTTATGCTGACAGCAGTGAATATGAGGGCAGAGAGGAAGAATGCCGTGAGATATACAATAAATTCTATGTGCCTGAATATCCCGGGGATTCAGCTCGTATCGGGGTTGAAGCTGCCCTCAGCGGCAACGGATTTTATCAGAATGACAACACTCCTCAGATAATGACCTCCGAATTTAAGAGACTTCTCAGTGAAATATATCGCATTGAAGCGGAGCACAGCTATGAAGATGAGGAAGATCACGAATATAAAAAGCTGATCGATACTGCGGTCGAAGAGAAAAAGGTTTATCTGTCTCATTACAGTGATGAAGTGGAGAGACTTTTCTCCGAGGAATACACTTTGGTTTCCGTTGATGCCGACACGCCCGAATTTACTGAGGAGCCTTACCTTAAAGATTCGGTGTATGAAAACGGCAGCTCCTGCTTTAAGCAGAGGTTCACGCTTAATATGAAAACAACGGACGGCGAGGAATTTTTGGTGAAATTTTCGTCAAGGGTTCAGTATTTTGCAGATACTCCCGAAGATATCGAGTTTTCCGACAATACCCCCCATGACTTTAAAAGCGGCTTCACTGCGTTGTTTAGTTGAGCTTTAAAAAGTGCTTTTCACGACGAAAAGCACTTTTTTTGAAAAAAATGATTTTTTTTGCAAAAAAGGCTTGACAAATGCAAAAGTATCTGATATAATATAATAGTCGTCAGGACACAGGGTTGAAAAACCTAAAACTTTACGATAAAATGGAGAAGTCGCCTAGCCCGGTTTATGGCGCACGACTGGAACTCGTGTATGCGTTAATAGCGCATCGAGGGTTCGAATCCCTCCTTCTCCGCCAGATATGAACGGTTTAAGCTTCGTGCTTAAACCGTTTTCTGTTTTATATGAATATATGATAACATAAAAGCTTCCCTATTTTTTCGGGAAGCTTTTGTTTATTTTTTGATGAAAAGCTTATCAAATTCATCGGAGGGAACAGGCTTTGAGTAATAGAATCCCTGAGCCGCATCGCAGCCGCAGTTGTGGAGAAACTTTGCCTGATCTCCGGTCTCAACGCCCTCCGCAATAATATCAAGTCCGATGTCCTTGGACATTGAGATCGTGTGGGAAATGATATTCCGTCCACGGTCGGATTCCATAAACTCCGAAAGGAAGCCACGGTCAATTTTGAGCACATCAAACTGTGTGGTTTTGAGCATATTAAGGGAGGAGTATCCCGAACCGAAATCGTCCATAAGCATCGTAAAGCCGCTGTCCTTGAACTGCTTGATGATGTTCTGAACGCCGTCGGTGTCAACTGATTCGGTTATTTCAAGCTCCAGCAGGGAAATGGGGATATCGTATTTCCTGACAAGACCTTTGAGCACTGTTATGGCTTCGGAGCTGTTGAGATATTCACGGGAAACATTTACGGATATTGGCACAGGCTTTATGCCCCTGTCTATCCACTCACGTATCTTCTTGCACGCCTTTTCCCAGATTATCCTGTCGAGCTTCATTATAAAGCCGTTTTTCTCAAAAATGGGTACGAAATCATTGGGGGAGATGATTCCTTTCTGCGGGTGTATCCATCTTGCAAGAGCCTCCGCACCGATTATTTCCCCTGTGGAGATGCAGTATTTCGGCTGGAGGTACATAGCAAATTCATCGTTGATGACAGCCTTGTACATATCCTCCTCAATGACCTGCTTGTGAACGATGTCACTGAGCATATGCTCTTCATAGAAGCAGATATTATTGAGGGCATTTCCTTTTATGGACTGCCTTGCAACAGACGCAAGATCGCCGTAATAACGGGTGTGTCTTGACTTGTCGTCCACAATGGCTACGCCGAAAATAAGGCGGTAGTCCATATTTTTATAGCTGCTGAGTCTGCTTTCGATACGGTGGATAAAATCAAGTATCTCCTGCTTTTTGTCAAAGCATATCACTGCCATAAAGACATCGGCTGTCAGTCGGCAGAAAGGCTGGTCGGCGCTGCAAATAACGTGCATTGAATCATTGAAGAACCTGAGCAGTTCATCGCCGGCTTCAGTGCCGTAGGTCTGATTGATGAGCTTGAAACGCTCAACATCAAACTGTATGAATGCTATATTTTTATCGGGATTGTTCTTTATAAGGTCGGCAATGACCTTTGTGTAAATTGCGGGATTTTTGTCGGAGGAAAAGCTTTCGACTACCTGCCTGTCAAATTCCTCTTTTTGTGTAAATGGGCGGATATTTACAAAAACAGCAGTTATCCTGCCCTTGTCATCTTTTGAGAAAACGTTGTATAAATGGCAGAAGCGGAAATCCTCGTCCACGCTTAACCGAAGCTTTATTTCAAGTGAGAGCTCCCACGAATCTGTACCTGAATAAATGCCTTCCTCAATGCCTGCACAGAAAATGTCGAAAACGGGCATAAAATCAGGGGATACAAGACCCTTTTCACGGATATATTCAAAGGGGTGGGTCTCATTATCGGGAATGAATTTCTTTCCGCCGATGTAGGAGATGCTGTTTTCACGGCAGTTCCAGAAAAAATATGCAGAGTCAGGGTCATTTCTGAAAATATTCATTATGGTTTCAAAACACTTATCACTCTCATTGCCGGTGTTCAATTTTATGACCATCCTTTCCGGAGAGTTCTGATCGGCGGCAGAATAATATTTAACTGCATAATGCCGCTGTGTCTGAATACAAAACTCAGTATTTAGTTAAAGCTGTCTTACAATGCCTATATGTAGATTATATCATAATTGATATTATATTTCAAGTAAAATTGTATAATCTGTACAATTTTCTATGTGTTTCACAAATATAGCTCCATATGTTGGGCAACTTGCTCTGTTAATCGTTTTCAAAAATGAACAAAAATATGCCGCCCTGTCCGTAAAAAAACAGAAAGGACGGCATAATATATTTATACTAAGAACCAATTAAAAACTGTACAAAAAATCGAGCATAATCTTGCATATATGGATTATGCGAAGATTTTTTGTCTACAGTTTTATTGGTTATTAGTATTATATGTTTATCAAAGCTGATCTGCGATATCGTAAATGAGCTTTTCGGACTTTTCCCAGCCAAGGCAGGGGTCGGTGATGGACTTGCCGTAAGTGCCTTCTTCCACCTTCTGGCAGCCGTCAACGATATAGCTCTCGATCATAAAGCCCTTTACGATCTTTCGGATATCGTTGTTGTGGCGGCAGCTGTGGAGAACTTCGTTGCATATCCTGATCTGCTCCATAAACTGCTTGCCTGAATTTGCGTGGTTAGCGTCAATGATAACAGCCATATTTTCAAGATCCTTTGCGCTGTACATATCGTAAAGACGAACGAGATCCTCGTAGTGGTAGTTGGGGTGGGAATTGCCGTGCTTGTCAACATAGCCTCTGAGAATGGCGTGGGTAAGGGGATTGCCCTTGCTGCGTGCTTCCCAGCCTCTGTAAAGGAAAGTGTGCTGTGACTGAGCGGCAATAATGGAGTTGAGCATAACGGAGTAGTCGCCGCTGGTGGGGTTCTTCATTCCCACAGGGATCATAAGTCCGCTGGCGGTGAGACGGTGCTGCTGATCCTCAACGGAACGTGCGCCGATAGCTACATAGGAAAGGATATCGGAAAGATATCTGTGGTTTTCGGGGTAGAGCATTTCATCGGCACAGCCCAGACCTGTTTCGGTAAGAGCCTTTGTGTGGAGCTTCCTTATGGCGATAAGACCCTCAAGCATATCCTCGGACTTTGTGGGGTCGGGCTGATGCACCATACCCTTGTAGCCCTGACCTGTTGTACGGGGCTTGTTGGTGTAGATCCTGGGGATAATAAGTATCTTGTCCTTGACCTTATCCTGTACCTTTGCAAGGCGGTTTACGTAGTCAAGAACGCTGTCCTCACGGTCTGCGGAGCAGGGACCGATGATAAGCAGGAATTTATCGGACTTGCCTGTAAAAATGTCGGCAATGGCAGTGTCACGTGCAGCCTTTATCTTCTTTACTTCTTCGGGAATGGGGAACTGCTCTTTTATCTCCTTGGGGATAGGCAGCTTTCTGACGAAATCCATATTCATCATAACTAAAACAAACTCCTTTATATTCGTTTCTTGTAAATTCGGTCAGGAAACGGAAAATATGTATATCAGCCACAGATAATTTACTGCTTTAAAGTGTGATATATCTGTTATGCATTATAACATATATAATAACGTTTGTCAAGATAATAACGTAACTTTTTTACATTATACACTATTTTATCAGCTGTATAAAGAGAACTTTTTTAATTTAACTGCAATTAATCTGTGAATTTTTTGACTTTAAACCGGCAAAATGTTGTTACTTGTGCATAAATATGATGTACTGAATTTGTGATGTTATCCAAATTTTATGAATATCTGTTGACATATGCTCTTGTTAGTGATATAGTTAGTTACACAAGTAATTAACCAAATAGCTAAGGAGGTATGAGAATGCATTTCAACCCTGACGGCGAAAAGCCGATATATGTGCAGATGGCTGAGTGGATAGAGGAGAATATCCTTTCGGGAGCATTTCCCGAAGAAACTCAGATCCCGTCCACCACGGACATCTCGGCGCAGTACAAGATAAATCCCGCCACTGCGCTGAAAGGCGTGAACATTTTAGTTGACAAGGGGATAATCTACAAGAAAAGGGGACTGGGTATGTTTGTTAGCGAGGGTGCGGCTGAAAAGCTCAGAAGCGAAAGAAAGCAGGAATTTTTCGAGAAATTCGTGAAGGCTCTTCTGAGTGAAGCCGAGAAGCTGAACATCACAAAAAGCGAAGTAATTGATATGATCGAAAGGGGCGATGACAAATGAGTACAGTTGAGATAAAGAACTTATCAAAAAGCTTCGGAAAAAAACAGGCTCTGAGCGATATTACGCTCACCCTTAAGGAGAACTGCATCTATGGACTTCTCGGACGAAACGGTGCAGGAAAATCCACTCTTATGAACATCATCAACAACCGTATTTTTGCGGACAGCGGTGAGGTGCTTGTTGACGGGATATCAAACCGTGACAATGACAGGGCGCTGGGAAAGCTCCATATGATGGGTGAGCAGCTTTTATATGCACCGTCCCTTAAGGTCTCGGAAATGTTCAGGGCAGCTGCCTGCTTCTATCCCGAATATGATATGGAATACGCAATGAAGCTCAGCGAGGAATACAAGCTCAATACAAAAACAAAGCTCCAGAAGCTCTCCACAGGCTACCGCTCTATCGCAAAGATAATCAATGCCCTTGCCTGCAATGCCGATGTCGTGTTCTTTGATGAGCCTGTTCTCGGTCTTGACGCAAATCACCGTGATATGTTCTACAGACAGGCGATAGAGAAATACAACGCCCGTCCTGCAACCTTTGTCATCTCCACTCATCTTATAGAGGAAGCGGCAGGGCTTATCGAAAGAGCTGTTGTCATCAAGGACGGCAGGCTTCTTCTTGACGAGGATACGGAAACTATCCGTTCAATGGGCTACAGCGTTTCGGGAAAGGCAAGCCTTGTCGATGAATTTGCAAAGGGCAGGGAAGTAATGTCCGAGGAGACTCTCGGAGGACTGAAAACGGCGTACATCAAAGGCGACAGGTTTTCGGAAAATATTCCCGATGAGCTTGAAGTTCAGCCCCTCAGTCTCCAGTCACTGTTCATACATCTTACAAATTCATAAGAAAGGACGATACATATATGACAAAGCACAGCTTTACGGCATCATATAAATACCAGGTACGCAGAGTGATCCTTTTGCCTATAATTTCAATTTGCGGGGCTCTTGCGGCAATGGCTGTAATGGTAGCTATGGTAAACTATGGGTTTGACGGAAAATTTACGCTCGAGGGCATCAGCTTTCCCCTCCTTGATGCACTTGCGGGTCTGACGCTTCTGATATACGGAGCATACTTTCTGTTTGAATTTATGAATGCAGGTGCGGCAAACGGAGTATCACGCACCACAAGCATTATTTCGGTGTTTGCTTCAAATTTCACCGTATCGGCAGCAATATCGCTGTTCGTGTCGGTCATTTCACCTCTCCTTGATCTGATAACGGACGCTCAGGGCGATGTGTTCCTGCTTGAATTTATCTACGGAGAGAAAAGGTTTTTTGAGTTTTACGGCGAGAATGCCTTTATTGTAAGGATAAGATTTTTCATAATGTGTACTCTCTCGGTATTCCTTTTTGCTATGATCGGAGTGTTGTTTTCCGCTGTTTATTACAGGCTTCCGAAGATCGGGACAATAATTTTCACACTGATAATTGTCTTTGTGCCCCTTTTCGGCTATCCTATGGCAAATGTTTATCTTGGCAGCAAGGGCATTGATCTTGACAGCTGTATGAAAGAGTTTTTGGCAGAAGCAGGCAGAGCGTTCGGAATGGCTCACGTTAACGGAAGTCAGGCGGGAAATTGTGTCCGGGGCGGACTTATGATGCTGCTGACCTCAGCGGTTATCGGGGCAATTGCGTGGCTCATTCTGCGCCGTGCAAATGCAAAGCCTGCGGCTGTAAGGGGGGAGTGATATGAGAATAAAAAAGCTTATCCCCATAATTGTGTGCGCTCTCTGCCTTACTGCCTGCGCCGATGTGCCCGAAGTAAAGGAGATAGTTCCCGAAGAGAAGCAGACTGTTATAGCTCCCCCCGAAAACGGCTGGACGGCAGAGGAGCTTGCAGGCGTGTCATACTTTGACGGAGTTCAGCTTTCATATCCCATAACGCTCAGAAATCTCGGTTCGGCATACGGTATCACAGATGATTTTGAAAATGATAACGGCGACAGGGTCTATTACATAGGTAAAAATATACTGTCCCTGGAATACTATGCGCAGTTTAAGGCTTCGGTCGATGCTGCGGAAATATCTCCCGATACCGAAATGACAGAATTTTTGTCCGCCCCCGAATATCTTTCTGTAAACGGCATAAAAACAGGTGCGGATAAGGACGCTGCCATATCAGCTCTCGGAGAGCCTGACAGCATTGATGATTCATATAAATCCGTATCTGTATATACATATCTTGACAGAAACACAGGCAGGACTATTCTGAAAATGAACGTTATGAATGACAGTGTTTCCGTAATAATTCTGGCAGATGAATAAAGGGGGCGATATGCTATGATAAAGAAGCTTGTTCCGCTTATTATGTGTGCTCTCTGCCTTACCGCCTGTGCATCTGATATACCTCCCGCAAAGGAGTCTGTTCCCACGGATATGCAGCAGGTCATTACCCCTCCCGAAAACGGCTGGACGGCAGAGGAGCTTATGAACGTGACATATTTTGAGGGTATCAGACTTACATATCCACTTACAATGGAAGGTATGGGCGGTTCGGTCTATTTTAAACCTGAAACAGGTTCCGACTACAGTCCGTCTGATGACGGCTTTTTATGGTATACTGTAATGACTGAAAATAATTCGGAATATCAGGGAGGGATAGATTACAAGGGAGTGACTTTTTTCAGGGATAAGGACGATGCCGAAGCCGATGAACCCGTGAGGGCGATACGCTGCTGCTCGGAGTATGCATCATTAAACGGTGTCAGATACGGAGCTTCCGTTGATGAGGTCACAGAGCATTTCGGAACTCCCGACCGTACAGAAACGGCGACAGATAATTTTGACCATTATATTTATCTTGACAGGGAAAGCGGCAGTAAGCTTATTGATGTAAGTATGAATAAAGCCAAAAATACCGTGGTTTATGTAGATGTGATATTATGATAAAAAAATATCCCGCTCTCCGAAAAAGAGAACGGGATATTCTATCTGTCGATTTTGTCTATAGAACGATCGAGAATCAGTATTATCCGTGATTATTCAGCCGCAGCTTCCTCTGCGGGCTTTTCGGGAATTTCAATGCCAAGCTCGGAGGCAAGATAATCTACCCGGTACTGAAGATCGTCTATCTGAGCGGCATAAGCGGCTTCCTTTTCAGCCTGCTTCTTTTCGACTTTTTTGGTGTTTGCAAGGTCAATGGTGTAAAGGGTAGTTACGATTATTGCAAAAACAGTAAGACCTGCTGTAAGGGGATTGAACCAGCCCTTTTTCTCTTCCTTTTCGGTGATGAACTCTGCGATGCCTGTGTGGGCGAGAGCCTTGGAAAGGGCAAAGTAAAGGGGAATTGCGATAACGCAGGCAAGAATACCGTTTATGGTAGAGGTAAGAGCATTCACGCCTGTGAGCTTAAGAGCAACGGAAGCAGGCTCGCCAAGGAGTATCTGGCTTATGAATGTCTTGAGAAGATAAAGGACGATGTACACGAGCTGACCGACTACAGCACCTGCGATAACTGCCTTTTTCTCATTGGCGGGACCGTGTTTTCTGATATGACCTGCGGTGAAGCCCATTGCGAATTTTGAGAAGAATGTGTAGGGAGCGGAAACAATGTACACGGGGTCAAAAAGGTCGAAGAGACCTGCACCGATACCCGATGCAAGACCGCCCTTAAGTCTGCCGAAAAGGAGACCCGCAAGGAGACACATTGAGTTTCCGAGGTGTATTCTTGTGACAAGTGCGCCGTTGGGGATCTTTATCTGAAGATAATTTCCCACATAAACGAGAGCCGCCATAAGACCCACTATAATGATTGAATAGAGCTTTCTTCTTCCCGAAGAAGCCTTGCTTGCTGTTTCTGCCATAGCCTGAGACCTCCAATGATCTTATATCATATTATTCTGATAGGATAATGATACTCCTGCGGCAGGAAAAAATCAACCTTGGCAAACTTTTGAAACAAATACATCAAAATATGCACAGTGTACTATTTATATTGTGCATACAAAGGTAAAACTAAACATATCAGACAAATAAAAATCGGAAAAAACAGGCAAAAAAAACATTCTGCGGAAAATGTCACAATTATCCGCAGAATGATTTTTATGTGTATGTGCAAAATGCTGATATGTTGATTTTACTATTCATTAACATCTTCGGAGATATCCGTTACGCTCTCGGAAGTGCTTTCGGAAACAGCTTCGGCAGATGCGTCGGGAATAACGGCAAAGTCAGCGCCGCCTGTGTCACTGCGTATGGTCTCGGATATCTGCCGTGTTACAGCCGCAAGACGGGCAGTGGGGCGCTCGGTGAGCGATGCATCGATAACGTAGACGTGCCCTTCGGAAAAAGCGGTGAGTCCTGATGCAAGGTCAGCGTCAAAATATGAGGTGTCAAGGGGGTGGGCGAGGAGTATCACCTGGGGGTCGGCATCAAGGAGCTCTTCGGCGGTAAGGGTGAGGGAGCTGTTGTCGGCGGCGATGTTTTTTCCGAAATGAGCGGCATAATCTCCCGCAAATGTATCTCCTGTGGCGGCGGAAAAACCGTCATCGGTGATGTTCATTATAAAGACAAGGCTTTCGCAGGAGCCTTTTGCTTCTGAGAGAGCGGCTCTCAGGTCGGCGGTGGCATTTTCCGCAAGGTTTTCACCGTCAATACTGCCCGAAAAGATGAGGGCAAGGGTGCGGTAATTGTCGATAAGCTCCGCTTCCGAGCGTGGTGAGGGGAGACTGAGCACCGACACCCCTGCACCCGAAAGACGGGTTATGTCCTTGTTTGCAATAGGGCTCTGGGTGATAAGCAGGGCAGGGGAATACTCTATTATCCCATCGATATCGGGGTTGACGGCAGACCCCACTGAGGGGATATTTTCCGTGCTGTCAGGGTAATCGCAGTATTCGCTGCGGCAGATTATCCTGTCGCCGAAGCCAAGCTCAAAGAGCATTTCCGTGACCGCAGGGGAGAGTGAGCCCACCGTAACGGGGGAGCTGTTGAAGGTGAGATCTCCTGCTGTCACGGGATACGGCTGTTCGGTGACGGCTGTGGCATCAGCGGGGAGAGCTTCGCTGTCCTCCTCGGTGACTTTGGTGCAGCCGCAGAGGAAAAGGGCTGCGGATATCAATACGGTTACAAGCTTTTTTGTCATAAATTTACATCTCACAAATAAATGATTTTATTTAATTATAACACATATACACAGAATGATGTGAACAAAAAGTTAAATCATTTATTTGGCTGATTTTATTTCCAATATCGCTTGACGAAAAAAAAGGAATGTAATATAATATATTTATATGCGGAATATTCCGTAAATCAGTTGAAAGGTCGTGAAGATGAATGATACGTGCTGCTGAAGCAATGGTAAGATGTCTTGGTTCGGAGGGCGTAAAGGTCGTCTTCGGATATCCCGGTGCGGCTATATGCCCCTTTTATGACGAGCTCTACCGCTCGGACATACACCACGTTCTCGTAAGGCACGAAGCCAATGCAGGTCACGAGGCAAGCGGATATGCAAGAATTACGGGAAAGCCCGCAGTCTGCGTCGCAACAAGCGGTCCGGGTGCAACCAATCTTCTTACAGCTATCGCCACCGCTTATGCAGACAGTATCCCTCTTATCTGCATCACGGGACAGGTTTCCACAGATCAGATCGGCTGTGATGTTTTTCAGGAAGTTGACATTACGGGCGCAGCACAGCCCTTTGTAAAGCACAGCTACCTTGTGAAGGACGCAGCACAGCTCCCGAGAATCTTCAAGGAAGCTTTTTACCTTGCGGGCACAGGCAGAAAAGGCCCCGTGCTCATAGATGTTCCTGTTGATGTTCAGAATACGCTCATTGATTTTGAATATCCCGAGACCGTTACAATGCGTACATACAAGCCCACAGTAAAGGGCAATCCTATGCAGATAAAGAAGATCTGCGAGGCTGTTGAAAATGCAAAGCGCCCCCTTATCTGTGCAGGCGGAGGAGTTTTCCTTGCAGGTGCGGAAAAGGAGCTTATAAAATTCGCTGAAAAGGCAAATGTACCTGCTGTATCCACAATGATGGGTCTGAGCCTTTTTCCCACCGACCACCCGCTTTACCTCGGAATGCTCGGAATGCACGGCTTAAAAGCCGCCAACCGTGCTGTGAGCGAATGTGACACAATGATACTCATTGGCGCAAGAGTCGGTGACAGAGCTGTTAAATCTCCCACATTCCTTGCGGAGAACAAGCAGATAATACATATTGATATAGACCCTGCCGAGATCGGCAAGAATATCCCCGTTGATATCCCCCTCGTAGGCGACTGCAAGACCATTCTTGAAGAGCTGACCGAGAAGATAGGGGAGACAGACCATTCTCAGTGGCTCTCGGAGCTTTCCGAGATAAAGAACGACGTTCCCGAAAATGATGAAACAGAGGGATTTATAAATCCCAAGGTGTTCCTGAGAAAGCTTTCCGACAGAATGCCTGCCGATACGGTATGCGTTGCCGATGTCGGTCAGAACCAGATATGGTGCTGCAACAATTATGCTATCAAAGAGGGCGGCAGATTTATGACCTCGGGCGGTATGGGCACAATGGGCTACTCCGTTCCCTGCGGCATAGGCGCAAAAATGGCTGCTCCCGAAAGAGAAGTTGTGGTTGTATGCGGCGACGGTTCCTTCCAGATGCAGATGATGGAGCTTGCCACTATTATGCAGGAGAAAATTGCCGTTAAGATAATCGTTATGCGCAACAATTACCTCGGTATGGTGCGTGAACTTCAGACAAAGGGCTACGGCGACAGACTTATTGCCGTTGACCTTGACGGAAGCCCCGATTTTGTGGCTCTTGCCCGTGCATACGGCATTGAGTCCGATCGTGTTTCCACAATGGCTGAGGCTGAGGAAAAGCTTGAAAAGCTTGCTTCATCGGACAAGCCTTATCTTCTCGAATGCGACGTTTACAGCCGTGAATCCACTCTTTGATTGAAAGGATAGATATATATGAAGCACACCATTTCCGTTCTCGTTGAAAATCACGCAGGAGTTCTCTCCCGTGTTTCGGGACTTTTCTCACGCCGTGGATTTAACATCGACAGCCTTGCAGTGGGAAGAACCGATGACCCCGCCGTTTCCCGCATCACTATCGTTGCTGACGGCGATGAGCACACAGCTCAGCAGATCGAAAAGCAGCTCAACAAGCTTGTGGACACAATGAAAGTCCGCACTCTTGCTCCCGATGAGCTTCTTGCAAGAGAGCTCCAGCTTATCAAGGTAAATGCCAACCCCGCACAGAGAAGCGAGATACTCACTATCTGCGACATAATGGGCGCAAAGATCATTGATATGACCTCCAACACCCTTACTATTGAAATTTCCGACTCCACCGTACATCTCAACAGAATACACGACCTCCTTGCAGGCTACGGCATCAAGGAGATAGTCCGCACAGGCGTTATCGCTATCCAGAAGGGCAGCGTAACAATCAAGTAACCACGCTTTTAAGGCAATTTGCCTTGAAATAAATCAAATATTCCATAATATTCTATTAGGAGGAATTTAAAATGGCTAAAATTTTCTATCAGTCAGACTGCGATCTCGGCAGACTCGACGGCAAGACCGTTGCAATTATCGGTTACGGTTCTCAGGGTCACGCTCACGCTCTTAACCTCAAGGACAGCGGTGTTAATGTAGTCGTTGGTCTTTACGAGGGCTCCAAGAGCAAGGCTAAGGCTGAGGCTCAGGGTCTTAAGGTATATTCCGTAAGCGAAGCAGCTAAGATGGCTGATGTTATTATGATCCTTATCCCCGATGAGAAGCAGGCTGACGTTTATAAGAGCGACATCGCTCCTTATATGACCGCAGGCAAGACACTTGCTTTTGCTCACGGCTTCAACATTCACTTCGGCTGCATCGTTCCCCCCAAGGACGTTAACGTTATTATGATCGCTCCCAAGGGCCCCGGTCATACTGTAAGAAGCGAGTATCAGGCAGGCAAGGGTGTTCCCTGCCTTATCGCTGTTGAGCAGGACGCTACAGGCGATGCTCAGGATATCGGTCTTGCATATGCCCTCGGTATCGGCGGCGCAAGAGCAGGCGTTCTCGAGACTACATTCAGAACTGAGACTGAGACCGACCTCTTTGGTGAGCAGGCAGTTCTCTGCGGCGGTGTTTGCGCACTTATGCAGGCAGGCTTTGAGACCCTCGTTGAGGCAGGCTACGATCCCAGAAATGCATACTTTGAGTGCATTCACGAGATGAAGCTCATCGTTGACCTCATTTATCAGTCCGGTTTTGCAGGTATGAGATATTCTATCTCCAACACAGCTGAGTACGGCGACTACATCACAGGTCCTAAGCTCGTAACTGAGGAGACCAAGAAGACAATGAAGAAGATCCTTTCTGATATTCAGGACGGCACATTCGCTAAGGAGTTCCTCCTCGATATGTCTCCCGCAGGCAGACAGGTTCACTTCAAGGCTATGCGTAAGCTTCACGCTGAGCACCCTTCCGAGAAGGTCGGCGAGGAGATCCGTAAGCTTTACAGCTGGAACGGTGAGGACAAGCTCATCAACAACTGATCCCATAAGATCAGTACATACAGAGAGCTGCCGTGCAATTTGTGCGGCAGCTCTTTTTGCACTTTTTTGAGGCAGCGTTCATATAATATAAGTGTCCATATTTATATTGGAGAGATACCGATGAATCATAATGAACTTGTTTTGTCCATAACAGCTGCTGCCGCTGCAATTGCGGCGGATATTCCCGATGAGGGGCAGCTTGCGGTGGCGGCTGCGGCATTTGTTCAGCTTGGCGATACTCTTGCAACGATAGCCGCACAGAGGGCTTTGCCTGGAAATAACGTTGGATCCAAATAGAAAAGGCTTTCCGATCCTGCTCGGAAAGCCTTTTCTTTATGATATTTTCAGATTAACATCAGTGAGGGATAATGCTGAGGAGAACGCCTGCGGCAACCGCAGAACCGATAACGCCTGCAACATTGGGACCCATAGCGTGCATAAGGAGGAAGTTTGTGGGGTCTGCTTCTGCGCCGACCTTCTGAGACTGTCTTGCAGCCATAGGAACGGCGGAAACTCCTGCGGAACCGATAAGGGGATTTACCTTGCCGCCTGTAACGAGGCACATAAGCTTTCCGAAGAGAACGCCGGAAGCTGTACCAACGCCGAAAGCAATAACGCCGAGGAGAATTACCTTAAGAAATGCGAAAGATATTACCTTTTCCGCAACGGTTGTTGCACCAACGGAGATTCCGAGGAAAATTGTGATGATGTTCATAAGCTCGTTCTGAGCGGTCTTTGTGATACGGTCAACAACGCCGCTCTCCTTAAAGAGGTTTCCGAGCATCAGCATACCAACAAGGGGAGCTGCTGAGGGAACGAGAAGAGCAATGATAACAGTAACTGCGATGGGGAAGATGATCTTTTCAGTCTTGGAAACTGTTCTGAGCTGGGTCATTCTGACCTTGCGCTCCTTTTCGGTCGTAAGGAGACGCATTATAGGAGGCTGAATAAGGGGAACCAGTGCCATATAGGTGTAAGCTGCAAGTGCGATCGTTCCGACTTCGACCTGATATCCGCCCGATTTGAGCAGAAGGCTTGATACGTAAATAGATGTAGGACCGTCAGCACCGCCGATGATAGCGATAGAACCTGCTTCGTTAGCGTTGAATCCGAGAGCAGCCGCACCGATGAAGGTGAGGAAGATGCCTGCCTGAGCAGCAGCTCCAAGAAGGAAGCTCTTGGGGTTTGCAATAAGGGGAGCAAAGTCCGTCATACAACCGATGCCGAGGAAGATGAGCGCAGGATATATCTGGAGCTTAACACCCAGATATAGCATATCGAGCAATCCGCCCTTATGGAGTATCTCACCGAAATCCAACTCGTGACCTGCATCAATGTTCCACAGCTCGGGGTGGTACATTCCCGTGCAGGGGAGGTTTGTAAGGAGCATACCGAATGCGATAGGGAGCAGGAGCAGAGGCTCGAACTTATGCTTTATCGCAAGGTACATAAACACAAATGAAATCAGGATCATAACAACGTTCTGCCACTGGAGAACGGCAAAGCCTGAGCTTGCCCACAGATCCTTTATGGTATCCCAAAATATTGATAACATAGGAACTTTCCTTTCCTTTTAAAATGCTCTGGTGTTTTCGCTGCGTGCGGCTCTTGCCCAGGAATTTGCCTTGGAGGTGCTTCCTGCACGCCTGATGCTGTGTATTCTGAGGGGCTTTCCGCACTCTGCGCTCATTGCTGCCACCGCTGCGGCGATAACTGCGATTATCTCGCTTTCGTCCTCGGTATCGGCAGAAACAGAGGGTGTGTCATTTTTAGGCTGAGGTGCAGGAGCGGTTTCCTTGGGCTTGTCTCCTCCGCCCGACTTCTTCGACCTGACAGCAGTGAATATCCTGCCCATTACCCATACAGCCGCAATAAGCAGTATCAGGGCAACGAAAACTATTGCAAGACCCGAGATAACAACGGCTCCCACATAGCTCCATTCCATCTGCATTTCCATAAAATGCTTCAATCCTTTCCTTGAAAGGCATAACCTTCCCAAATTCAAAACTTAACACTATTATACTATATTCCGCAAAAAAATGCAAGGGAATTTTTCCGCATTTCATTTCCGTATTTTTAACATATGTAAAATTTTTTTGTTCTCTTGAAAATAAACAAAAATTATTGACATTTGTATGATATTATGGTATAATTTGCTTATAGTATTTAACAGTGTTAAATATTTATACTGTTAACTTTCGGGAGGCGATACAGTGGACAGTGAAAATCTTTCTGAAAAGCTCTTTGAACAGTTTCGTGACCTGTATTTCAGAACTGACCCTTTCGGACTAACGGAGTTTCTTCAAGGTGAGATGAAAGTGCTCTCATACATTGCCATAGCGGAGCACGAGCTCCTTCCGGGACAGCTCTCGGCAGCCCTTGAAATGACGGCCGGCAGGATAGCGGGCATTCTCCGTTCCCTTGAAAAGAAAGGCTACATCACAAGGCGGACTGACATTGCCGACAGGCGCAGGGTCCTTGTGAGCATCACCGAACAGGGCAGGGAATACATTGATTCAAGCTCTGAAAAACTTGAACAAAGGCTTGATATGCTTGTTGCCGAAATGGGCAGCGAGAACACGGTCAGAGTTATCGAATCACTTAAAATATACTCCGAAGCCTCTGCCGCAGTTCTGGCAAAGCTTTCGGACAAATAGGAGGTATCCTTTTATGGATATGCACGAATTTTATATGGGCAATGTCTTTGACGCATACGACTTCTTCGGCGCTCACCCCGATGATACCGGCACGGTGTTCCGAACCTTTGCGCCCTCCGCAGCAGGTGTGTGCATAATCGGTGAATGGACGGACTGGAAAGAAGAGCCGATGCAGAAAAACGGTCAGGTCTACGTGTACCACTCTTCTGCCGCACGAAAGGGAATGATGTATAAATATGTCATCTATTCCCAGAACGGCAGAATGGAGCACTGTGACCCATACGGCTTTGCAATGGAGCTTCGCCCTGCATTTTCCTCCATAATCACCGACCTTATGGAGTACAAATTCACCGACATAAAGTGGATGCAGAAGCGGAACAAGAATTACGACAGCCCTATGAACATATATGAAGTCCACCTCGGCTCGTGGGTGGAAAATCCCGATGATGAGAACGGCTGGTTTACATATTCCGAGATTGCGGACAGGCTCATTAAATATGTAAAGGAGCACGGCTACACCCATATTGAATTTATGCCCCTGAGTGAGCACCCTGCCGACTGCTCCTGGGGATATCAGAACACGGGATTTTTTGCTCCCACATCAAGATACGGCACTCCCGCAGAGCTTATGGAGCTTATCGACAAGTGCCACAACAGTGATATCGGTGTTATTATGGATTTTGTGCCGGTGCATTTTGCGGTTGACGCATATGCCCTTGCAAAATATGACGGTACCTGCCTTTATGAATATCCCAACGGCTCTGTGGGACAGAGCGAATGGGGTACATATAACTTTATCCATTCCCGTCGGGAGGTCTGCTGCTTTTTGCAGTCAGCCGCAAATTACTGGCTGTCGGTATATCATTTTGACGGTCTGCGTATGGACGCAATAAGCCGTGCGATATACTGGCAGGGCGACCCTGCAAGGGGAGTGAACGGCTGTACCGTTGACTTCCTCAAAAAGATGAACGACGGACTTCACAGGCTCCACCCCACCGCAATGCTCATTGCCGAGGACTCCACATCGTTCCCGAAGATAACCGCACCCGTGGAATACGGCGGACTGGGCTTTGATTATAAATGGGATCTGGGCTGGATGAATGACACCTTTGACTATTTCCGCACCTCTCCCGAAGAGCGGAAGTATCATCACGGAAAGATAACATTTTCAATGATGTACTTTTATAATGAGCTGTATCTCCTGCCTGTTTCCCACGATGAAAACGTCCACGGCAAGGCGACGGCG
>CAKSPU010000016.1 GCA_934486875.1 uncultured Oscillospiraceae bacterium
CGGGAGCCTTCTCGGGAGAAACGCCCAGCTCAAGGAAGCCGTCCTTGTTGTACTGAGGCTCGTTAGCGGGATCCTCAAGGTCAAGACCCTCGTGGGAAAGATGCCAGATGTTCTTGTCCTTGGAATAGTTGGTCTCTCTTGTTATTTTAAGAGGAATGTTGTGAGCCTCGGCGTAGTCGATCTCCTCGTCTCTGGATTTGATAGTCCACTCTCTCCAGGGAGCGATGATAGCCATATCGGGAGCGAAAGCCTTGATAGCAAGCTCAAATCTTACCTGGTCGTTGCCCTTGCCTGTGCAGCCGTGGCAGATAGCGTCAGCGCCTTCCTTAAGAGCGATCTCAGCTATTCTCTTGGCGATGATGGGACGTGCAAAGGAGGTACCGAGGAGGTACTTGCCCTCGTAAACTGCGCCTGCCTGAACGGTAGGATAAACGTAATCCTGAATAAATTCTTCCTTAAGGTCTTCGATGTAGAGCTTGGAAGCACCTGTCTTGATAGCCTTTTCCTCGAGACCGTCAAGCTCTGTGCCCTGTCCTACGTCAGCGGAAACAGCGATCACCTCGCAGTTGTTGTAATTTTCCTTGAGCCAGGGAATAATGATAGAAGTGTCAAGACCGCCTGAATAAGCGAGAACTACTTTTTTGATATTTTCCTTTTTAACTGCCATTTTACAGTACCTCCGAAAAATTATTGACCAAACCGCCGCACATATTAATGCAGCGCTGTTGATTATTATTATACACCCTTTGCTGAAAAAGTCAAGGCTTAAATGCATAATTTTTCCGAAATTGCGCAAAATATTCACTTTTAAAGGGGTGTTGTTGTATAAAATCCGCATATATACGGTATATTATACATTTTATACTGTATATATGCATATAACATAAAAAAGTGAGCTTCTCCCCCGTACCAAAAAGGGAGAAACTCACTTAAATAATTTACTGATTAAGTCTGAAATGAACGGGAATGCCGTTTCTGTACTCGGTAGTCACCTCGCCCTGAATAAGAGGCAGGAAATAGTTCAGCGCATCGGTGGTAACATCGCACTTGTCATCGGTTATCCACTCGGCAGGGAAAAACTTTTCCTTGTTTGCAGCCTCAGCCACATCAAAGGAAACTATCTCAATTCTGTAAGGCTCGTTGCTTATTCTTCTGAAGCCCATCATACGTCCGCTGCTGCCCGAAAGAGCGCAGTCAACAGCCGCAGAGCCTATCCTTTCGGCTTCGTCAAGGTCGGTAAGGGACGCAATGTGGGAGCTGCATCTCTGCATAACATTCAGCTCAATGGAACGCACCTTGCAGCCGAATCTGTCCGCACAGCGGCGTTCAAGATATTTGGCAACGCCCGAATTATCCGTATGTCCGAAAGCGTCCGCACCTGTTTTCACATACTGCCTGTCGGTGGGGACGATACCCTCGGAAACTGCGATTATAACAGCACGGTAGCGCTTCATCATTCGTGCAGCATCGTCAAGGAAATGCTCCATATCAAAGCCGTTTGGGAACGCCTCGGGAACATAGATAAGGTGGGGCGCAGGCTCGCCGTTTGCACGGAGAACGCAGGAGGAAGCTGTGAGCCAGCCCGCATTTCTGCCCATTATCTCAACAATAGTGATGGACTGGATACTGTAAACACGGCTGTCTCTGATAATTTCCTGTAGGGTGGTGGCAACATACTTTGCGGCAGAGCCGAAGCCGGGGGTATGGTCGGTCATAGGGAGGTCATTGTCGATAGTCTTGGGCACGCCTATAATTTTGATATCCTTGCCCACAGCCTTGCAGTAGCTGTCAAGCTTCATAACAGTGTCCATAGAGTCATTGCCGCCGATGTAGAAAAATGCCTTTATGTCATATTCCTCAAAGGTCTTGATTATCTTCATATATTCAGCCTCGGTGCGGCTGTCCTCGGGGTCATACTCCGCCAGCTTGTAGCGGCAGGAGCCAAGAACGGTGGATGGAGTTTTTTTCATAAGCTCCACATCGTGTTCGGAGGTGAGAATGCTGTCAAGGGGAACGAGATCTCCGTTTATCATACCCTCGATGCCGTTGACAGAGCCGTATATCCTGCCTATCTCGGGACATTTGAGAGCTCTGCGGAAAATTCCCGCAAGAGAAGCGTTGATAGCGGCTGTAGGGCCGCCCGACTGAGCTGCTGCAATATTAAACATAACGTTACCGTCCTTTTCACCGAAAGCGCTCGGCTTATTTTCCTGATTATATTTTAACACAGGGGACGGATATAATGCTATATGCAGACTTCACGATATTTTTTGTGAATGTTGTTCAAATCGTGGCACATTTTCACATAAAATATCGTGAAAAGGTTTACATTTTTGACTTTGCAAAATAATATCCGCCCTTCCTATCCGAACAAACAATTGCCGTGACACAATTATTTCAACACCTCGGACTTAAAAGCATCACATATAATTATCGGCAGTTTATGCTAAAAAAGTAATAATCTGCAAAATATTTCAGATTGACCCGGTATGAAAAATGCTCTATAATAAGCATATGAGAAGAATTGTGCGCACGGTTCTCTTTTATCGGAACAGCTTGATTTTTATAATAATGTCTGAGAGGGAGAATTGCTTTGGATAATATGAAGAGGATCGCTGCCTGCGGGGCAGCGGCGGCTGTTATGCTTTCCGCCGCCGCCCCTGTGAGCTGCGTGGAGGGTACCACTATGGATAAAAATGAGATAATCATTGACGGAACTACTGCCGATCTTAACGAAAATATGCGGTACAGGGGTGCGGGAATGGTGAGCGGAAACAATTCCTCCCGCCTGCTCCTTGACTACAAGGCAGAAAAACCCGAAGCATATTGGGAGATACTTAACTATATGTTCGGCAAAGACGGCATCGGCATCACACATCTTAAGCTTGAAATGGGCTCGGACGTGAACTCATCTTCGGGAACAGAGCCCTCCGTTATGCGAAACGCCGATGAAAAGGCAGATGTAACAAGAGGTGCGGGATATCAGCTTGCGGCGGACGCAAAGGAGATAAATCCCGACCTAACCCTTGATATGCTCTGGTGGAGCGAGCCGAAATGGATAACCGACGCAGAGGACATTTACGCCGCAAGATACAAGTGGTACAAAGGCACTCTCGACAGTGCCTATGAGACCTACGGAATAAAATTTGACTATGTGAGCGCCGTTCAGAACGAGCGTGGAGCTGACCTTGAATGGGTGAAATACCTTTCGTCACACCTGAAAAGCGAGACCGACTGCCCCTATGATTACTCAAAGATAAAGCTGGTAGGCGGTGAAGAGGTATGCACCTGGGGCTTTGCTGACAGAATGTATGAGGACAGCGAGCTTATGGACGCTGTTGATGTTGTGGGAAGCCATTACACAAGCAGCTCCACGGCAGCGGCAAAAAAGCTTGCGGCGGAGCACGGAAAGGAGCTGTGGTTCAGCGAAGCAAGCTCACCTATGGGCTATTCCCAAGGCACATACCGCTTTGACGGCTCGGGTCTTTCGGGAATAAACGGCGCTCTCGACATTGCAAACCGCATCATCGGAATGTACCCCAACGGAAATATGACCCTTTATGAGTATCAGCCCGTAATTTCTGCGTATTATGACGGAGTCTGCTACTGCCAGAAGCAGCTCATCTCCGCCTGCGACCCCTGGAGCGGATATTATCTTCTAGACAGCGGATTTTTTATGTCTCTCCACTTCTCACAGTTCATTGAAAAGGGCTGGGCATTCGTGGAAAGCGGCTGCTACAGTGACGGAAAGCCCGGCGGCGACGGTCACGCTATCGTTGACGCAGTTTACAGCTATATGACTGCCGCAGACCCCGACACAGGGGATTACAGCACCGTTATCACCAACACCACCGCCGATACCATTGATTATACATTCAAGGTGTCCTCACTTGAAAAGGCATCTGCCGATGTGAGCGTGTGGGAAACAAGAGGTCCCGACAGCGGCAGCTGCGACGAGAATTATTTCAAGAAAATTTCCGTCATAACCCCTGAGGAAAAGAACGGGGAATATACATACACCGTTTCCGTAAAGCCCGATTCTATCGTTACTGTGTCCACCGTTTCTCCCGAGAGAACAGAGTATGAGAATAAAGACACTTCCGAAAGGACAGTCCTCCCCCTCCCCTATTACGATGATTTTGAGTATTCGGACTATCCCGAGGACTATCTTGCATCAAGGGGCAGTGCTCCGAGATACACCACCGATGAGGGCGGTGCATTTGAAGTAGAGGTCTCTGAGAACGGCAATGCCCTTGTCCAGCAGATAACCGAGGACATAAAGGCAAAGGAATGGGGCTGGACACCCGACCCTGTTACAAATCTGGGCGATGACAGGTGGTATAACTACAGCGTTTGCGTAAACGCAGCCTTTGACCCTGCCGAGGACAAGAGGACAAATTACGTTGGTGCAGGTCTCCGATACACCCTTGCCTGCAACGGATACAGCGGCTACCGGATACAGCTTTTCGAGGACGGAAGCTGGAAGCTGAAAGCAAACAAATCCGACAAGGCAGACGGAAAGATAGAGGGCTTTGACGGCTCGGTTCCCCACAACATAAAGATAGAAGCGGAAAACACTCTTATCCGTGCATATGTTGACGATGCGCTCCTGACCGAATATGAGTCCGACGGCGATACCTTTATCGGCGCAGGCAGAGCGGCTCTTTACAGCTCCTACAACAAAAACCGCTTTGAGGACATTTCCATAATGCCCGTAGGCGATGATGTGTACGTGACCCGATATGACAACACAGACCCCTGCTTTGAGTATGAGGGCGAGTGGGAGCACAACACAATGAGCAGCTACAAAAACTATAAGAGAACCATTTCCAAGGGCAGCAAGGACAGCGTTCTCACCGTAAGCTTTGACGGAACAGGCTTTGCTCTGACAGGCGAAACAGGCGCAGAGACCGTACTTTCCGTTTCGGTAGACGGCAGCGAAGCTGAGATAAAGGGCATTTACAAAACAGGCTCAAGAGAGACCTCTCTTCGCATAGACGGACTTGAAAACGGTCATCACACCGCAAAAATAACCGTTGCAGCGGGCGGTTACAGCGTTGACGGAATGGAAGTCATAGGTGGAGATATCCCGCTCCCCGCAGAGGAAGCCGAGGAAGAGACCGTGACAGAAACCGAGTCATCAGATGTATCCGCAGAAGAGACCGTGACCGAAGCCGAGTCCTCAGAGGAAACGGCTGCATCGGCTTCACCAAAAAAATCGGCAGCCCCCGCAATAATTGCCGCAGGTGCAGCAGCGGCAGCAGGTGCGGCTGTAGCAATAAACAGGAAAAAGAAAAAGTAATATGAACACATCACGGAATATGACCGAGGGCAGCGAAACAGGGCATATCATAAGCTTTGCCCTGCCGCTGCTGGGCGGAAACCTTTTGCAGCAGACCTACAATATCGTTGACACTATTATAGTCGGGCATTTTCTCGGTGACAATGCCCTGGCGGCGGTGGGCGCAACAGGTTCCATAACCTACCTTTTCTACACCCTCTGCATAGGTCTTTCCATAGGCGCAGGGGTCATAATCTCACAGCTTTTCGGGGCGGGGGATATGAAGAAAATGCGCCTTGCGATAATAAATTCCGCAGCGGTCACGGCGGTGTTCGGAATTGCCGTGAGCATAATTTCCGCACTGCTTGCAGAGCCTGTTCTGAGGGCGTTGAATGTTCCCGAAATGCTCATCGGTGATGCTGTCCTTTATATGAAGATAGCCTGCGGCGGAACTGCGGCGGTGGCGGCATACAACTGGATAAACGCCGTGATGAGGGCTTTGGGCGACTCGAAAACGCCCCTTATATTCCTCGGTGCGGCAAGCCTCTTAAATGCTGCCCTCGACCTGCTTTTTGTAATGGTTCTGGGACTTGGTATAGGCGGTGCTGCATTTGCCACGGTGCTTGCTCAGGGACTTTCGGCGCTTGTATGCATAATCTATTGCTTCTCACGGTGCAGCGAGCTGAAAATGACCCGTGAGGACATTCGGGCAGACAGGAAAATGATGATAAAGTGCATCGGCGCAGGACTGCCGATAGCCGCTCAGAACGGACTTATCTCCGTTTCAATGGTGGCTCTCCAGAGGGTCACAAACGGCTTTGGCGAGACAGTTATGGCGGCATACACCGTTTCTATGAGGATAGAGCAGTTCATTCAGCAGCCCTTTTCCTCCCTGAATGCCGCCGTTTCCACCTTTACAGGGCAGAACATCGGTGCAGGGCGGTCGGACAGAGCCGTTAAGGGAATGGTGTCCGCCATAAAGATAGCCGTTCTCTTTGCATTCGCCGTCCTCGTCATATTTATCCTTTTCGGCAAGGCGATAACGGGCATATTTGTAAGCGGCGAAGATGTCATTTTCATCGCTTCCCGTGCCATCGTGCTCACGGGCTGCTTTTACTGGGCGCTGGGCATTATCCACACTGTAAGAGGATTTTTAAACGGTGCGGGCGATACGGGCTATGCTCTTGTAAACGGCACAGCTGAGGTCATCTGCCGAATAGGTCTTTCCCTGCTGCTCACCTCCGTGGCGGCTATAGGTCACCTGGGCATATGGCTCACCACCTGCTGCACCTGGTTTGTGACAGCGGCTGTCAGCCTTATGAGATTCGGGAGCGGCAAATGGAAAAGCAAGGCGAAAATATAATATTATTATAACTGCTTCCGTGCCGATACATTGGCACGGAAGCAGTTTTGTCTGTCGAAAAAGATATTGGTCTTGTACAAACTGTACAAAAAGCTTGGGGGCGTTGCTTTGTCCAAAACGTTCCACCGGAACGTTTTGGAGGTTTAGCAAGTCCGCACCGTTAAAAGGGGAGTGCGATCTGGTGAAGCTAACTTCACCTACGCCTCCCCTCGAAATGCTTTCGCATTTCTCACCCTTTGCTCCGTTTTTTGAAATAAAGGGAGATTTCGCCCTCTGCGGAGGACGACGAGGGGCTCCACCCCTCGACCCCGCCACCTTTGAAAAGGTGGACGAAACTTTAACTGTTGGGTTTATTTATGCAACTTTTTTCGTTATGCTGCTTTTTCTACAAGCTGTGCTTCAGTGCCGATAAATTGGCTCTGAAGCTTTTTTGTTATAAATGTCAAATAAACAAGCCTTGATTTGTGACAACAGTAAAATTTTTCAAACGGCTATTGACAGCACGAACCGTGCAGCTTTATGCTTTTTATTGCAGGAGGTGCTGTGATGAAAACACTCAGCGAGGTCGTAAAATTAGTCGGAATGTCACGGCGTGTCATTCAGGAATATGAAAAAGCGGGGCTGTCAAAAACGCCCTCTGAAACAAACAAATACGGACATCTGCTATATGATGACAAGACCATAAAGCGGCTGCGGCAGATACGCTTTTACCGTGATATGGGCTATGACAAAAAGCAGATAAAGGCACTGCTGGACAAGAAGCTTGACAGCCGTGAAGAGCTATTGTCAAGGATAGAGCTGCTGGAGCAGGAAAAGAGACGGCTCGAAGTCCTTATCGGCACGGCAAGGGAAATGACGGAGGAGGGGATTTCCCCGTCGGCTCTGCACACGTCCGTTCCCTTGTTTGACGAGCTGTCTTATGATACCTTATCGGCAATGATAGGTATGTCATACTTTGAGAATATGACCGAAAGCTTTTTTAATGAAAGCTTTTTAAGTACATTTACAGAAAAAGACGGTGAAAATATGACAGAGACCGCCGAAAAGCTCATCGAATGCTTTGAACAGGGAATATCCTGCGAAAGTGATGAAGTCCAGGGATATGTAAAGAAGCTTCACAGCATTGCTTCAAAAGCATTGTCAGGGTCTGTATTTATATTCTCGATGTTTGTCAGCATTCCCCTTTCCCCTGATACCGAATCGGCAAAGGAGCTTGACGATGCTTTCGGTGGGGGCTGTGCGGAATATATTTCTTCAGCCGTCCGATATTACTGCAAAAACGGGCTTGATAATCCTGCCGACAATACCATTATGAGCGCAATAAAAGCGCTGTGGGGCTATGAAAAAATCGGTCTTGATGCCGATGCTCCCGAGGTCAGAGCCGAAGTCCAAAAAATATACGGCATTATGGACACAATGAATTTTATTCTGCCCGACAAGCGCATAAATGCTCTTTACCGTTTCGGCAGGCTTATCGGCAGCAGGGAGCTGTCGGAGCAGCTTGAAGGCGATAACGGGAAATACGAATATGTTTCACGGGCAGTATGCAGCTATTGCGAAAAATTATTATAATATAAAAGGAGATTTTTTATGAAAAAGAGCATTGCAGGAGTGGTTTTATCCGCAGTTATGATCTTTTCTCTGACGGGGTGCGGGGATTCGGCAGGTATCGGAGAGTTTTCCCCAAAGGACGCTATTAAGATCGAAGATATCGACTGGAATACTACCGAAAGCATTCTTGACGGTGAGCGTATAGTGTCATTTAATTACACAAACAAGAGCAAATACACAATACTTGATGTTGAGATGGAATTTACTCAGAAGCCTGATGTAACCAAGGAACAGATGTCGGCATTTGATGATTATATTGAATGGCGGGAGCTTTCTGACGAGGAAATAAAGGAAATTTATATTCTCGGCTACAACAGAAAGGTTGCAGAACCTAACGAAACAGTAAGCGACTCTCCCTGCTGTATAGACGGAACTTTTACATATGCGGAAAGTGCCGCACAGCTTGAAATTATGGAGCCTGATATGGTAACGATAGCATTTGAAGGAAAGGACAAAAAGGGCTACACCATTTATTATGATTTTAAATCCAAAACATACAGCGAAGCAACACAAAACGGTATAGACCTTCATCAATGGTCGGACAGCGAATTTGCAAAGCAGCTTCCCAAAATGGAAGCCGCCGCAGTAACAGTGAATCGTGACGATGAAAAAGAATTTTATTTTCGAGCATTTGGCATATCAAAAAATAATTATACGGATTATGTGAACACTGTAAAGCAAAATGGCTTTGACAATGTTGAATATGAAAAAGACAGGCAATTTAAAGCACAAAACGCAGTCGGCACAGTTGTCACCTGTAAATACACACCTATTGATGAAGAATTGTCAGTAAGGCTCTATCAGAAATAATCTCAAAACACCCGCAGGACATATAATCCTGCGGGTGTTCGCATTATGTATCAAAATTCAATCAGTCGCTTATCTCGCCCTTTTTGAGCCTTGCGAAATAATCCTTGGTATCTCTCGCAATGACACCGTTCAGTGCAAATAGAGCTATGATATTCGGGAATGCCATAAGTCCGTTGAAGATATCCGCAATGGTCCATACCTCGGAAACGGTCATATAAGGACCGATGAAAACGGCTGCGATGTAGAGAATGCGGTATATCATAACAGCGACCTTGCTCTTGCCGCTGAGATATTCAAGACAGCGCTCGCCGTAGTAGTTCCAGCCGAGAATGGTAGTAAATGCGAAGAATACCAGGCATATCATAAGGATAAAGGAAGCTGCCTGTGCGGGGAGGAAGTAAAGTCCCTTTTGAAACGCATCGGTAGTCACCTGAACGCCCTGAAGAGCCTCATCTGACCAGGAGCCCATCATAACAATGGAAAGACCTGTCATTGTGCAGATAATGATCGTGTCGATGAATGTGCCTGTCATTGAGATAAGTCCCTGACGGACAGGCTCGTGGGTCTTTGCTGCGGCTGCGGCGATAGGAGCGGAGCCGAGACCCGATTCATTGGAGAAAATACCTCTTGCAACGCCGTTTCTCATAGAGATGAGCATTGATGCAAGCATACCGCCTGCGGCAGCTCTGAAGCCGAAAGCGTCCCTGACGATCTCCAGCAGAGCGGCAGGTATTTTTGTGATGTTGCAGACAAGGAGGATCACAACGGCAATAACATAAAGCAGAGCCATAAAAGGAACTACAACCTGAGACACACTGCTTATGCGCTTTAATCCGCCGATGATGACAAGTCCTGCGCAGAGGGCAACAATAACTCCAGAAATAACGGTCGCGATAGAATATGTATTGCCGAAAAGGGTAATGGTGTTTTCATTGTTAGGATCAAAAAATCCCACAACGGCAGAGGATATGCCGTTTACCTGAGAGAATGTGCCTATTCCCATAAGACCTACGCAGGCACCGAAAAATGCAAATACCTTTGCAAGCCATTTCCACTTTTTGCCCATACCGTCTTCGATGTAGTAGAAAGGACCGCCGAGAACGTGTCCCTCGCTGTCGATAGTGCGGTACTTGACCGCAAGGAAGCCCTCGGAATATTTTGTCGCCATTCCGAAAAATGCTGCTATCCACATCCAGAAAAGTGCTCCCGGACCGCCTGCAAGAATGCCTATGGCAGTGGCAACGCCTACGATATTTCCCGTACCGATAGTGGCGGAAAGGGCGGTGCAAAGAGATGCAAAGCCCGATACCTCGCCGTGAGCGCCCTCTTCCTCTTTAAAGAGATACCTGAAAGCTCTCGGCAGATGACGTATCTGGATAAATCCCGTTCTTATCGTCAGCAGGAGACCTGCACAGAGGATAAGAGCGATAAGAGGAACTCCCCAGACAGCGGAATCAATTTTGCTGAGCAGAGTGCTAAAATCCATATAATCAGCTCCATTAAAATAAATATATCCCTTTTATTTTACCATAAATACGGCATAATTTCATTAAGATTTTATAAATATTGCTGTGTTTCTTTTAGTGAATAATTATGCTCCGCCGTGAAATATTACATAAAGATATAATTGATATAATTTTCGGAAAGGCGGCATTAAAATGGCTCAGAGGATCTCACGGAATACATTCAGAACAGATCAGCCCCCCACGATCCACAGCTATGCGGCGATAGTGGGCAAAAAGGAGGGTGACGGTCCCCTGCACCGTCATTTCGACCGTATCTATCAGGACACCCACTTCGGGCAGGACTCCTGGGAAAAGGCGGAAAGCGAGCTGCTCAGGCTCACGGTGCTGAAAGCTCTTGAAAAGGGCGGACTGTCAAAGGATAACGTAAACTATATGTTTGCGGGAGATCTTTTAAATCAGTGTACCACAACCTCATACGGTCTGAGAGACCTGAAGATACCCGTTCTCTGCGTTTACGGAGCCTGCTCCACAATGGCTGAGAGCCTGCTTATGGCGGCGCTTATGACCGACAGCGGCATCGGCGGGAATGTGGTCGCCGCCACATCTTCACACTTCTGCTCGGCGGAAAGGCAGTTCAGATTTCCCCTTTCCTATGGCGGTGTGCGCCCCCCCACAGCCCAGTGGACGTGTACGGCATCGGGAGCGGCGGTGGTGACCCCCCACGGCGCTCAGGGACCTTACATCAAGGGTGTCACTATCGGCAAAATTGTGGATATGGGTGTGAGCGACGCAAACAATATGGGTGCGGCAATGGCTCCTGCGGCGGCGTATGTCATTGAGACCTATTTAAATGACACAGGGCACAGACCCGAGGACTTCGACCTTATTGTCACGGGCGATCTGGGCAGGGTCGGCGGCACACTGCTGATAAGTCTCCTTGCGGCTGACGGCATCGACATCGCATCACGCTACAAGGACTGCGGCACGATGATGTTTGATTACGAAAAGCAGGACGTTCACGCAGGAGGCTCGGGCTGCGGTTGCAGTGCGGCAGTGCTTTGCGGATATTTTCTTGACAAGGTGAAGTCGGGGGAATATAAAAATATCCTATTCTGCGCCACGGGAGCGCTTATGTCCCCCACCCTTTCCCAGCAGGGAGAGAGCATTCCTGGCATTTCCCACGCCGTTCATATATCACATAACGCATAGTAAAAGGAGCGATAAAATGGAATATTTATGGGCATTCATCATCGGCGGACTGCTCTGCGCTGTGGGACAGCTGCTGATAGACTACACAAAGCTTACCCCCGCAAGGATACTTGTGACCTACGTTGTGGCGGGAGTTGTCCTGGGAGCATTTGAGATATACCGCCCCCTTATCGGCTTTGCCGGAGCAGGTGCGGCAGTTCCCCTCACGGGCTTCGGAAACGCTCTTGCGGAGGGAGTACGGGAAGCGGTAGACACAAAGGGCTTTCTCGGCGTATTCACAGGCGGTCTCTCCGCAGCCTCCGCAGGCATTACGGCGGCAATGGTTTTCGGGCTTATTATGGGAGTCTGCTGTAAATCTAAGGATAAATAAACCAATACTAAAAACCAATTAAACGCTGAAAAAAGCAGAAAACACCACAGCTGTCACACCGTGATGTTTTCTGCTTATATTTTTATTTAAGGGGGAAACGATCAGTGGCAGGACTCGCACTCGGGTATCTTGCCCACGATAGGCTCGGGGTCAACACCCTGACGCTTGTAATAGTCCGCAATGGCGCTCTTGAGGGACTGCTCCGCAAGAACCGAACAGTGTATCTTTGACTCGGGAAGACCCTCGAGAGCCTCAACAACAGCCTTGTTTGTAATTTTGAGTGCATCTTCGATCTTCTTGCCCTTTATCATCTCGGTAGCCATAGAAGATGTTGCAACGGCAGCGCCGCAGCCGAAGGTCTTGAACTTGACATCGGTGATGATGCCGCTGTTCACCTTAATGTACATCTTCATAATATCGCCGCACTTTGCATTTCCTACCTCGCCGACACCATCAGCGTCCTCTATCTCACCAACGTTTCTGGGGTTTGCAAAATGATCCATAACCTTTTCACTATAGAGCATCATAATAAATCAATCTCCTTTACTCAACGGGTGAAACGAAGCTGAGCCAGCGTTCGGTACCCTGCTTTTTATTCTTGATATCCTCCCAGAGAGGGGACATATTTCTTATCTTTTCAACAACAGTCTTAACGACCTCGATGATATAATCGCCGTCCTCCATTGTGATAGGGTCGGCAATGGAAAGTCTCATAGAGCCGTGAGCCACCTCGTGGGGAAGTCCGATGGACAGCAGAACGTGTGAGGGGTCAAGAGAGCCGCTTGTGCAGGCAGAACCGCTTGATGCGCATATTCCGTTCATATCCAGCATAAGCAGGAGGGATTCGCCCTCAACGCCAAGGAAAGAAATATTGATATTTCCTGCAAGACGGTGTTCGATGCCGCCGTTGAGACGGGCAGCGGGAATACTGCTCAGAATGCCGTCAATGATGTGGTCACGTATCGCAGAGATCCTCCCGATCTTAGCGGGGATATCAGCGCAGGCATCTTCAACCGCACGGGCAAGTCCCACGATAGCAGGAACATTCTCAGTGCCTGCACGTCTGCCCTTTTCCTGTCCGCCGCCGTGAATAAGATTGGGAAGAACGATGCCCTTTCTCACATAAAGGAAGCCGATGCCCTTCTGAGCGTGGATCTTGTGACCCGACATACTCATCATATCAATGCCCTGCTCCTTAACGTTTATGGGAACATTACCCACAGCCTGAACGGCATCTGTATGGAACAGAACGCCTTTTTTGTGACAAACCTCAGCAATTTCGGGGATAGGCATTATAGTTCCTATCTCGTTGTTTGCGTACATTACAGTAACAAGAGCGGTGTCCTCTCTGATAGCGTCCTCAACCTGCTTGGCAGTGACATAGCCCTTATCGCCAACGGGGAGATAGGTTATCTCAAAGCCCTTTTTTTCAAGGTATTCGCAGGTGTGGAGCACAGCGTGATGCTCGAAAGCAGTCGTGATGATGTGCTTTTTGCCCTTTGCGGAAAGCTTGTCCGCAGCGCCCTTGATAGCCCAGTTATCAGCCTCGGAGCCGCCGCTTGTGAAATATATCTCAGAGGGCTGACAGCCGAAAACTGCCGCTATCCTTGCTCTTGCGTCCTCAACGGCTCTTCCTGCATTTCTGCCGAGCCTGTAAATGCTTGAAGGATTTCCGTATTCCTCGGTGAAATAAGGGAGCATTTCACTGAGAACGCTTTCGGAAACCTTAGTTGTAGCCGAATTATCGGCGTAAATATAACGTTTTTCCATCTGAACCCAGCCTTTCGGATAGTAATATTATAATTCCGTTAGGATTAGTATGATTTAAACGATCACAAAAGCCTGACGGTCTTTTTTCTTTATGTTTCTATTATATACCTATGTGGTGGGAATTACAATAGACTAACCGTTATTTTTCCCTTTTGCACAGTTTTTTTATAGGATTTTCTGTATTATTGTAGAATTTTGCAGACGACGGTATCTTCACAGGTAATATTTTTCATTGCCCTGAAATATAATACTAATAAAAAGAAAAAGCGAAAGGACGCAAATGCAGATGAACGTGCTGTGCATATCCGAAAAGCAAATTGCCCGTGACGCAGTGAAAATGACCCTGCTGAGCCTTGCGATGCAGACGGCGGCAATGGTTTTCAACGCCGTTCTGTCCGATAAGGCGGGTACGGCGGCAGTGGGGCTTATGTCCCTGATATTCACCCTTTTCGGTTTTATTATGGTGCTTGCCAACGGAAATATACTCACCTCCACCAGCAGATTTGTTTCGGAAGCAAGAGGTGCGGGGCATAAAAATTTTTCCAAGGTAATGAGCTATTCCCTGAGCTTTTCCTTTTGTCTCTCCGTTTCATTCAGCATAATTTCATTCATATCCGCAGACTTTCTCGGGACAAGGCTTCTTCACAGCACCGAGCTGTCCCTTGCGGTCAGATTTATTTCCCTCAGTCTACCCTTTGCCTCCGCAGGCTCCTGCATAAAAGGATATTTCCACGGCATACGTAAGGTCGATGTGCCGATGAAAGGTGACCTTATGGAGTTTGCGGCAAAATGGGGCTGCCTTTTCGCAGGACTTATTTTTTTCGGCGGCACGGACTTTTTTTACACAATGACCGCCGCCAGCATTCTTTTCGGAGAATTTGTAAGCTTTGTCTATTACGCTTTCAGGTACATAAACGAGTACAAAAGCTTCCATTCCCTGCCCCTCTGCACCGCTCCCCTTGCCACCGACACATTTTCGGGATATCTGAAAGGCTCTCTGCCCATACTTCTCAGCGGCTATGTCCAGATGCTTATGTCAACGGCGAATGAGCTTCTCGTTCCTGCCGCACTGTTAAAATACAGCCGCAGCACCGAAAATGCACTGAGCTGCTACGGCTGTTTTGAAGCGCTCATAATGCCCGCCCTTTTTTTCCCCTCCGCCGTCCTCGGCAGCCTTTCGGGGATAATCATACCCGAAGCCGCCCTTGCAAACCGATGCCGTGACAGAGAGGTACGCCGCAAAAGGCTATCAGCCCTTACCGACGGCACATTCTGCAAGGCATTCTTCTACTCATTTTTCATAGCGGCATTATTCTTTTTCGGCGGCGCATCGGCAGGACATATCCTCTGCCCCGAGGAAGAGCTTGTAAGCCGCTCCCTTGTGATACTCGCCCCCGTTATCCCATTCATCTATCTTGAAATAGTGCTGGAGGGGCTGCTCAAAGGAATGGGCAGGCAGAATTTTTCAACGGTGAACTCGCTTTTTGAATACGCCGTGCGCATCGGCTGCGTTATGATATTTGTGGGGAAGATAGGCTTCGGCGGCGTGCTCATTTCCTATTATGCAAGCAATGTTCTGAGCAATATTGCAAGGATCGTGGTTGTCTGCCGTGAAGCGGGACTTCGGTTCGATGTTAAAAAATACGCAGTCTGCCCTATGCTCAAAGGCATTGCCTGCTGTATTTTCGGAAAAGCCGCAGTCACTCTATCCCGTGCGGAATATTCGGGCGAGCTTGTCAGTCTTGTTCTGTTTGTGCTGTCGGCTTCGGCGGCGTTTGCACTGATGTCGGCAGGAAAAAAAATATCAATACTAAGAACCAATTAAAATTGTTTATCAGTATAAACCCCCGATTGACAAACCCTATTAAATAGGGTATAATAATTACAAAGGGGTTGTAAAAGGTGACACGACTATTTGTAATGCTTCCGGAATTTGAAAAACAGTGGAATAAAATGGGACTGACCGATGATGACCTGCGGTGGCTGCAATATGAGCTTCTTGCCGACCCTCAGAAAGGCGATGTTATGCAGGGCACAGGTGGACTCAGGAAGCTTCGGTTCGCCTTTGAACACCGTGGCAAAAGCGGAAGCTCAAGGGTAGTATATGTTGATTTTGCATTTTATGAGAAAATTTTTCTTATAACTGCATATCCTAAAAATGAAAAGGACAATTTATCTCAGGCAGAACGAAACAACATCAAAAAATTGATAGAACTGCTTGAGCAAACATTGAAAGGAGAATGACTATGAGCGTATATGACAGCATTATGCAGGGCTTATCGGAAGCCGTTCAGTACGAAAAAGGTAATCTTAAAGCAAACACATCAAAAATCACCATAGCCCCCCTCCCTGTTATTCAGGGCAAAGAGATCAGACGCATAAGACTTTCTCTCGATATGACCCAGACGGTTTTTGCACAGGTAATGGGCGTTTCCGTAAAGACAGTGGAAGCGTGGGAGGGCGGTCGGAGCGTGCCCAACGGAACCGCAAGACGAATGCTTTCTATGCTGAGAACTGACCCCGACCTTCCCGAAAAGTGCGGACTTCTTGCAAAATAGCGTCAGACCTTTCCCCTCTCATCATTCACGATCATCTCCACCCCCGCAGGCGGGCTTGTCGCCCGGCAAAGGAGTGTTGCTTTATAAAGCAACCTGACGACGAATGGGCTTATTTCATCTGAGGATTTGTCTATAGGTTAATTGGTTATAAGTATTATATCACTCCTTTGAACAGATACAAATGCGGCACTTTATTTTTCAGGATAAAGTGCCGCATATTTATTTAATTGATAAGCTTTATCAGCCCTCGGATTTAGCCGCTTCAAAAAGCTGCTGTACCTCTGCGGTGGGTTCCTTGTCAATGAGGGAAACAATGACGGTGAGAAGCACGGAAACGATAACGCCGGGGATAATCGAGTAAAGTCCCATTGTCACAGCGTCGGGAAGAATGTATTCCCAGATAAGAACGGTAGCCGCACCGCCGATAATGCCTGCCGCAGTGCCCTTAAGGGTAAGTCTCTTCCAGTAAAGGGAGAATACTATGGCAGGTCCGAATGCCGCACCGAAGCCTGCCCAGGCGTTTGAAACAATGCCCATAATGGAATCGTTGGGGTTAAGGGCAAGTATGCAGGCAATTACGGAAACCAGCATAACAGCTCCTCTGCTTATCCACATAAGCTTCTTTTCGGAAGCTTCCTTTTTAACAACAACGGTGTAAAAATCGTTGACCACAGCCGAAGCGGTAACAAGGAGCTGGCTGTCGGCGGTACTCATAATGGAAGCAAGCACCGCAGAAAGGAAAATGCCGCCGAGGAAAGAGGGGAAGAGCATTTTAACGGTCTTGATGAAGATAAGCTCCTGCTCGGAAGAGGAAAGACCAACGCCCTGAGAATCGAGGTAAACTCTTCCGAGAACACCGATAAGAACAGCGGCGGTAAGGGAGATGACCACCCAGATAATTGCGATGGTAGCGGACTTCTTGACTTCCTTAGTGTCCTTTATCGCCATAAATCTTACAAGGATATGGGGCATACCGAAGTAGCCGAATGCCCAGGCAAGATTGCTTATGATGTCGATACCGCTCATATTCGAGGTAAGGGACATATATCCGCTTGAATCAGCGCCCTCTGCAACTATCTTCTGAGTGGAGTTCAGCAGATCGGCGGAAAAATTCGGAGTATTTGAGATAAGTGCGATGGGAAGCGCAACGATCGTTACAAACATAAGTATTCCCTGCACGAAATCCGTCCAGGCAACAGCATTGAAGCCGCCCATAAAGGTGTATGTAATGATGATGAGTGCGGAGATGATAACAGCCGCCTTGGTGTATGTCTCGTTGGTGGGGTCGATGTTGAATACAACCTGAAAGAGCTTGCCGCCCGAAACGAATGCAGAGGTAGTGTAAACAAGGAAGAAAACGAAAATTACTATGGCGCAGACAACTCTGATAAGAGGGCTGTCAGCCTTGAAGCGGTTCTGAAGATACTGGGGAATGGTGATGGAGTCGCCGCAGACCTCAGTAAATCTTCTGAGGGGCTTTGCAACAAGTATCCAGTTGAGGATAGTACCGATGCCAAGACCAATGGCTATCCAGTAGTTGCCCATACCCGTGGCATAAGCCGCTCCCGGGAGACCCATAAGGAGCCAGCCACTCATATCCGAAGCCTGAGCGGACATCGCCGTTACCCAGCCTCCAAGGTTTCTTCCCGCAAGGAAATAGTCGCTCATTTTCTTAGACTTGTTTGAGAAGTAAAAGCCTATTGCCAGCATTCCCGCAAGGTACAGCAGGAACGCAATGAGGACAGGAACATCAACATTTGCAAAAAATCCCATTTCTCACAATCCTTTCAAATTTTTTCTATGACTTTTTGTAATGGATAAACGCATAAAATAATCATAGCACAAAATTCGGCAAAGGTTGTTAATATTGCGTAAATATTGCAGGATTATAGCATCAATTTTGCATTTTTATCTGCTGTTCATTGATAATGGGATAAACTGATACGGTGCTGCCGTCAAGGTTTTCACGGTGCATATCCACTCCCGTGATGCAGTGATTTTCATATGTTGTGTAGTAATAGATACCCTTTTTGGCATTGCAGCAGGAGGTGTAAATGGTTATCTCATACTTGCCCTCAGCCACCTCGCAGCAGCCTCTCTGCTGGTCTACGGAGCCGAGAATGTGGAAAAACTGGGATATGCTTTCATTTTCCGAGCTGCCCGAAATCGAATTGCCGCAGACATATGCCGCACGGACAAACCTTGACATTGAAGAAAGGTCGCCCGGGAGGCCGAGCGCACCCATTCCACGGCTGTATATATCAAGGGGAATACTGCGTGAAAATGTGTTCTCGGGATTTTTCGGTGACAGCGCCATATAATTATTCAGATTAAACATCTGCCTGTCAAATGAGGGCTCATTGGTCAGCACCTGAGCGAGGTCATCGTATATTTTAAGCCCCTCTGCAACCGATTCGCAGACGATAGTTTCCTCCCCGTCCGCAATTATCCAGTGGAGCTTTGCGCAGGGCAGGTCGGGACGGTAGAAGTCATTGGTGATGTTGATATTTCTGAGCAGTTCCCTTGCTTCCTTAACACTGCCGCATTTTCCGAGAATAAGGGGTATAAGCTCATACTGAGCCACATTTATCTTATCATTGACAGGCTCTCTGTAAACGGCACTTTTTACGAAATTAAGCCCTGCCATACAAAGCCCCTTTTCGTTCATTCCGTCATAAAACATCGGATAATCAAAGGCAGAGCAGCCCATTCCGATAATTGCATAGTGGCTCGTCAGTCCGTTCATATGCCCCATTTTAAATGTGTAATTTCTCGGCACGACCATAACCGCATCGCCGTAGGAAAATTCATAGTCAAGGGTACGTCCGAAGTAAAGTCCGTCTGTTCTGTAAGCGGCTGCTGTACACATATTTTTTCCTCCCGAAAATCAGAATAATAAAGCTTGTGTGCATCACTTCAAAAGATAATGCACACCTTAAAATATTATGCCGTAACGGCTTCCTTTTTATTCTTATCCACCGCAGGCTGTCCCCTGTCCTGTGCAAGGCATTCTTTCAAAAATACTGCCAAAGACATATTGAAATAGGGCAGCAGGATTATAACGGGGAATGCGGGCAGGCAGATAAGAAACCAGCCCACAAATGATACATACAGCTTCATAAGCCGTCCCGCATTGTTTTTTATTATCTTTTCGCTTAGCTCGAATATGTCCGACACCACAGCGTCGGGGTCATCTGCAAGAAGAAAGCCCACGGGAATGCATTTGAGACCCGCACAGAAGCATATGTAAACAACTCCCACAGTCGCCAGCGCAAAGCCGCCGTAAATAAGCCCTGCATTTTCCGCTCCGTCTATGCCCGTAAGCAGGCGGTGAGCAAGAAATCCCTCGATCAGCACAGCTGTGCCGAAAACAAGGATATATGGCAGCCTGCGCATATCCGAAAGCACCCGGAGCTTTACGCAAAGGCTGAACTGCTCATATGAACTGTATCCCGCAAATACCGATGATGCGGGCATATTGTTTCCCGAAGCTGCCTGCCAGAAAAACCACCTTGTTCCGTAATAAATCGGTGCTGACAGGATATATTCCGCCGCAAGTATCACGCAAAGGGCGATTATGAACAGGGGCGGGCAGGCGCTGAAAACGGGGAAAAGAGTCTCAGCGGTATGCGCCCCCGTAAGGCGGCCCGCCAGAATTATAAGAAGATAGGTTATGAGAAAAATGCCGATATTCAGCATACTTATGAACGCCGACTCCGCAAAGCAGGTCATAAGCAGCCTTTTCGCCTCAGATTTGATCTTCTTCGTTGTCATAGCCGTCATCGTATCCGTCCTCGTAGTCAAAGAGCGCCTCGCCTGCATCATTGTAGCCCACAGCCTGATAGCCGGGGATCTTTCCCAGTATCTCAAAGCAGTAGCTCTGCTGCCACATCTGAGCCGTTACCATTATCTCATAGCCGTGACCTCTTGGGCAGGCAAACTGCATAGGCTTCATCTTGGGCAGACCGAAGCAGCTCATCATATTCATAAGTATTCCCGAATGGGTCATAACCCCTGCGTGGGTGATGTTGTTCTCCATCATATCGAGGATTATGCCGTTGAGTGCGGTGTAGCAGCGCACCATCATATTTCTGAGGCTCTCGCCGTTGGGGGGAGGGTTGTCAAGACCGCCCTTGAGCCATTTCTTGTAGGAATCCAGATTTAAAAGCTCCTCGGCTTTCAGTCCCTCGAAAACGCCGAAATCCATTTCCCTCAGGTCATCGACCTCTTCCATTTCACGATCGGGAAAAAGTATCTCAGCCGACTGCACGGCTCTTTCGAGAGGGCTTGTGTAGACCTTCTGCACCTTGGGATATTCGTGAGTTTCGTAAAGCTCCCTCAGCTCTTCCTTGCCCGCTTCGGAAAGGGGGAGATCGGTCTTGCCGATATATATGCCGTCCTCATTCGCCGATGTTTTGCCGTGGCGGAGGATACTTATTCTGTAACCCTTCATAATGCACCTCTGATAAATTGATTGTACTTATTATAACACATTATTTCCCGATAATCAAGGGCAGGGGAAAAATAATCGGGAAATCGGAGTGTTTATAAACCGTAAAAATAAGTATAATTTTCCTTGACAAGCGGACGGATTTATATTATTATATATATTAGATGTATCAGGATATGCGGGCTGCCCGTCAGCTCGTACACAGCACAAATTTTACATATGTGAGGACTGCATTAAAATGAAGAAAATAACAGCATTGCTGCTTGTCATACTGTCCGCCCTTACCCTCTTCGGCGGCTGCAAAAAAGAAGAATCCGCTCCTGCAGAGACATACTCGGGAGTGCTCAGCAAGGTAAGGCTCGGAATGCCGATGAAAAAGATAGTTGCCCTTAATTCGGGCTCAGAGCTTTATTATGACAGCGACACGGAGATATGGTGCGTGAGCACGGACACCGACCTTATGGAGATAAGGGACCGTATCCCCGCTGACAGCCAGTTTTTCTATGCCGATGATTCCCTTATCACCTACACATTCAAGTACAACGAAAATGACGGGGAGAATTATCTTACGGCTTATATGGAGGAGATCCCCTGCAAGCTGGACAGAAAGACTGCCGAGGATTACTACAAATACAAAAAGGACGCACTTATCGCCAAGTATTCCCCCGAAGACGGCGCTGTTGTGTCCACGGTAACGGGTACGGAGGGCGTTGACCTTACCCTTGACAATGTTACGGTAATGACCCTATCAAGCTTTGAGGTAACTCTCACAATGCAGCTCACCTATGACACCGTTGACGGCGTTGAGGACTATTTCGGAACATATTACAGCATCAAGATAAAGGAGCTTGCAAACAAGACCGCCGTTGAGGTCTCCGAAAAGGAATAACAGCACAGATAAATATTTTTCCGTCCTTAAAAATAGGGACGGAAATTTTTTCTCTTCCGTCATTATGACATTTTTCATCACGGAAAAAGGGATATAATATATCTTGCAGACGGGGAAAACGTCACAGGATACTTCTGCATATGATAAAGGCAATTTTTGCTCCTTTTCCTCTTCCTTTCATATTCCTATCACATTCACCCGTTATACTTATAATCACAGTAAGGGAAATGATACCGAACAGGCATCCGGACAGAACCCCTTATATATCTCTCCTTTTATGATACGGAAATGCCGCCGCATTCACCCCTGTGCGGCGGCGGTTCCGAAAAAAAATGCAGCACACCGTTCCTGCAATTCGGAAGCTGCGCTGAATTTGATTTCTGAAACAATAGGATCTCAAAATAACTTTAATAGCTGTCCACTAAGCTTGCAAAGCGTGCAGGGAATATCTGCTTTACGAAAAGTGCGGGCAGCGTCCAATATCTCCTCCACCCTCCTTGTGGAGTTTCATATAATTTAATTTCATTTCACTTAAAAAGCGTCCTTTTTGCAGCGGGCGCTTTTTTCTTTTTACGGCGGATCTGTATAATACCGTAGGTGACGGTTTTCACGTCCGCTTTGATTAAAGCGGAATATGATTGATTTGTTCGGGTCGATTTACAATTTTGCTTGGGTTTGTTAGAAAGAATGCAAAGGGACAACCATAGGAGAGGGGGAAGGACACTAAACCCAACAAAAATACGGAGCGTAGCATATCCCCCTCTCCTAATGGTTTTCCCTCTGCACTCTCTTTCTTTTACCTCTCCCCTTTTCCCGTATTTTTACAGTTGTGCTTCAAACTTTTTTGGTGCGCACTATTTTGGATTTTGTTCGGGTATTTATGCCTATTTCCTATCATCTATGGTTTCTAATCTAAATTATGGGGCATACGTCCACACGGAACGGTTTTGGTGTTAGTTTTTTTGTTTGTTCGTATTTTTTCTTCCGCTTATAAGCGGAAGAAAAAATTTAAGCTGCAAATGCAGGGCATTAGAATAACTTATTTAGGTGTTTTCTGTGTGGACGTATGCCCCATAGTTTAATTTAGAAATTGCAAATGAGAGGAAATAGGTGAAAGGCTTGGAACAAAGCTATGTTATAGCAATAGTAAAAATATATTCTTCCTATATGTAAAAATGCGAAAAGAGGGAGAGGTAAGGGAAAGAGAGTGCAGAGGGAAAACCTAAAGGGGAGGGAGTTGCTACGCTCCGCATTTTTGTTGGGTTTATCTGTTCATCGGTCATACCGAAGGCTTTCATATTAGCGATAAGCTCGGCTTGCTTTTTTCAGCACCTTCGGCTTTTGTCTAAATGATACAACTCTTTTGAGTTTTCAGTTCCACCTTGATATGTTGTTCACTCTTTAGCCTTGGTCAATAATGCTACACACTCCACATGATTAGTAAACGGGAACATATCCACAGGCATAAGCTTTTTCAGCCTGTAGCCGCTTTTTATCAGAAAGAAAACATCTCTTGACTGGGTCTCGGGCTCGCAGGAAACGTAAACAATACGCTCGGGAGATGTCCTTACAAGCTCTGAAAGGAATTTTCTGTCGCAGCCCGCTCTTGCAGGGTCAAGGATAACAATATCTGCTTTGAGCTTTGCGTCATTAAATTCCGCAAGGAACCTTCCGCTGTCCGAGCAGATAAATTCGATATTTTCCGCACCGTTCAGCTTGGCGTTTATCACAGCGTCATTCACAGCCGCCTTGTTTATCTCGCAGCCATATACCTTTTTAGCCTTGTCCGCAGCAATAAGGCTCATTGCTCCGATGCCGCAATATGCGTCGATAACAGTTTCCTTTCCCGTAAGCTTTGCGGACCTTACAGCAAGCTCATACAGCCTTTCAGCCTGTGCGGGATTTACCTGTGCAAAGGACTTGGGTGATATCCTGAAACGCTTTCCGCAGATGATGTCCTCGATATATCCCTTGCCGAAAAGCACCTCGCATCTGTCGCCCACGGTCATTTTGTCCGAGCGGTTCACCGAGAAAACAAGGGTGGTTATCTCGGGACATTTTTTCATAAGCTCTTTAACAAATGCGGCTTTTGAGGGGAAGTTTTCCGATGAGCCTACAACTATCGCCATAATTTCTCCCGTGTTTCTTGCTATTCTCACAAGAACGTGGCGGAGAAATCCCCTGCCGTTGAAGCTGCACCATACGGGTATTTTAAGGCTCAGAGCAGTTTTTTTCACAGCCCTGATTATCCTGTCCGCACGCTCGTCATTCACGGGACAGCGCTCCACAGCGGTAACACCGCCCTTTGAGGACTGATAAACGCCTGATACGCATTTGCCGTTTTTGAAATCAAACGCACCCTGCACCTTGCAGCGGTAGCCCTCGGGTTCTTCGGCGGGGAGTATCCTTTCGGGACGGCACAGCTTGCCCATAAGCCTGTCGACCTTTATCTGCTTGAAGCGGAGCTGTTCCTCGTAAGTCATATTGCGGAGCTGACAGCCGCTGCATTTTTTATATATGGGGCAGGAATTTGCCTGCTCCTCTTTTTTATTTTGTTCGGTCATTGAGATTTTCCTTTCTGTTTCCCGAGGAAAGCACTTTCCTCATACATAAGGCAACAAATAAAAATATCGCCGTGCTGACAGCTGCGTTTATGAGCTTGCCGATGTAAAGAGCCTTGTCAAGGTGTATTTCCCCGGTCACGCCGTTAAATTCCGTAACAAGATATTCGTACCCCCAGGGGGTGATGTGCCTTTTTACGGAAAAGGGAGATGAAACGGAGGAATATACCCTTGTGACAGCCCCGCCCGTGTTCTCCGCCTTTTCATTGCCGAGATAATCGTAATACGAAACGGAATTTCCTGCTTTCACGGTCACGGTGTCCGAATTGCCTTTTATCTGAAGCCCGCCTCTGATATGAAAATCACAGGTATTAACAAGCTCCCCCGCTTCGTTGAAAAAGTACACATATTTCACGCCGCCTGTGGCTTCATAGCTGCCGAAATTTTCCGCACTTACCGCAAAACAGCCCGTGTTGTTGTCCGCAGTGCCCGTGATATAGCTGTTCATCAGGGCGAAAACGAAAACAAGAACAGCTATCATCGGCACAGCGGCATTACGAAATCCCTTGCTCATTCTGTCAGGCTGTCAAGGTCAGGCAGCTCTGTTTCCCCGTTCATATCGGGGATATCCATATCGCCCACAGCGGCATCGGCAAGCTGCGAAGCCTTTGTGTCGGCGGCTTCGCCTATGGCGTTCTGAGCACTTTCAAGAGCGTTCTGTGCCTTGTCCACAGACGTTTCTCCGCCGCAGGCAGAAAATACAGCCGCAGCTGCGGTGAGAACAGCAGCGATCATAAGCTTTTTCATATATGCACACCTCTGCTTAGTTATCAAAGTCCCTTGTTAAGATATGCTTCCTGCTCGGGAGTGAGCCTGTCTATCTCAATATCCCAGGCTGCAAGCTTTCTGCGGGCGATCTCCATATCCACCTCACGGGGTACGTCGATTATCATACTGTCAAGTCTGCCCTTGTTCTTTACAAGGTGAAGTGCGCTCATTGCCTGAACCGCAAAGGACATATCCATAATTTCGGCAGGGTGACCGTCGCCTGCGGCAAGATTTACAAGTCTGCCCTCAGCGATTATATAAATGCTTCTGCCGTTTTGGAGCTCATAGCCCATAATGTTGTTTCTTGCAATCCACGACTTCACGCAGTTGTTCCTGAGCCAGGCAACGTCCACCTCGCAGTCAAAGTGACCTGCATTGCAGCACACTGCCCCGTCCTTCATATTCATAAAGCTTTTTTCTGTGATAACGCCGTCGCAGCCTGTAACGGTAACGAAGAAATCGCCCACCTTTGCGGCTTCCTCCATTTTCATCACCTTGAAGCCGTCCATTACAGCCTCCATTGCCTTTATGGGGTCAACTTCGGTGACGATAACATCAGCGCCAAGACCCTTTGCTCTCATTGCAACGCCCTTGCCGCACCAGCCATAGCCTGCCACAACAACATTCTTGCCAGCAACGATAAGATTTGTAGTGCGGTTGATGCCGTCCCAGACGGACTGACCTGTGCCGTATCGATTATCGAAAAGATGCTTGCAGTCAGCGTTGTTCACAAGCACCATAGGGAATTTCAGCTCCCCTGCCCTGTTCATTGCGATAAGGCGGATAATGCCCGTGGTAGTCTCCTCGCAGCCGCCGATAACATTTGGGATAAGCTCGGGGTGCTCGGTGTGGATAAGGTGAACAAGGTCGCCGCCGTCATCAATGATGATGTTGGGGGCTGCTTCTATAACACGTGCAATATGGCTGTGATATTCCTCATCAGTTGCGTTGTACCACGCAAAAACCTTTAAGCCGTCGTGAACAAGAGCAGCCGCAACGTCGTCCTGAGTGGACAGGGGATTTGAACCTGTTACATACATATCCGCACCGCCTGCGGCAAGTACCTTGCAGAGATATGCGGTCTTTGCTTCAAGATGAACGGAGAGGGCAATTTTCAGTCCCGCAAAGGGCTTTGTTTCGGAAAATTCCTTTTCTATTCCTCTGAGCAGGGGCATATTCTGCTTTACCCACCGGATCTTTCTTGCTCCGCTTTCCCAGAGCTCGGGATTTCTGATCTCGCTTGTATTTGACATTTTTATCTTTCCTTTCGGTAATTTATTTTTTATGTAATTATGATTACTTCATTCCGAATTGGTTTATCAGAAGTTTTCTTTTATATAAGTATTCGGCAGCAATCACATCATTTTGTGGTGTGTGCATAGAAAATATCTGCAATACACAGTATTGAAAATGCGTATATGCCTTTGGATCTTTGGCAAGATAGCTTTTCAGGACTTCGTTTTTACCGTGCTTTGTCTTAGCGTAATCTGACCATCTGCCAAAAAGTCCGTCTTTTCCCGTGGCAGAGCCGAAGTACATTTTTCCTGTGTTTGTATCTGTAATTAAATACACCGCCTGAACCTTTCTCATTGCTTCGTGATAGCTTGAAAATCTGTTCGGGGCATTTACAATATCTGTCAGCCTGCCGAATGTAAGTATCAGATTTTCGTATCCCGGAAAAACAGGGGAGGTAATGGCAGCGATGCATTTAGCGTTATTCTCTGCATTCTGTGCCCATTGCAAAGTGCTCTTGCCCCATTCGATTATCAGCCTTTCCCTGTAATCCTCCATTATGTCGGTTTCCTCAAAGATAAACTTTGAGGCGTTGTCATCGTCGTACATTTCGGGACAAGGAAAATCACTGGACATTTCCGATTTATCAAGAGCTTTTTTGCCGACTAAACGGAATGTACAATAATATCTTGCGGTAGTGCCTTTATCACCGATAAAAACCACCCAGTATTTTTTGTCCGAAGCAAAGTCTGTTTTCTGAATGCTTGTGTATTCCCTGATGCATTCTGTGCCCATATTAAAGCACTCCGAAAATTGCTTGTCATTTTTAGTATGACGTATGAGTTTTACTTCTTTCGGGTCAATATTTTCAAGAGTTAAAAGCATATTAAGAGTCAGTTCCTTTTTGTTTGCACCGTTCATCAAAGGCTCCTTTCGCTGTTTTATATTCTTATCTCCGACCTGAAATACTTCTCCTGAAAGCACACCTGCTCCCATATCTCCTCTTTCGTAAAGGACATATCCCCGGGAGCGGCTACCCATTTTTCCTCAACATCATCATACCTGTGGATAACGGCGATGATCTTCCCCGTAAATTCACCAACAGGCTCATTCACACCAAGAATGTATGCGTCCTGCTCCTCGCCGTCGGGAGCTGTTATCCCTTTGACATAGCCGTAATTCACGGGATAGTACATATCTCTGTGCTTGGGGTGGAAGCTCCCCAGCGGACGGTCAACGGTGACGGTAACGGTTCGTCCTATAATATCCATAGCATAACATTTCCTTTTGCGGCATTCATTTATCTGCACAGTAAATCAGCCCGCTAAATTCCGATTTCCCGTACAGTAATATAATTATATCAGAACTTCTCCGCAGTCTCTCTTGCCTTTGCGTAAATTTCCTCTTCGTCAAACCTTGTGAGCCTGCCCTTTTCAAGAACGATCTCACCGTTTATGATAACGGTATCGACCTCGCTGCCGTTTGCGGAATATACAAGAGCGGCGGTCAGATCATTGCGGGGATAAAATTCGGGGCGGTCAAGGTCGAGTATTGCGATGTCCGCCTTGTTTCCCGAAGCGATCGCTCCCGATCTTTCAAAGCCCAGCGCCTTTGCGGCATTAACGGTGGCAAAATCAAGCACCTCTCTTGCGGTGCATATGGTGGGAATACCCGTTGTGCCCTTGTGAAGAAGAGCGGCATAGTTCATCTCCGTGAACATATTGAGAGTGTTGTTGGAAGCCTGACTGTCAGTGCCCATACATATGTTCACACCCTTTTCCATAAGGTGGGGAATGGGTGCGATACCGTTTGCAAGCTTCAGATTGCTCTTTGGATTGTGGATAACGCTGACGTTTTTCTCCGCAAGAATGTCCATATCGTGCTCGGAAAGGTGAACGCAGTGAGCGGCTGCGGTCTTTACATCAAAAAATCCCAGCCCGTCAAGATATTCCACGGGAGATCTGCCGTGCTCCTTGTAGCAGTTCTTGACCTCGTTCAGAGTTTCCGAAAGGTGGATATGAAATTCCTGCTTTGTTTCCTTTGCCTTTTCAACGAGAAACTCAAGATAATCCCTGCCGCAGGTGTATATTGCGTGGGGACCCAGCTTGAAGCTTATAAGCGGGTCGTCCCTGAACTGCTCTCTTTCCTGCATATGCTCGTTGTAGCGGCGTATTGCGTCCTTTTCCGTCCTGTCGGGACCCGTAAGACCTCTTGTCATAACGGCTCTCATACCGAGAGTCCTTGCGGCTTCTGCGCATTTCATCGGGAACATATGCATATCCATAAAGCATACAGTTCCGCTCTTTATCATCTCCGCACAGGAAAGCATTGCGCCCCAGTATGCGTCCTCGGGGGTGAGCATATCCTCTCGGGGCATTATGCTGCCGAAGAGCCAGTCCTCAAAGGTCAGGTCGTCCGCAAGATTGCGGAAAAGGGACATATATGAATGGGTGTGGCAGTTCATAAGTCCCGGTATGGCAAGCTTTCCCGAGCCGTCTATTATTTTGTCGGCAGTAAAGCCCTCAGGCTGTGTGCCTGCGGCGGTTACAGTGTCTCCCGAAATGCAAATGTCTCCCTCGGCTATGTCTCCGCACACAAGCATTTTTATGTTCTTGATAAGGATATTCATACAAAACTTCCTTTCGTTCCCGAATATTCATTATCATTATACCATACTATCGGGCTCAAAGCAATAGCATAGGACAACTTTGTCACGGTATTTCAATGAGTGAACTGTCCTTCTCAAAATTGTTAATAAATTATTACAAAACATTTTTCCCGTCCGCTTTTCAAGTGATTTTGTGACTTGCAGAACAGGCAAGCACGTCATCGGGACGGGAAAGACGCTTTGATAAACAGAGCTCCCCCGACTTCGGAGGAGCTCATTGTAGATGCTTAGACGTATGAAGCTTACATTACATCTTATTTTTTAATATGATTGGTTTTTTTGCATCAAGAATTATAGACACCATTCCCAGTTTTTCCATAGAATTTCTTGTATCGAACCGCAGCGAGCGTCCTATTTTTCCGTCAGCTTCATTCCAATATTTATAATGGAAATCGCCGTTTTCATCGCAATATTCCAAGAGCTCAATTTCAAAGCCTGCCTGTTCAAAAAGAGAACTCAACGTTTTATAATCATACACGACCTTATGAGTGAATGCGGGGTGATTCGGGTCACCGTTTCCTCCCACCTTTACCATATTCTGATACCATTCATTCCTAAAGTTTTTATCGGGCACAGCAATACGGACATACCCGCCTTCCTCAAGAAAATCGTAACAGTTTTTTGCCGCAATATACCCGTCTGAAATGGTCATATGTTCCCAAACGTGTTCTGCAAGAAACGCAATAGGTTTTTCTTTTGCAAACATTCTTACAAAATCCGCTCTGTTAGTCAAATCAAGTTCATTTTCCTGAGTGGATATCCAACCGTCATAATTTGTTTTTCCTGCTCCGATTATCACCCTCATAAAAAATCTCCTCTGCCTTTTTTATCGGTTTCATCGTCTGTGTATTACAAGCATTTTTGCATATAAATCAGTTCATTCCCTCAGACCCGTTTTCATCAAGAAGCAGCTCTGCCTTTTCTTTCAGCACAGGATATTCCGACAGGTCAGGAGAATTTTTCAGTATCTCCTTAGCCGCATCTGAGCTGTCACCGAGGAGCTGTCTGTCGCTGTAAAGGTCGGCTATTTTAAGGGGCGGCAGTCCGCTCTGTCTGCTGCCGAAAAAGTCTCCGCCCCCACGCATTTTAAGGTCCTCCTCCGCAATTGCAAAGCCGTCGTGGAGTGAGGACATTATTTTGAGCCTTGCCCTGGTTTCCTCGGTGGCGTTGTCGGTGAGGAGTATGCAGGTGGATTTGTACTGTCCTCTGCCCACACGTCCTCTCAGCTGATGAAGCTGTGAAAGTCCGAAGCGGTCGGAGCTTTCTATCATTATTACCGTGGCATTCGGCACATCAACGCCTACCTCGATGACCGTGGTGGACACAAGGAGCTGTATCTTCCCCTCCTTGAAATCCGCCATAACAGCGTCCTTTTCCGCAGGGAGCATCTTGCCGTGGAGCAGTCCCACGGTGTAGCCCTTAAGCTCCCCTGCGGCAATTTTCTCCGCATAAGCCTTTGCCGCCTGAAGCTCACCGTTTCCGTCCGTCTCATCTATCATCGGGCAGACTATGTAGCCCTGCCTGCCTGCGTCAAGCTCCTTTTTGACAAATCCCAGCGCCCTGCTCCGAAGCTTTCCCGTTACGGCATAAGTCTCCACAGGCTGCCTGCCCTTTGGCAGCTCGTTTATTATGGAAATATCAAGGTCGCCGTAGATTATCAGTGAAAGGGTTCGTGGAATGGGCGTTGCGGACATTACAAGCTTGTGAGGCTTTTCGCCCTTCATTGCAAAAAGCTTTCGCTGATTAACGCCGAATCGGTGCTGTTCATCGGTTATAACAAGTCCGAGACGTTCAAACTCGGTACTTTCGGAAATAAGTGCGTGGGTTCCCGTGATAACATTTATATCACCGCTTCTGAGCTGCGCCTTAATCTCATTTTTCTGCTTCTGGGTCATTGAGCCCGTAAGACAGCCCACGTTTATACCGAGAGGTTCAAGGAAATTTTTCAGTGTTGCATAATGCTGACGTGCAAGTATTTCCGTGGGAGCCATAAGTGCGGACTGACAGCCGTTTTTGTATGCAAACCAGCAGGCTGCGGCGGCAACGGCAGTCTTACCCGAGCCAACATCACCCTGAACCAGCCTGTTCATAGGCGTTATGCCGCACATATCCCTGAATATCTCCCCGCAGGCTCTTTTCTGAGCACCTGTCATCTCAAAGGGCAGTGAGCGCTCAAATCCGCTAATGTCCACAGGCTTCATCGGGCAGCCCGTGACCTCCCTGCTCCTGTCACGAAGAAGCCCCATTGCACACTGCATCACAAGGAGCTCGTCAAAGCCAAGTCTCCGCTTCGATATCTCCGCAGCGTGGGCGGATTCGGGGAAATGGATATTCCTCAGAGCATATTCCTCCGCACAAAGCTCGTACCTATGGCGGATATCATCGGGGATAAATTCCTCCACCTGCTCCGAAACGCACCTCAGCGCCTCGGTCATATTGGTAATGATCATCTGCGGTGAAAGTCCCTCGGTGAGAGCATATTTTGGGCGGATAAGCCGTGTTTCATCGGCAGCAATTACCTGAGGGGTGTTCATTTCCTTGCGGGTAAATCCCCCGCTTATGCGCCCGAAAAGGCGGTATTCCCTGTCAGGCTCGAGAGCCTCATAGGCAAAGCGGTTGTTGTAGAGCACCACCGTGAGAGTGTCGCTGCCGTCATCGACAATGACCTTGTATAGCACAAGTCCCTGCCTTATCCTTGCGGCGGGGAGCTTTTTTGTCACAAAGCCCTTTATGACCGCCTGCTCATTTATGGGAGCGTCGGCTATTTTCACCGTTTCCGAATAATCGGTGTAGCTTTTGGGGAAATGTCCGATAAGGTCGCCAACGGTCTCTATCCCAAGCTTATTGTAAAGCGCCGCCCTCTTTGCGGCAACTCCGCTGAGGGCGGTTATTTTATCTGTCATTTTCATTTGTCAGGAAAATATCCTTTCACAGATCTTTCTTACCCTGCCGTAAAGCACGTCCATATCCTCTCCGATGAAAAATTCACCGTTTTCATAAAGAATGTTTCCGTTGACGGCGGTCATTCTCACGTTTGCCCCCGAGCCGCTGTAAACAAGGTTCCTGACGACATCATTCTCGGGCTGCATATTGGGTGCGGACATATCTATCACAGCAAAGTCGGCATTCTTTCCGACCTCAATGCTGCCGCTGTTTATCCCCATTGCCGCAGCACCGCCCAGTGTTGCGGCTCTCAGCACATTTTCCGCAGGCATCGCCGCCGCATCGGAGCATTTGAGCTTCTGGAGCACCGAGCAGAGATACATCTCCCTGAACATATCGAGAGCATTGTTGCTCGCCGCACCGTCCGTACCGATCGCAAGCCCGATATTCCTGCGGCACACCTCGCTTATATCCGCAATGCCGCTTGCAAGCTTAAGGTTGCTGCACGGATTTGTCACCACGGTCATATTATGTCGGGCAAAGATATCAAGATCATCGGGGGAAAGGTAAATGCAGTGATATCCCCCGCCGCCGTGCTCGAACATTCCCACGCTTTCCATAATTCCCGTGGGCGTTTTGCCGTATCGTCCGATACACTCTTCGACCTCGCTCCTTGTCTCGCTGTTGTGACACCATACGGGAGCCTTGTATTTGTGAGCCAGCTCCGCAACGGCTTTCATCAGCTCAAGGCTTGTGGTATATTCGGCGTGAAAGCCCGGCTTATAGGAAATCAGCGGGTCATATGAATTGAATTTAAGATAATACTCTTCAAGCTTTTCGGGACTTTCACTGAAATTGTTCAGCGCTCCGCAGAACGTGCAGCGAAAGCCTGTTTCCGTAAATGCCTCCGCCATTGCTTCGGGGAAACAGTACATATCAAAGCAGGAGGTCGTTCCGTTTGAAACATATTCAGCCACAGCAAGCTTCGTGAGAGTGTAGTTATCCTCGGGGGTGAGCTTTGCTTCGTGTGGAAAGACCGCCTGCGCAAGCCATTTGTCAAGAGGCAGATCTTCCGCATAGGAGCGCAGGAACACCATCGGAGAATGGGTGTGGGCGTTGCACAGCCCGGGAATAACAAGGTCGCCTTTCAGGTCGATAACACGGTCAAAATCCTCATCGGGAGCATTTTCGCCTATATATGAGAATGTCCCTTTCTCCGTGCATATGCTGCCGTTTTTCACGGTCATCGTGCTGATATCAAGATATCTTCCGTTTTTCAGATGAAGCTTCAAAGCGATCCCCCATTTCACAAAGGTATTATTTCATAACTCTTTCGGCGCTGATAACATCGGGTATCTTTCTGAGCTTTCCGATAAGCTGGTTCAGCTGTCCCACGCCTGCGATAGAGCAGGTCATAATAAGGTTTGCGTTGCCGTTTTTCAGTGTCTTTGTGGACATTTCCGAAACGGGAATGCGCATTTCGGCAGTAACGGCAGTGACATTGGCAAGAAGCGTGATGCCGTCATAGGAAACAACGTCAATGGCAGCCTTGAATATGGGATTGTCATTTTCCTTTGCATTCTCAGCCCAGGTAACCTCCACCCAGCGGTCGGTCTCGATGCCATTTTCCATAGCCTCGATATACTTGGGGCAGTCCTTTCTGTGAACGGAAACGCCGTGACCCTTGGTGATAAAGCCGATGATATCCTCGCCGGGAAGAGGCTTGCAGCACTTTGAAAGCTTCACGTCGATATTGCTCTCGCCGCCCACGATAATGCCCGTGTTGCTCTTTTTCGGTGTGAAAGGCACAGGCTTTGATGAAGCGGCTGCGTTCATCTTCGCATAGGTGTCCTTAAGGCGAGGCATTATCCTTGAAAGGATTATTCCGCCGTAGCCCACTGCGGCATAGAAATCATCAAGCTCGGAGCAGTTGTGGCGCTTCATATCGTCCGCCAGGAACTTTGCCATATCCTCGGGGGGAATGTTTATGCCGAAGCGCTTGAACTCGTGCTCAATGGTTTCCTTGCCGTTCTGGATATTCTCCTCACGGCGCTCCTTCTTGAACCAGGAGCGTATCTTCGACTTTGCTTCATTGGTCTTGCATATATCCAGCCAAGCACGGTTCGGACCGTGGTCGGGAGCCTGAGATGTGAGTATCTCAACGATCTCGCCCGTCTGGAGCTGATAATCAAGGGACACAAGCTTTCCGTCCACCTTTGCGCCCTTCATCTTGTTGCCCACTTCCGTGTGGATAGCGTAGGCAAAGTCGATTATGGTAGCCCCTGCGGGGAGGGTGATAATATCGCCCTTGGGAGTGAAAGCGAAAATGTCCTCGGGAGCAAGGTCGCTCTTTATTGTGCGGACGATCTCTTCAACATCGTCCGTTTCCTGCTGTGCCTCGATTATCTGACGAATCCAGGCAAGACGGCTTTCAAGCTTGTCCTTGCCCTTGATGCCCTCCTTGTATTTCCAGTGGGCGGCGATTCCGTATTCGGCGGTGTAGTTCATATCCACCGTTCTTATCTGGACTTCAAAGGGAATGCCCTCTCTGCCGATAACGGTGGTGTGGAGTGACTGATACATATTCGCCTTGGGTGTTGCGATGTAATCCTTGAAGCGGTTGGGGATAGGACGGTACATATCGTGGATTATACCCAGAGCGTTGTAGCACTCGTTCACAGTGTTAACGATAATTCTCACCGCATAAATGTCATACACCTCGTCAAGTCCCTTGCCCTTGATGAAAGCCTTTCGGTAGATGCCGTAAACGGATTTTACACGTCCCGACATCTGGGGCTCGGGGAGACCCATTTCCGTAAATCTCTTTGCTATCTGCTCCTCAATGGACTTGATGAACGCCTGGCGCTCATCGCTCCTTATTTTAAGGCTCTGCTCAATTTCGGCATATGCATATGGGTCAAGGTAGCGGAACGAAAGATCTTCTATCTCGTCCTTTATCTTTCTGATACCGAGACGGTGAGCAATGGGCGCATAAATGTTCATTGTCTCGAGAGCCGTGTTTCTCTGCTTGTAGGCAGGACGGTACTGTAGCGTCCTCATATTGTGAAGACGGTCGCAGAGCTTGATTATGATAACTCTTATATCCTGACTCATTGCAAGGAGAATTTTGCGGACATTCTCAGCCTGCTGCTCCTCCTTGGTGAAAAGGGGTATCTTTCCCAGCTTTGTAACGCCGTCCACCAGCATCGCCACGTCCTGACCGAAAAGCTTTTTCAGCTCTTCAAGGGTAACGTCCGTGTCCTCGACCACATCGTGGAGCAAGGCGGCGCAAATGGTATCGGTATCCATTCCAAGCTCAAGGAGGATATAAGCCACCGCCACAGGGTGAGTGATATAAGGCTCTCCCGAAGAGCGCACCTGATTTGCGTGAGCCTTTGCCGCAAGCTCATAGGCAGAGATGATCTTGCTCAGGTCATACTGCTTTTCGTCATCAAGTATCTTCTGGATAAGAGAGTCGATGGTATATACCGTTTCGGTTTTATTTATCATAGCCTGTTACCGTCCTTTTTCGGATTTTTCCGTTATATATCATATTTATCAAAGAAGTGACCTAAGCCGCTGCATAGTGGGTGCAAGCTCCGTGTCAGCCTTTGGCGCACCCTGAATGATATGTACCCTGTCGGCGCAGCGGTCATACTCCATAAGACCCGTTTCGGAAAATATATCAAGACACATAAGGAATTTGCAGTAGTTCATATCAGTGTCAAGGTGGCTGTACAGTCCCATCGGGGAAAGCCTTGACTGCCCTGCCGTTCGGTAAACTGCGGCAAGGTCGGAGCGCTCGGGTATCACAGCGGCGATTATCCTTTTGTCAGCCTTTTCGCCCCGCCTGAATGAATAATAAGCTTCCTCGGCGGCAATAAGCTTCTGCTGATTGAGCCCCTTTTTCCGCACATCAATTATCCTGAGGCTCACGCTTTCCTTATTGTTGAAGCTGTTTATCTCGGGAGATATGAGCAGATTTGCCTCATCGCCCCTCCTGAGGGGAAATTCCTCAAACCTTGTCCCGAACATAAGCCCCGTGAGGGCAGCGCCCCCCACGGATACCGCAAGCTTTGTGTGAGCACCGTTTGAAAGTGAAATGATATTGTCGATTTTGCAGCCCTGCAAAAGGAACACAGGACGTGGATTTGCTTCACCGAAGGGTTCAAGGACATCAAGCCCCTTTATTCCCTGCACGGTAAGCTCTGCGGGAGGGATAGCCCCGCTCACGGCAATGAAAGGAACGCATTTCTCCCCTGCCGCCGCCTGAGAATCCGCATACTCGGCAAGCTTCTGCCTGAAAAGGGGAAATTTGTCCTTTTCGAGAGAAAAGCCGCCTGCACCCGAATGTCCGCCGAATTTCAGAAGTACATCTTCCGCATAGGACAGCGCCTTGAAAACGTTCAGTCCCTCGATTGAGCGTGCCGAGCCCCGAAGCTCCGTCTCACCCTCATCTGCGGACATAAGGAAAACGGGCTTTCCGTATTTTTCAACGCATCTTGCAGCGGCGATGCCTATGACACCGTGATGCCAGCCGCTTCCGCAGAATATAAGAACTCTGCCGTCAAGAAGTGTGCTGTCCGCATTTATCTGAGCCGCAATGTCTGCGATGATTTTGCTTTCGTGATCCTTTCTTTCGGCATTCAGAGCGCATACCCTTTCGGCATATTCCGCCGCTTCCTCGGGAGTTTCGGACATAAGCAGGCGCAGTGCGTCCGAGGGAGAGCCGATGCGTCCCGCCGCATTTATCCTCGGAGCAAGCGAAAATGCCGCCGACACCGATGTGTAGGGAGCTTTCAGCCCCGCCTTTTCTATAAGAGCCCTGAGCCCCTCATTTTCCGTGTTTTCAAGATAATGGAGACCGTAGCGGACAATTTCCCTGTTCTCCCCCGTGAGAGGTACAACATCGGCAACTGTGGCAATAGCCGCAAGGTCGGAATACTGCTCCACAGCCCGCTCCATATCGCCGCCCTCCATTGCCGCAATGAGCTTCAGCGCCAGTCCGCAGCCGCAGTAATCCTTGTAAAACGAAGGACAGTCGGCACGGTGAGGGTCAACGACCGCTTCCGCATCGGGAAGCACCTTTCCCGGCTGGTGGTGGTCGGTGACGATGAGCCTGACTCCAAGCTCTCTGCACAGCTTTGCTTCATCTATGGCTGCAATGCCGTTATCCACGGTGACGATAAGGGAAACGCCCTGTTCGTGGAGCTTTCTCACAGCGTTTATGTTCATTCCGTAGCCCTCGGAACGCTCGTTGATATATGTCATAACATTTCCGCCGATATCCGTAAGATATCCCGCCAGCACAGCGGTTGCGGTAACTCCGTCGCAGTCGTAGTCGCCGTAGACGCAGATAAGCTCGCCGCTGTCCACAGCATCGTTCAGTATATCGCAGGCTTTCTCCATATCACGGATAAGGAGAGGATCGGAAAAGCCCATATCAAAGCTTTTTTCCTCGTTCTGTCCGAAAAAGTCCACAGCTTTTTCCATAGTGTCTGTGCCTGCCGCCACAAGGGCTCTTGCGGCGGGCATCGTAAGTCCGCCCTTGACGGACAGTTCCTTTACAGCCTTTTCATCGGGAGTGTTTATCAACCATTTCTTTATCAACTGCTCATACCTCTTTAAATGCAATTTCCAAATAATAAATATTATAACATTTTTTGAAGAAATAATCAAGCAGTGATTTTATTTATTGTATGAATATAAAAAGCAGCCCTTTGAAAAGAGCTGCTCCAAAAAAATTTTACGATCTCATAAGTCCGTCAACATTCAGCACAACGCCCGATATGTAGCTTGCCTCATCGGAAGCAAGGAACACAAATGCATTTGCGATATCCTCGGGCTTTCCGATACGGCGGAGGGGTATCCTTGCTATCATAGGCTCGATCATCTCCTTGGGAAGATTTTTCACCATATCCGTCTCGGTGATGCCTGGAGCCACCGCATTTACCCTTATTCCCTTGGGGCCCAGCTCTCTTGCAAGGCTGAGCGTAAAGCCGTTCACCGCAAATTTCGATGTGGGATACGCAATTCCCGCAGGCTGACCGTAAATGCTGACCATAGAAGAAGTGTTCAGTATAACTCCGCTGCCCTGCTTTACCATAATATCGGAAACCGCCTTGGAGCAGTTGTACATACCCTTTACATTAAGCTCCATTACCTTGTCAAATATCTCCTCGGTGTAATTGCTCATAGGAGTGCTTTCGGAGATCCCTGCGTTGTTCACAAGGATATCTATTCTGCCGTATCTTGCGGCGATATCGTCCACAGCCGCCTTAACACCTGCAAAATCGCCCAGTACGGGGCTGATGCCCTCAACTGCCGCATCGGGTGCTTCAGCCTTTATCTCCGCCACAGCCTTGTCCGCAGTTTCCTGTCTGCTGCCGCACAGAATGACCTTTGCGCCCTCTTTAAGGAATGATCTTACCACAGCGAGTCCTATTCCTCTTGTGCCGCCCGTAACAATTGCCACACGTCCTTCAAGTCTCATATATCCTCGTTCCTTTCTGTAGGGAAATTTATTGATAATTTAAATATACATTATTTTTCATCTACAGTCAATACATATCCGAATATAAATCAGCATACATTTTTTGGCTATTATGCACAAAATTATCTTTCAAGAATTTTCGGCAGCATATACACACGATTAAACGGGAATGTGAAATAATATCCGTCCGCAAAGTCATCTATCATCTGTATCACCTCTTTTGCAAGAGCGATACCAACAGCCTCCCCCTCTTCCTTTGTGCCGTTTTCGGGGTAGCGTGCAATAAGCTCATCGGTAACATTCACGCCCGATATCTCGTTTTTCATAAACGCAGCGTTTTTCCTGCTCACAAGGGGCATTATTCCGCAGAGGATAAATGCTCCCGTTTCGTTCTTTATCCGCCTGAGCCTGTCAGCGTCCTCGGCTGTAAACACGGGCTGGGACATAAAAAATTCCGCTCCCGCCGCCATTTTCCGCCTTACTCTCAGTATCTCATTTTCAATATTCCTGCGGTTCTGATTTACCGCCGCCCCGCAGCAAATGGGGCTTTCGGGGAACATATCGGTGTTCAGCTCCGAAGCAATTTTCAGAAGTCCCACCGAATCAAAATTGAACACGGATTTCACAGTCTGCCTTGCCGATGCGGGCACAGGGTCGCCCGTTATCATAAGCGCATTCCCGATATCGTTAATGTGAGCGCCCATAAGCGCCGAACGGATAGCAAGAGCGTTTTTGTCACGGCAGCATATGTGGGGCATTACCTCCATACCCGTTTCCCTGCGCACCTTAGCCGCCATAAGCACGGAATCCGCCCTTGTTCGTCCCGAGGGTGAATCGGGGAATGTGAGCACATCAGCCCCCGCATTTTTCAGATAATGAGCGGATTCGATGAGCTTTTCATCATTTCCGTCAAGCGGAGGCACAAGCTCCGCAGCAATGAGCTTCTCACGGCGAAGCTCCCCTTTGCCGTTATAAATAAAGCCCGAATGCACCCTTTCCGATACACCGTTTTCAATGATAAGCGCACGTCTCGGCACAGGGGCACTGCCCTTGAAGCCCTCTGCGGTCTTTCGGATATATTCGGGGCTTGTTCCGCAGCAGCCGCCGATGACATTGACACCAAGCTCTGCCAGACCCTTTGCCTTTGAGCCGAAATATTCCGCAGCGCTGCCAAAGGTGAGCTGACTTCTTGACATTGCGGGATATCCCGAGTTCGGCAGCGCCGAAACATACACATTCTCGGGAAATGATATTCTTTTCAGAACATCACGCATATGAACGGGTCCAACGCCGCAGTTTAATCCCACGCTGTCCGCATAATCCGCCGCTTCCCTGATGAGCCGTCCCGCACTTCTTCCCGAGGGGCTGCTGCCGTAGCGGTCAACGCAGAACGATGCCATAATAAACAGCTGCGGGCCGTATTTGTCCCTGAGCCTTTCCATTGCGGGCAGAAGAGAAGCCGTGTCCGCAAAGGACTCGAAATTTATTATCCTGAGCCCTTTGGCGTAAAAAATATCCGCAGCTCTCACATATTCCTCCGCAGCCCTTTCGGCAGGCATACGCTTTATCTCGCCTATGTCCCCCGCCGCAAAAGCGCTGTCTCCCGCACATTCTATGGCAATATCCGCAGCCGCCTCAATGTTTCTGTCACATTCCTCCCGTGACAGCCCCATATCACAGCTTGCAAAGGTGTTTGTGCGGATAAGCTCCGCCCCGGCTGCGATGTATTCGTTATGTATGGTGCGGACACGTTCGGGGAATAGCGTGTTTGCAAGCTCGGGGCTTTCCTCCGTGCGGTATTTCTCCGCATAATATGTTCCGAATGAACCGTCTGCAATGATTATCCTGTTTTTAAGGGTTTCCTTTATATTCATCAGTCTGCCTGCTTTTCCTTTATAAATTCAATGTATGCATCTTCCGTAATGGGACGGGAAAAATAATATCCCTGCAAGTAATGCACACCCATTTCCGTAAGCCCTTTCACCATTTCCTCAGTCTCAACGCCCTCCGCCACGATATGCGCCCCCAGGGAGCTTACCATATTCACGGTATTTGTAAGGATTATCAGTGATTTTTCCTTTTTGTCCTCCCCGAAGCCGGGCCAGATAAGGCTCTTGTCAAACTTCACAAGGTCATAGTTCACCTCTGCCATTTTGGCAAGATTTGAGTAGCCCGTTCCGAAATCGTCCATTGAGAAGCTGCACCCCATTTTCCTGAAACGGTTCATATTCCGCTCCAGCATCGAAGCCGACTCCACAGCCGTCGTCTCGGTTATTTCAAGGTTTATTGATTCGGGAGATATGCCGTATTTTTTCATAATGTCCGAAAAACTTTTTGGCACGGTCTCATCAACGCTCTGGAGAGCGGAAAGGTTCACCTCGATATAGTCGACCCTCAGTCCCATATCACGGATTTTCCTGATAGCTGCGCAGACCTTTTCAAAAACTATCTCGCCTATCCTGATGATGTATCCGTTTTTCTCCGCAAGGGGAATAAATTCCTCGGGGGACACAAAGCCGATAGTTTCCTTATCCTTCATTCTGATAAGCGCCTCGGAGGATAAAAACGCCTTTTTCTCCGTTGAATATATGGGCTGATATACCACCTCAAAGCCGTCATTCGCAATAGCATCGATGAGCATACGGCTGAGAGTTTCGCTGCGTTTTTTCTTTTCCGCAGTCTCACCGCTCACCTCTCTCACAAAGCCGCTGCAATTATCCGAGCAGAATGCCGCAAGCTCAGGGATATCCGCAGGCTCCCCCGTTATCTCGGGACAGCGTATGGTAACAGCGTGGGCTTTCAGCTCAATGGAAGCGTCCTCCAGCCTGTAGGGATAGGAAAGCTTCTTTTCAAGCCTCGTGAGCATATCCTCAAAGCCCGTGTCGCTCTCGGGAACGATGACCGCCAGCATATTGCTCTTTATGCGGTAAACGGAGGTGCCGAAAATTTTCCTCATATCCTCCGCAGCCATTGCCATAAGCGCCTCAAAGCGGTAAAAGCCGATGCTTCCGATAATTATGTCCTCGTCCTCAGCCACAAGCACAGCCACCCTTACAGGCTTTCGTCCAATGCAGTTGGTATTCTCGAAAAAGACCTGCGAAAAGGCACGGGCATTGAATACCCCCGTATTTTCATCAATATTCTCATTTGGATTTTCAAAAGAAAAATAAAGGGCTGTGATGTTCAGTGATATCGCAAGACCCGACAGCAGCATATACGGATTTGCGTGCTGCACAAGGGCAATGACCGACCATATTATGAGCTGGATCCTGAGCGCATAGCGCTTTTTCTCGGGCAGAGCCGACTTGTATCTAAAGGTCTCAATGAATATGATGATGATATATACAGCGATGCCCGCATAAAGGAAGCTTACCGCCCCGCCCCGTGAATACACGCCCTTTTCGTCGCATATATACCGAATATTCGCTGTCAGCATCCCAATGACGCAGACGATGTACGGAATGATCCACAGCACCGTCAGCGGTATATTCACGTTTTTATTCCTTGCATTTCCCGCAAATTCCACATATACCGACTCAAGAAAAACAACTGTCAGCATAAGGACGTAAAAAATGCGGTGAGCTATCCCGTTGAAAACCGTGTCCCTCATATTTGATATGGTGTACACCGTAAGGATATCGGCAGCCATATAGAGAGCCGATGTTCCGAGCATTGCGCTGAATATCCTGGTGGTAAGGAGTTTCAGCCTTTCCGACCTTATAAAATCTACCATCACCACTATAATAAAGCAGAGTGCGGCTGCCTGTAATCGGATACTTGTTCCGAAGCTGAACATTTTTATATTACACCCCTTTTTATATTTTACCGATTTAACTCATTATAGCACATATATTGTTATTTTTCAACCTCCCGACCCCGCAAAGAGGGAAAATATAATTTATTTTTTTAAATTTTAATCTGAATTTTATGCAGTTTTTAAAAAATGCTTTGAAGAATATATTGATTTTTTCCGACAGATGTGATAATATATAAACAGCGGACAATTAAGAAAGGAGTGACAGTTTTTATGATGTACATTTTATGGGTCATTGTAATGGCTGCGGCAATACTCGTTGAAGCCGCTTCATTCGCACTTCTGTCCATATGGTTTGCCGCAGGCGCACTTGCAGCACTCATCGCCGCAATGCTCGGTGCAGGAGCGGGAGTCCAGACAGCAGTATTTTTTGTCGTCTCCCTTGTTCTTCTTGCAGCCACACGTCCTATGCTCAAAAAGTTTATGCCGAAAAAGTACATTCCCACAAACGGCGAGCTTGATCTCGGCAAAACTGCCGTTGTCATCGAGAAGATAGACAGTATGGCAGGCACGGGAAGAGTACGTCTCGAGGGCGTTGACTGGGGTGCGGTCTCCGCCGACGGCTCGGTCATAGACGAGGGCGTTTCGGTGACGGTCATAGCAAAGGGTGCGGCTTACCTTACGGTACAGCCCGTTAACAAAACATTATAACTTAGTTAAAAGGAGAAAAACATTATGACAGGTGCAATCATCGCCGTTATCGTAATTCTTGCGATAATCTTCATCTCAGGCATCAAGATCGTTCCTCAGGCTCAGGTATATGTAGTTGAGCGTCTCGGAACCTTCAAGGGCGCTCTTCACACAGGTCCCCACTACGTTATCCCCATTTTCGACAAGGTGGTAAAAAAGGTCTCCATCAAGGAGCAGGTAGTTGACTTCAAACCTCAGCCCGTTATCACCAAGGATAACGTTACAATGCAAATAGATACAGTAGTATTCTTCACAGTAACAGATGCAAAGCTTTACACCTACGGCGTTGAAAGACCTCTTTCCGCTATCGAGAATCTTTCTGCGACCACCCTCAGAAACATCATCGGTGAAATGGAGCTTGATGCCACACTTACATCAAGAGACGTTATCAACACCAAGATAACCGCTATCCTCGACCAGGCAACCGACCGCTGGGGAATCAAGGTAAACAGAGTCGAGCTCAAGAACATTCTCCCTCCCAGAGAGATCCAGGACGCAATGGAAAAGCAGATGAAGGCAGAGCGTGAAAGACGTGAAAAGATCCTTCAGGCAGAGGGTGAAAAGAAGTCTCAGGTGCTTGTTGCAGAGGGTGAAAAGGAGTCCAAGATACTCCGTGCCGAAGCCGACAAGCAGGCAGCTATCCTCCAGGCAGAGGCTCAGAAGCAGGCTATGATACTCCGTGCGGACGCTGTAAGACAGCAGAAGATACTTGAAGCAGAGGGTGAAGCCGAGTCTATCAGAAACGTTCAGCAGGCTCTTGCCGATACCATCAGACAGCTCAATGAAGCAAACCCCTCTCAGAACGTTATCGCTATCAAGAGCCTTGAAGCCTTTGCAAAGGCAGCCGACGGCAAGGCTACCAAGATAATCATTCCCTCCGAGATACAGAGCCTTGCAGGACTTGCGACCTCTGTCAAGGAGCTTGTTGCAGGCGACAAGACCGAAGAATAAGGCACAGATAATATAACGGCGAAGCTCCCGCAGCCAGACACTGCGGGGCTTCTTTTTTTATGTACGTAAATATTTACAGACCTTGACAATCGGCTTTATAAGCTTTATAATGTGTATAATAAGATATAGGGATCTGACCGACAAACGGAGAAACGATATGAGTAAGAACCTGTCTTCATAAGAAATGTGTGCGGATTTTCGAGCATAATTTTGTTGCAGACAAGGCAAAAATCCGCAGGCGGGCTGTCGCCCGGCAAGGATTTTTAACGCAGTCTGCGGCAA
>CAKSPU010000017.1 GCA_934486875.1 uncultured Oscillospiraceae bacterium
CCGACAAATCGGAATTTGTGTGACATATTACGATATTTAAATTAGAATCGAGGTTATTAAAAAATGAATATAAAACGTATAAATAATGAGGATAATAGAATAGGCAACTTTATCAATGAAGAATTCTTATCCTATGCTGAACAGAATAATGTTGATTTGAATTATAATGAATTCTGTTTTATTGCAGAAAGCGATGATGGTGAGATAGTAGGTGTTATTACAGGTCGTGCATATTATAATGAGGTGCATATAGGTGATTTGATTATACATAAAGCTCACAGAAAATGCGGATTGGGAAGCAAACTTGTTTCAGCAGTTGAGGAAACATTTCAAAATGCAGGATATGATAAAATCACACTTACGACTTTTGGGTTTCAAGCACCTGAATTCTATAAGAAACTTGGGTATGTCGTTGAATTCGTTCGAGAAGATAAAAATCCTAAATTATCCAAGTATTTTTTAGCAAAGCAAATTCTTCGATAAATTCCAATTTGTCGCTCACACCCCTATCCCCGAAAGGAGCCACCCGATGCCCTCAGCCCCGACCATATCCCCCGCCCCGAAAACGGGCATAAAAAAAGAGCGCATAGCTGCCCTCGATGTACTCCGTGGAGGAGCAATGATACTGGTGATGCTGTATCACCTGCTCTTTGACCTTAAGTTCATATACAACGTAAATATCCCCCGCCCCATAACCCCGATGCAGCCCGAAGCGGAGGTCGTCCATATAGGCTTTCTGTGGGTGCTTTTCGCCGTTTCGGGAGTGTGCACACGCTATTCCCACGACCCCGTAAAGCGTGGAGTGTTCCTCTACATCGTCGGCTTTCTCATAACCCTCGTCACGGCATATTTTATCCCCTCGGAGCTTATCGTTTTCGGGGTGCTGAGCTGCTTCGGTGCGTGTATGGCGATATGCGGACTGCTAAAGCCCCTCCTTGACAAAATACCGTGGCAGGCGCTTTTCTCAGTCTCCGCATTCCTGTGGGTAATGTTTATGGATTTCCACCACGGCGGTATGATCCACCTTTTCTTCACCGATATCACAGTTCCGCTCCCCGAGACCGACACCTATCTTTATCCCATAGGACTGAAGAGCAGCGGATTTGTGAGCGCAGACTATTTCCCCATTATCCCCTACATATTTATGTTCCTCACAGGCTATGCCCTCCACGTTCCCGTAAAGGAGCATAAACTGCCCGAAAGCTTTTACCGCATAAAATGCAGACCCCTTGAATTTATCGGCAGGCATTCACTGCTCATATATGCCGTTCATCAGCCGATTTTTCTGATTATACTGGAAATAATTTTCTGACCCGAAAGGATTTTTTATGGATAAGGATTTTGAAGAAAATATCTGTGGGAAATTTTTTGATAAGAGGGTAAGTGGCAGACTTGCATTTGAACTTTGTTCTTCAAAAAAGAGACGTGAATTTATTCGGAAGTTATCCCACACCGCACAGGATTATCTGAATGTCAAAAAAGTTTTCAGGCAGTTTGAAAGCCCTCCCGCCCCCGAACTTATAACAAGCTTTCTGAGCAGTAAAATGTGCTATGTGATATCTCACGGTGATAATGACGGCAATTTTCTTGAAACGACAGCGGCACTTGATGAGCTGTACCTTAACAATATGGCGTATATGCTCATAAGCGACAGCTGCGAAACAGCCTATCTCGAAACGGAGAACGAATATTCACGGCACCGTGCATATTTTTTGAAAGGAAAATAAAAATGTACAACATAAATCTCATAACCGTAGGCAAGCTCAAAGAAAGCTATCTCCGGGATGCCTGTGCCGAATACACCAAGCGTCTCGGAGCATACTGCCATATAAAAATAACAGAGCTGCCCGAATCACGCCTCCCCGACGACCCGTCGGAAAAGGTGATAAAAGCAGCCCTTGACACCGAAGCGGAAGCCATTCTTTCCGCAGCGGGAAACAGCACCGTCATCGCAATGTGCATTGAGGGAAAAATGATGAGCAGCGAGGAGCTTGCCCGCAAATTTGAAAGCCTTGCGGTGGGCGGAAGCAGCTCCGTGAGCCTTGTTATCGGCAGCTCCTTCGGACTTTCCGACAAGGTGAAAAACGCCGCCGCACTCAGGCTCTCAATGTCCCCTATGACATTCCCCCACCAGCTTGCAAGAGTGATGCTCCTGGAACAGATATACCGTGCAATGTCCATTCTCGGCAACGGCAAATATCACAAATGAGCAGCGGCAAATCCGCCGATCTCACCCATACTGTCCGCAATAAATCTCTGCGCCTGTGTGCTGAAAAGTACACGGGTGTATTTTTTGCCCGATGACGCTGTGACCTCCGATTCAAAAATACCGATATCGGCAGAATGCTCCGTAATGCCCTTGCGTTCGCTGCCGTCAGACTCGGTACACATTTTCAGATAGCCCTTTGAAATGAGCCATTCGTACACCACATTTCTCAGGTTTGTAGGCGAGATATTTTCGCCTGCTGCCGTGATTATGCTGCTGAGAAGTGCAGTGATGTGGACCGCTTCATTGGCAGGTTCAAAGCTGCCTATGCCTTTTAGAATGCCCTCAAACCCACGCTTTCTGTCCTCGGGGGTCTTAAGACGGTTCACGGGAGCCTTTTTCACCGTCGGCTCTGCGGCGGGAGCATTTTCGCAGTATTCCTTTATCGCCGCCATAAACTCATCGCCGTAGCGTTCCAGCTTGGCACTGCCCACACCCGAAACGTCAAGAAATTCCGAATTTGTCCTCGGTCTTTTTTGGCACATATCCGCAAGGGTGGAGTCGGTGAATATAAAATACGCAGGCACGCCCTGAGCCGCCGCAATTTTCTGACGGAGTTTTTTGAGAATATCCATAAGCTTCGGGTCTGCGGCATAGACCATAGTTTCTTTCTGCTTTTTGGCATTTTCCCTGTCCTCGGGTATGCGTGCCTTTACCGTCACATTTCCACGCAGCACTTCAAGAGCGGAATTATCCACCGTCAGAACGGGATATTCCCCCTCCGTCCGCTTTATGTAGCCCATTGTTTCAAGCCGCTCTTCTATTCGGCGGATACGCTTTTCCGATGTATCCGTCATAATGCCGTAGGTGGAAATTTTGTCAAGCCCCGACCGTGTGAGCTTTTCCGAGCTGCTTCCTCTCAGAATGTCGCAGATGGTCTTGACACCGTATCTCTGCCCCGCACGGTACACGCAGGAGATTATTTTCTGCGCCTCCACCGTAATGTCGCTCTCAGCCGAGTCCGAGCAGCACACCGAACAGCTGCCGCACTCGGGGGGAGCCTTTTCACCGAAATATTTCAGAATATATCCCCTGAGGCAATCCCCGCAGGTGCAGTAGAATGTCATATCACGAAGCCTTTTCAAATCTCTGCGCCTTGTCTCCTCGGCTGTCTCAGGCTCCTGCTCCGATTCCTCAAAGCTTTTCTTGATGAGATATTCCGCCGTCACAACGTCCCTGCCGCTGTAGAGCAGCACGCAGTCCGAGGGAGAGCCGTCACGTCCCGCACGTCCTGCCTCCTGATAATAGCTTTCAACATCTTTTGGCATATTGTAGTGGATAACAAAGGTCACGTTTGATTTGTCTATACCCATTCCGAAAGCGTTTGTGGCGACCATTATCCGCACACGGTCGAATATAAAATCCTCCTGATTTTTCCGTCTCTCCTCCTCGGAAAGCCCTGCGTGATACCTTGCAGCCGAAAAGCCCATATCGTTGAGTTTTTGGCACACATCTTCAACATTTTTTCTGGTGGAGCAATATACTATGCCGCTCCTGCCCTCCTTGTCATAGGCGGAAATGAGCTTTTTCAGGTCGGCGTTTTTGTCTGCGGGGCGGCGCACCTCAAAGTAAAGATTTTTTCTGTCAAATCCCGTTACCAGTGAAAACGGGTCTCGAAGCTCCAGCAGCTTTGTGATATCCTCACGGACACGCAGGGTCGCAGTGGCGGTAAATGCGGTCATAACGGGTCTTATGGGGAGAGCTGCCGCAAATTTCGGAATGTTCAGATAGCTTGGGCGGAAATCCTGTCCCCACTGGGAAATGCAGTGCGCCTCGTCAACGGTTATCATCGAGATGTTGGCTTTCATTGCGAAATTCACAAAAAGCTCGGTATCAAGCCGCTCGGGAGCAACATAGATAAGCTTGTAAACGCCGTTTTCGGCATTGCGGATAACGGTGTAGAGCTGGTTCATAGTGAGGGAGCTGTTGATGTAGGCGGCTCTGATGCCAGACTGTACAAGAGAGCCCACCTGATCCTGCATAAGCGAAATAAGAGGGGAAACCACAATAGTTATCCCCTCCATCATAAGAGCGGGTATCTGATAGCACAGGGATTTTCCTGCGCCCGTGGGCATTACCCCGAGAGTGTCTCTTCCCGAAAGAATGCTTTCCACAAGCTTGTCCTGACCGGGCCGGAAGCTTTCATACCCGAAATATTTTTTTAAAACGTCATTCTGAACCATTTTCCCACCTGAATTTTCCGCACTGTTTCCGCATTGCTTTTTCTTGATTATACCACATTTTGCGGAGATTTGCAAGGGGGGATAAAATTCCCACACAAAAGTCAGAACGGCTGTGACACCGCAAAAAATGTCACAGCCGTTTTTATATCTTATCAATAAGCCCCGCAAGCCGTGAAAGAAGCTTTTTTTCCTCAGTTGAAAGAGAGGTCACGAACCGCAGAAGCTGCTGCTCACTGTCGGAAAGGTCGCTTGAAGCAAGCCCTCGCTTGTTGTTTGTCAGCCCTGCGATGTAGTCAAGGCTCACGTTGTAGTATTTTGCAAGCAGAATGGCACGTTCAAAGGGGATCTCAGCATTCCCCAACTCATATTTCCCATAATGCTGCGAAGATGTGCCCAAATAATCAGCAAGCTCCTGTTGGGTTTTATCGCTGTCTTCCCGTAAGTCTTTTATCCTGTTATATTTAGCCATATGTGACACCTCATTTTTGTATATTGTACCACATTTGATTGAAAGATATTGACGTTTGTGTCTAATCAGGATATAATATAAATATATTCAGCCTTTTTAGGCATTATCAGGAGGAAAATTACTTTGAAGCTTAAGTATTTTCTTATAAATATATTTGCAATATTGTTATTCTTTTCATTTTTCCCCTCAAAATGTTATGCTTTGGAGGAACTTGAATTAAATACAGCAAAATATTTTGATTATTCTGATTTTGGAACAGGAAGTAGATTTAGCTATTATTTTTCAATCGATTCTGATATTGATATTAAATATGTATGTTCATTCGATTCAGGTGAGGTTCTAGGAAAATATACTATTTACGACGAAATGAATGAAAGTATCGTTGAATTATACGGAAACGAAAGCCAAGAAAATGACCTGCTGCATTTGTCAAAGGGAAAATACAGAATTGATTTTTTCTGTGTTGAAACAGATAGCGATAAATGTTCCGGATATATCGTACTCTATGATCCATCACGCCCTATTGAGTATAAAGTCGAAGAAACGTCCGAATACAGCAGTATAACATCTGACCCGCCGACAAATCCGGACGAAAGTTTTACGGGCAATACATACATTACCGTTTTGATAACGCTGCTGATAGTAATAATGGTTTTAACCGCATTACTGATTATAGTTTTCAGAAAAAAAACAAAAGTAACATACATAAAATAGCTCGTCCGCACCAAAAAAAGTACGGACGGGCTATTTTATGTATATACGCAAAAGCCGCCGCACCCCAAAGGTACGGCGGCAAAATTATTATGCTGTAGCTTTAAACTCAAGCCTTGCCAACAGAGCCGAAGGTTGTGATCTTCTCAGTAACCTTAGCCTTGATAGCCTCGAAGCCGGGAGCGAGAAGCTTTCTGGGGTCGAAGCCCTTGCCCTGAAGGTCCTTGCCCTCTTCGATGTACTTTCTTGTAGCTTCCTGGAATACGAGCTGGCACTCGGTATTAACATTGATCTTAGCAACGCCGAGGGAGATCGCCTTCTTGATCATATCGTCAGGGATACCTGTGCCGCCGTGGAGAACGAGGGGCATATCGCCTGTCTTAGCCTTGATAGCCTCGAGAACGTCGAAGCGGAGACCGGGCCAGTTTGCAGGGTACTTGCCGTGGATATTGCCGATGCCTGCTGCGAGCATTGTAACGCCGAGGTCTGCAACAGCCTTGCACTCGTCGGGATCAGCGCACTCGCCCATACCAACAACGCCGTCTTCCTCGCCGCCGATGGAACCGACCTCAGCCTCAAGAGAAAGGCCGAGAATATCGCAGGTATTTACAAGAGCGGTTGTCTTGGCAATGTTCTCCTCGATAGGATAGTGAGAACCGTCGAACATAATGGAAGAGAAGCCTGCGTTGATGCAAGCCTTTGCGCCCTCAAAGGAGCCGTGGTCGAGGTGAAGAGCAACGGGAACGGTGATATCGAGAGAATCGAGCATACCGTTTACCATACCTACAATAGTCTTGTAGCCGCACATATACTTGCCTGCGCCCTCGGAAACACCGAGGATAACGGGAGACTTCAGCTCCTGAACAGTCTGAAGAACTGCCTTTGTCCACTCGAGGTTGTTGATGTTGATCTGAGCAACAGCATACTTGCCGTCACGAGCCTTGATAAGCATATCCTTAGCAGAAACTAATCTTGACATTTGAATGTACCTCCATACAGCGTGCGCTGACGCACACTTTTAATTTTTATAACTCTATTATACTCCATTTTTTTCATTTTTGCAATAGCTAACGGAAAATTTACACTGTTTTCGGGGAAATATTTTCAAAGTGCAAAATTTGCACTTTGGAACCTGTACTTTGCACTTTGAAATTCTTGAAATAAAAAAGGCGTTTCCCCCAAGTGATACAGGAGAAACGCCTTATTATCTTACGAAAGTCTCGAACCGTTTGGAATATCCTTGTCAACGAAGATGACCTTTGCGTCCTCGCCGACGCTTGCCGCAACTATCATACCGTTGGACTCAACTCCGCAGAGCTTTGCGGGGGAAAGGTTTGCAACAAGTATTACCTTTTTGCCCACAAGATCCTCGGGAGCATACCACTTGGCAATGCCCGAAACCACCTGTCTCTCACCGAAGCCGTCATTCAGCATAAGCTTTAAGAGCTTCTTCGCCTTGGGTATTTTCTCGCAGCTCTTCACCTCTGCGATACGGAGATCAGCCTTGAAGAAATCGTCGATGCCGATGATGTCCGCAAGGGGTTCAAGGTTTGCTCCGTCTGCGTCCTCAAGGGCAGCCTTTGCCTTGTCAGCCTGTGCCTTGATGAGGGCGTTGAGCTCTTCTATTTCCTTGTCAACGTCAATTCTCGGGAAGATGATATCTCCCTTGTGAACGGTGATGTTCTGAGGAAGAACGCCGAATTTTGCGGCATTCACATAGCTTACATCGTCAGCTGTCGCACCTATCTGCTCCCATACCTTGGGCATTGTGGAGGGCATAAATGCGCTGAGAAGTGATGTGGAAATTCTGATGGATTCAAGGAGATTGTAAAGCACGGCAGCAAGTCGGGGCTTGTTTGCCTCGTCCTTTGCAAGCACCCAGGGAGCTGTTTCGTCAATGTACTTGTTCGCACGGGAGATCACCTTGAATATCTCAGCAAGGGCAAGGTTAAGAGTTGTGTTGTCCATACACCTGTCAACAGTTTCCCTCAGTGATTTTGCCATAGAGATAAGCTCATCGTCCATAGGGTCGGACTGCTTTGCCTCGGGAAGTGTGCCGTCAAAATACTTGATGACCATTGCAACGGTTCTTGAAACAAGGTTTCCGAGGTCATTCGCAAGGTCGGAATTGATGCGGTTTATCATTATCTCGTTGGAGAATGAGCTGTCAGCGCCCAGAGCCATTTCACGGAGAATATGGTATCTGATAGCGTCTGCGCCGTAGCGTTCACCGAGAACGAGGGGGTCAACAACATTTCCGAGAGACTTTGACATCTTCTGACCGTTAAAGGTTATCCAGCCGTGAACTGCAAGATGCTTGGGGAGAGGAAGCTCCAGCGCCATAAGCATTGCAGGCCAAATGATAGCGTGGAAACGCATAATGTCCTTTGCGACCATATGAACATCTGCGGGCCAGAACTTCCCGAAATCATTATGAGCATCATTGTCATAGCCGAGAGCGGTGATATAGTTGGAAAGAGCATCTATCCATACATATACAACGTGGTCGGGGTCAAAGGTAACGGGAATGCCCCACTTGAAGCTTGTTCTTGAAACGCAGAGATCCTCCAGTCCGGGCTTTATGAAGTTGTTTACAAGCTCAACGGCTCTTGTCTTGGGCTGGAGATAATCTGTTTCGGTGAGGAGCTTTTCGATCCTGTCGGCAAAGGGGGACATTTTGAAAAAATATGCCTCTTCCCTGGCTTCAACAACGTCTCTGTGACACTCGGGGCACTTGCCGTTCTCATCAAGCTGGGACTCGGTCCAGAAGCTCTCGCAGGGGGTGCAGTACTTGCCCTTGTACTCGCCCTTGTAGATGTATCCCTTATCGTACAGGGTCTTGAAAATATCCTGTACAGCCTTTACGTGATAATCGTCGGTGGTGCGGATATAGCGGTCATAGCTTATATTCATATATGACCAGAGGTTCTTGAAAACAGCCACGATCTCGTCAACGTACTGCTTGGGAGTAACGCCCTTTTCCGCAGCCTTCTGCTCTATCTTCAGACCGTGCTCGTCCGTTCCTGTGAGAAACATCACGTCATAGCCCTGCATTCGTCTGTAACGGGCGATAGAATCGCAGGCTACTGTTGTATAGCAGTGGCCGATATGGGGATTGCCCGACGGATAATAGATAGGGGTGGTAATGTAGTAGGGTTTCTTTGACACGATAATTCCTGCCTTTCTGTCATATAAAAATTATAACAACTATTATTATATACCATTATTTTGATTTTGTCACTACTTTTTTTCAAAAATTTACGGAATTGACTTTCAGCATCGGCGGGAATGTGATCTTGGCGGTTGATTTTATCTTTTGGGTGTGGTATAATCGGGGTAGCAGCAGCGTGTCGCTGCCCCACTCGTTTCATCGTTTGTATGGGCAACAAACGAACGGCTCGGTAACGATACAATTTTGTATAATGCTAGTAGAGATTGAAAAAACGTCCGATGCCAAAATAAATAATTATAAATAAAAAAACGTGTATGTAATAATGCACAAAATAAAATTAGTTGGGAGTTGCTATTAAATGAAAGAGAGTATGAAAAAAGCTCTAACCAATTATTATAATAAGAACAAACAATTAAACATTACGATAAGCAACGAAATCTACGAATTGTTTGTTAATTATTGCAAACAATATAAAATAACCAAAAAAGAAGCAATTGAAGCAATGATAACATATTGTATTGACAATAATATACTTTAATAAAAATGAGGTGCAAAATTATGATCACAAGAGACTGCAAAGGTACAAAGCTTTCCGCTCTCGGAATGGGAAATATGCGTCTGCCAATAAAGCCCGGCGGCGGTGACGGAGACATTGACCTTGACCGTGGCAGGGAAATTATCGACAAGGCAATGGCGGAGGGCGTGAATTATTACGACACCGCTTATGTTTATCACAGCGGAAAATCCGAGGGATTTCTGAAAGAAGTCCTTGTAAAGCGCTATCCCCGTGACAGCTTTTACATTGCGGACAAATTTTTTATCCAGGCAAACCCCGATCACAAGGCTGTTTTTGAAGAACAGCTCCAACGTCTGGGAACCGATCACATCGACTTTTACCTTATCCACAGCGTTACAGACAACCTTGCGGACAAGTACATAAACAGCGGCTGCATCGAATATTTTGCGGAGCAGAAAAAACTTGGCAGAATAAAAAATCTGGGCTTCTCCTCACACTCATCTCCCGAAACACTGAAACGCTTTTCGGAGTACCGTGACTGGGATTTTGCTCAGATACAGCTGAATTATTATGACTGGCTTTTCGGTTCATCGAAGCAGGAATATGAGATACTCCGTGAGAAAAATATTCCTATGGTGATAATGGAGCCTGTCCGTGGGGGCAGACTTGCAGACCTTACTCCCGACGCCGCAAAGCTTCTGAAAGCTGCCCGTCCCGACAGCAGTATTGCTTCCTGGGCATTCAACTGGCTAAAGCGTCTTGACGGAATAAAGGTGATCCTCAGCGGTATGTCCGACAACGCTCAGATGGCTGACAATCTTAAAACATTCTCCGACAGCACTGCTCTTTCCGATGATGAAGAGAAAATTCTTTTCGACGCCTGTCGGATATTCAGCAAGACTGTAAAAGTCCCCTGCACCGCCTGTCGGTACTGCTGCGACGGCTGCCCTGCCGAGATAAATATTCCTGCGGTGCTGAGCCTTTACAACCGCTACAAGCTCGACGGTCCCTGGGCGCTGGAGGATATGGGCAGCGTTGATACAAAGGGCAAGCCGTATGACTGCATTGGCTGCAAGGCGTGCGAGGAGCACTGTCCGCAGGGGATCGCCGTTAGCGATATTATGGCGGAGCTTGCGGAGAAAATAAAATAAAATAAAGGGGACGCATATGAATTTGTTAAAACGTGGCGATGTCATTGGGATAATATCGCCAAGCTGGGTTGCAGATAAAGCTGATTATGAAAGGTATGCAAAAGGCATTGAAGAGCTGGGCTTTCACGTCAGATTCGGCAAAAACATTTATAAGGACACTTATAAATACACTGCAAGCGTATCAGAGCGTGTTGATGACCTGAACGAGATGATATATGACGAGAATGTAAGGCTGGTGTTTTTCGGTGGGGGTTATGGAAGCGCAGATCTGCTTCCGTACATTGATTATAAGAAAATAAAAGAAACTCCGAAGCTTTTTTTGAGTTATAGTGACGGAACATCTATACTTAATGCTATATATGCCAACACAGGCATAACGACATACTACGGGCAGACTCCGGGCTTATTTGATAATATCAGCGAATACGACAGAAAGCAATTTGTTTCGCATCTGATCGACGGAGCTGTAACAGCACATAGCAGCAACAGTGATTGGTACACCATAACAGAGGGCTGCTGCGAGGGAAGCCTTGTCGGAGGATATTTGCTTAATTTTGTTCTGAGTTTGGGGAACAGCTTCTTCCCATATCAGACAGACAGGAATTATATATTATTTATTGAGGATCTGGATAAATTTCAATCAGTTCAGAATGTCAGTATGTTCCTGACTTGTATTGGACAAAGCCGATTGATGAAACAAGTAACAGGTCTGCTGTTTGGTCACTACTCAGATGAAATTTCGCCGCTGTTGTTTGAGGTGCTGGAGCGATTCGGTAAAAAGTACAGCATTCCCGTGGCTTATTGTGATGATTTTGGTCACGGCTCCAACCATGCAATTTTTCCTATTGGCAGAGAGGCGGCTTTAGACACCAAAAATAAAACACTATTATTTAAATAGAGCATAATTCGTATGTAAGCCATAAATCCTCGGTCAGCATTATGTTCCCCTGAATCCCATAGGCGTGAGGCCCGTTTTCCGCTTGAAAAGCCGCATAAAGCACACATCATTTTCATATCCGCACAGGGCGGCGATTTCCTTGACAGTAAGCGCAGTATTTTTCAGATAATACTGCGCTGCTTTTATTCTTGCGGACAACAGGTCATCGTAGCAGCTGACCCCGAAGCGCTCCTTATAAAGCTGCTGAAAATGGGAGGGACTGAGATTTACACTCCCCGCAAGCTGGGACACCGAGCCGAAGCTCCCTGCATTGGCATAAAGCTCCGCACGGAGGGTATCGAGGGCAGAGCCGTGAACGCTGATGCTCTCCCCTGCGGGATTGCTGCCAATGCCGTCCGCAAGCTTCATAATCAGCATTTTTATCAGCATATCCATATACTCCTCCCTGCGGTGGGATATGCCCATTTCCTCCCTGCCTATGAGCCGCAGCAGCTCCTCCGCTTCGCTTTGGTCGGGGACGGTGACAACGGTATCGAGTGGGAAGCCTGCACGGGCAAAAAAATCGGACTCATCGCAGTCCATATGGAGAAAATGATTTTTGTATTCGCCGTTAAATGCGCCGTAATACTGGGGTGTGTCCTTTTGATAGAGAAGTACACTGCGGGGCGTGGCTATTATTGCTTCGCCGTTTATGACCGCCTTTGCTTCGCTCTTGAAGAAAAGCAGGAGCATATCTCCCGAGCCGTGGGGACGGTCCACATAAAACCATTTGTCGTGGCGGTAATTCATTCCCATTGCGTGAAATTCGATCATTTATATCACCTATAATCGTATGATTTGTCAGTATAATGATATGATACGTCACCCCAAAAGATTTGTCAAGGTAAATTTGCAGCACTATGCATTTTTATCAAGCACATATTACAAACAATTAAAAAACTATTCGTCAATTTGCCGATTTTTTATAATAGATATTGCAATATGTTTCGGACTATGCTATTATAAAAGATGCCAAACTAATTGAATAAAAATGTGACAAGAGCTTTTTCCTTTTACAAGGGGTAAGTCTGCCCTTTTATGTCATCTCATAAGAATTTGATAAAAACGCAGATTCCATTGAGATGATGTAGATTATTTCTTGTCATATTCAATTAGTTTGGCGACTATCGGAGTTTGCGATTTTTTATGCGTCTGCTTCGGTAGGCGCATTTTTTGTTTTATAAGGTTTATTTTTGAAGGGTGGGATTAGAATTATGGCTGATATGGGTACAAAGGAGGCGGCAGAAAAATGGGGCTATTCTCATACTAAGAACCAATTAAAAACTGTACAAAAAATCGAGCATAATCTTGCATATATGGATTATGCGAAGATTTTTTGTCTACAGTTTTATTGGTTATTAGTATCAGGTGACCGTGCGAAGCTGGTGTCAAAAGGGCTTGATACAAAATGCAACGCAGGACAGCAGGGGGTCTCCTTGGCACATACCTCGGGATGCAGAATGCCCTAAAAAAATCAAAAGCGAGTGTTGAGTTAGTGATACAATCAGAAACCAAAGTTTAATAACAAATATGAAGAGTGCCAAATAATTTAAAGGAGTGCTTAAAAATGTATTGTGAAAAATGTGGAAAGCAAATTGATGATAATGCAATGATTTGCTCGGGATGCGGATGCAAGGTCGTGAATACCGATAAAAGCGACAAAGGAATAAATAACAATGACAAAAATATAACCAATAACGGCGGCAAGTCAATATGGCTGTCAATTGGATTTTGTGCGGGTGCAGTCATTGCTGTATTTCCGATTGTGTTTTTTTTAATAGGTGCGATTGTCGAGAATGATTTTGAACTCGGAGATTTCATTCAATATATATCGTATAAATTAGAGCTTATTGCAGTAGGAATATTTTCTATGTGTTATTTTGGAGATAAAGATAAAAAATATAGATCCTGATTTGATTTTTCAGGTCGTTTGAATAACGCATATGTTTATGGAGGAATAAAAATGTTTTGCTCAAAATGCGGAAAGCAAATTGATGATGAGGCAATGATCTGCCCGGAATGCGGCTGTGCAACATCAAATTATAAAAGTAACAGCAGTAATGGAACCAGCGAAGAAGAAAAAAATACAATGGCAACATTGGCTATCGTGTTTGCTGTCCTTATTCCGCTCGTAGGACTTATTTTAGGCATTATTGGTGTTTGTAAATATCAGAATGAGAAATACAAGATGAAATGCGTCACTGCTATAGTGCTGTCAATATTTTTGTGGATAGTTTCATTCGTTATTTTGTCAGTGATTTGATCTTATATTAAGCAATAATACAGCCGATGAACCAAAGCCACAATTTTGGTTCATCGGCTCGTTTTATAATCGTATGATTTGTCAGTATAATGATATGATACGTCATTGAAAAAGATTTGTCAAGGTGGGATAATTATATCAGGAAATTTTTCCGATGAAAGGAATGCTGACATATGAAAAAAATATCAATGCTCATAAACGCCCGTGACAGGATATCACACATTAACCCCGAGATATACGGTCATTTCTCGGAGCATCTCGGCAGATGCATCTACAACGGCATTTATGTGGGCGAGGGCTCTTCGATCCCCAACACCGACGGAATACGTAATGACATTATCGAGGCTTTCAGAAAAATAAAGCTCCCCGTTCTCCGCTGGCCCGGCGGCTGCTTTGCGGACGAGTATCACTGGAAGGACGGAATCGGAGAAAAGGCAAGCCGCAAGAAAATGATAAACACAAACTGGGGCGGCGTTTCCGAGGATAATTCCTTCGGCACCAATGAATTTTTCCGCCTCTGCGAGCTGGTGGGCTGCGAGCCGTACATTGCGGGAAATCTCGGCAGCGGAACGGTGGAGGAGCTTTCTCAGTGGGTGGAGTATATGACCCTTGAGGGCGGTTCTCCCATTTCCGAAATGAGAAAGAAAAACGGTGCCGAAAAACCGTGGAAGCTGAAATATCTCGGCATCGGCAATGAGAACTGGGGCTGCGGAGGAAGTATGCGCCCCGAATATTACGCCGACGAGTACCGCCGATATCAGAGCTTCTGCAAAAACTACTCGGGAAATGAGCTTTACAAAATAGCCTGCGGTCCCAACGGAGATGACTACAACTGGACGGAAGTCATTATGAAAAATCTGAACAAGTATCACACAAAGGGCATTTCCCTCCATTACTACACCCTGCCTACAGGCGACTGGGGTCACAAGGGCAGTGCAAGGGATTTTGACAGCGAGTGCTATTACACGACTGTTTCAAAGACGCTTTATATGGACACTCTTCTTACCCGTCACGGCGAAATTATGAACCGATACGACCCCGATCACGACATCGGGCTCATCGTTGACGAGTGGGGCTGCTGGTATGATGTGGAGGAGGGCACGAACCCAGGTTTCCTTTATCAGCAGAATACTATGCGTGATGCTATCGTTGCCGCCTGCAACCTGAACATTTTCAACAGACACAGCAAAAGGGTGGTTATGGCAAATCTTGCTCAGGCGGTGAATGTGCTTCAGGCGCTTATTCTCACCGAGGGCGGGAAGATGATAAAAACGCCTACATATCACGTTTTTGACCTGTTCAGCGGTCATCAGGACGGCGAGCTTGTTTATTGCTACTGCTCCGATGAAGCTGCCGGAAATGACACGAAGATACCTATGATATCAAGCTCCGCTTCCGTTAAGGACGGGGTTATGACCATAACCCTCGCAAACTGCTCCCTTGAGGACAGTGCAGAGATATCCTGCGGACTTGCGGGATTTGACTGCTCCGAGGCTTCCGCACGCATTCTCACTGCTGATGTTCACGACTTCAATGATTTTGATGCACCCGAGCGTGTTGCTCCCGCTGAGTATGATGTTAAGCTTGAAAACGGTGCTGTAAGTGCAGAGCTGCCTCCCTGCTCCGTTGTCTGCGTGACACTGAAATGAGCCGTCCTTTCTGCAAAAAATGCTTTTTCGAGGAGCTTGACCCCAAGGGGATATACAAAGAAATTTCCGAAATGATAGCCGCTCTGCCCGAGGAAAAGCGGTGCGGTGAAAGCGAGTACCGCCGCAGGCTCGGCATCTGCGGAAGATGCGGTTCTCTCGGGGAGGGTACCTGTGGGAAGTGCGGGTGCTTTGTTGAGCTGAGGGCTGCCAAAAAGGATATGCATTGTCCCCACGAAGGGCATTTCTGGTGATATGGAGCTTCGCACAAACAAGCGGTAAATTTCCAATACTTTCGGGACGGGAAACCCGTCCCCTACAGCATTATTGTTTATATGCAAAGCAATCCCCCGTTTCCAAGAAATCGGAAACGGGGGATTTTAATATCAGTTATCCCTGCCCATATTCAGGGCTTTTTTCTTTGCCTTGTCCATATACATCAGCTTGTCGGACTGTTTGAGTATCTCCTTGAAATCGGATATTTCCTCCTGCTTTGCGTAGTATATTCCCACACTGGCGGAAACTCTGTACGGCTTGCCCGATGAAGCGTTGAAGCTGTCAAGATATCCGCTTATGCTGCTGCGGATATCATCGGTGTATCTGCCCTTTATGACCGCTATCATCTCATCGCCGCCGAATCTTGCGCATATTGCCGTTTCGGGGCAGCAGGCTCTCAGTGCAAGTGCGACCGCCCGTATGGCAACATCGCCCTCGCCGTGACCGTAATTGTCATTTATGGCTTTGAGCCCGTCAAGATCGGCAAGGATCAGCGTAAGTCCTTCTTCGGTGCTGCCGATAAGCCTGTCATATTCCTTGATAAAGCCGCTGCGGTTGTACAGCCCTGTAAGCGCATCGGACTTGTACATCTCTTCAATGCGCTTGTTGAGATAATGCTGATAGCGCATATTTCTGTAGCTGCCCAGAGCCGTATTTATGGCATATATGGTCTGGGGCATTTTCGCATAGTTTGCCATATCAAAATTATTGAAATGGAAGCAGACATATCCCATAGGATTGTCCATAAAGTTTATGGCAAAGAATATGAGCGGAACTTTTTTATCCATTACCCACTTTATCTGCGGAAATATCTCATTACGGTCAAATGCCCTCGGTTTATAAGCATTGTCAACATCGGTATTGAAAAGCTGGTAAAGCTTATCCTCCGCATACTTCTTTTCGCAGGGCTTGGCAGGGTCTATGGATTCGTCAATGCACTCGGGGTTGAGAATGCAGACCATATTGTAAAAATACTGCGCCCTGTTGAATTTCTGAGCAACCTCTTCAATATTCCGACACATCTGCACACGGACGGTTATCCTGTTGAGCGCATAGCTTTCCTCCTGGAAACGGAAGAAGCGGTTGTTCACTTCATTCAGATAAAGAGAGGTGTTTATAACCTGGGTGCAGTGACAGCCGCAGGATTCGGAGGGGAGAAGCCTTGGGGTTATGAGCACTCTGCTGTCGGTCATATCGCCGTCAAAAAGCTTATCGAGAAGAGCGGCAGTTTCCCTCGCCATATCGTCATAGCTGCACAGGCTGGAGGTTATTTTCGGAACGGAGAATTTTATCGCTTCAACGCCGTCAAAGCCCGTAACGATTATTTCTTCGGGAACACGGACGTTATTGTCCGCAAGAACTCCGCAGACGGTAATCGCCATTGTGTCATTGGCACAGATGAACGCTTCGGGCAGCCTGTCCTCATCAATGAGCTTATTCACGGCTTTTTCGGTAGGAACAGACCAGAAATCGCCGTAGCTCACCATATTATCGGAAAATTCAATACCTTTTTCCGACAGCACCCTTTTAAATACTGCAATGCGGCTCTCGGAAAAATCATTGCCCTTTATTCCCGCTATCATATGCAGGTCGGTAACGCCGTGATCGTCGATAACGTGGCGTATTACCTGTGCAAAGCCCTCTTCATAGTCAAATTCAAGACTGTAATGTCCTTTCGGCATCCCCCCCGCAAATATTACAGGGATATTCCTGTCGCTGCACTTTCGTACTATGGAATCAATGATTACGGTGCTTTTTATTTTCTCGTCAAGAATTATGACGGCATCGGTTATATCGTAATTTATTAGGTTGAATACGGCTGATTCTCCCCTGTCCTCGGGAGTGTTCCAGAAAAGATCCGTGCAGGTGGCATAGACAAACAGGTTCCAGTTACGCTTTTCAAAAAAAGTACTGAGCCCCATAATATAATCGTGGTTGACCTCATCATTTACTTTTGACAGGCACAGCGCTATAATTTTTTTGCCGTGAAGCACAGGGACTCCTCCTCTCACTGTCTCATAAAAAGCCTTATATGAGCCAAAATCGACATTTTATATTATTATACCATATGAGTGTAAAGATTTCAATTATAAATATTTAATTTCACCGTATTTTATGAAAAAAATCTGCTGATTTTGTGTAAAATGGCAATTTGTGTATTTTATATAACCTAATACGACCTAATACGGTTTCTGTAATCAAGACTTTTTCGTTAATTGTTTTAGCTATTTTGCATATTTATTGATGTATAAAGTTTTCAAAATGTATAAAATCATTTTTTTGAACATATTTTTTAAAAAATCCCTTGCAATTATTATTAAAATTTGATATAATTATATCAGATAATTTCGCACAGTGTGACAGTACGTCTGTCTGTGCGTTTGAATAGGAGTGTTTAACTGATGGCTGAGCTTATCGGTGTCAACGAGGAAAGGTGTATAGGCTGCAACGCTTGTATAAGAGTCTGTCCCTCTCCCGAGGCAAATTCGGTCAAAATTCTTGAAAACGGCAAGGTCGTTACCGCTATAAACAGCGACAAATGCATTGCCTGCGGCGAATGCATAAAGGTCTGCAAGGCAAAGGCAAGAGACTATGACGACGATATCGACAAATTCTTCAAGGATCTTAAGGAAAGAAAGATAATCGTTATCGCCCACCCCTCTATCAAGACCGCTTTCCCCGGCGTATGGCAGGCTGTTCTGAAATGGTTCAAGCAGAACGGCGCTGACGGCGTTTATGACGGCTCATACGGTGCGGACATCTGCACTTGGGGCTATGTCAGGGCTATCGAACAGGGCAATGCCAAGAATGTTATCTCCACTCACTGCCCTGCTGTGGTGAAGTATATGGAGATATATCACCCCGATGAAACAAGAGACCTTTCCCCCGTTCACAGCCCCATTTCCTGCGAGGCTATCTACATAAGGGACTTTATAAAGAAAAATTATGCTGTGGCTGCTCTCACCCCCTGCCCTGCTATGAAGCTGGAGTTTGAGGCTACGGGTCACGCTGAGTACAACATCACATTCAAGCGCCTTAAGGAATATTTCCGCCGCAAAAAGGTGGATTTCAACAAGGCTCTCGAGGGCGATCAGCATTACGATTTCGACGATCAGGTCCAGGGCTGTATGGGCGGCATATTCCCCACTCCCGGAGGTCTCAGATACAATCTTTCCATCAACCTTCCCGACATTATTGCCGTAAATTCCGACGGCGCAGACAGCATTTACAAGGAGCTTGACCGGTACTGCGAGCTTCCCGCTCACCGTCACCCTCAGGTATTTGAAGCACTGTCATGCAGCGGCGGCTGCGGCTGCGGCTGCGGTATCGGCAACGAGGACGAGCAGACGGGCGTTGAGATCAAGGCAATTATGCGTGAAGTCGAGATCGACGCAAGAAACCGCAGAAAGACCGCTCTCAACGGCATTGACAAGCAGTTCAAGATATTTGATGACCGCATCAATCCAAAGAGCCTTATGAGAAACTACAGCTCTGAGGGCAAGGTAACTCCCGCACCCTCCGACGGCGACCTTGATGCAGCATTTGCAAAGCTTGGTCTTACCAATGAATATGACCGCAAGATCGACTGCGGTGCCTGCGGATATTCAAGCTGCACGGAAATGGCCAAGGCGGTCTGTGCAGGCAGAAACATTCCCGAAAACTGCATAAGATGCGCAAAGGCATCGGGCGGCGGAACCACTGCTGTCAAGGCTGCGGGAAATGAAAATGCCATCAAGATAGCCGAAAAGGTAAGCGGCTTTGCCACAAATCTTCTTGCGGATATCGAGAACATTTACGCAAGTCTTTACAACATTGACAACTCCACTCAGAAGTCCGCTTCGATGTCGGGCATTGTGGTGAATATCCTTGAAAAGGTAGTGGGCTTCTGCTCATCTGTTGAGAGCATTGACGCTGACAATCTGCCTATGCTGGTTTCCACCCTCCAGAAGCTTCAGTCCGCTGTTTCCTCGCTCAACGAGAACATCAGGGAATGCGCAAACGGCTCCTCTACCATAAGAGAGGCTATGCAGGCTGTTGCAGATGCCACCACCGAGCTTAATGTTATGGCTCAGGATATGGTTTCCTCCGTTTCGGACAAATATTGATGAGGCAATATCCCGAAGCTGCCGTTTATGGCGGTGGCTTCGGGATATTTTTGTTTTCTCCGATAAATCGGGACGGGAGACACGTCCCCTACAGTATTATAAATCACCGAATTATTCAAATCCGGCAAAATTATATATAATGCGTGAAATTTATAATTCCCCTTGACAGGGGCTTTTCCTTATGCTATAATAATTTTGAAAATGATAATACCTTATCAAGAGCGGCTGAGGTACTGGACCTGTGAAGCCCGGCAACCTGATTTGTGCATTGCATAAAACAAGGTGCTAATTCCTGCGGATAATTCCGAGAGATGAGGAAATTACAAAACGTTAATTTTGTAAGGCACTCGGTTTTTCGGGTGCCTTTTTTAAGTTATAAACCATTTTACAGAAAGGACTAAAAAATGTCTAAGTTTCTCTTTACTTCCGAATCCGTTACAGAGGGTCACCCCGATAAGATCTGCGACCAGATATCCGACGCTGTTCTTGACGAGATCCTGAAAAATGACCCTAAGGGCAGAGTTGCCTGCGAGACCTGCACCACTACAGGCTTCGTTATGTGTATGGGCGAAATTTCCACTACCTGCTATGTGGATATCCCCAAGATCGTAAGACAGGTCATCATCGACATCGGCTACGACAGAGCTAAGTACGGCTTTGACGGTCACACCTGCTCTGTTGTCACCTCCATTGACGAGCAGTCCCCCGACATCGCTATGGGCGTTGACGAGGCTCTCGAATACCGTGACGGCGAGCTTAAGGACGATTATGACACAGGCGCAGGCGATCAGGGTATGATGTTCGGCTTTGCCTGCAACGAAACTCCCGAGCTTATGCCTATGCCCATTTCTCTCGCTCACAAGCTTGCAAAGAAGCTCACCGAGGTGAGAAAGACAGGCGTTCTCCCCTATCTCCGTCCCGACGGAAAAACTCAGGTCACTGTTGAGTACGAGGACAACAAGCCCGTAAGAGTTGATACTGTTGTTGTTTCTTCCCAGCACGCTCCCGAGGTATCTCTTGAAAAGATAAGAGCCGACATCATCGAAAAGGTGATAAAGCCCATTATACCCGCAGAGCTTCTTGTTGACACCAAGTATTTCGTAAATCCCACAGGCAGATTCGTTATCGGCGGCCCTCAGGGCGACAGCGGTCTTACAGGCAGAAAGATAATCGTTGACACATACGGCGGATACTCCCGTCACGGCGGCGGAGCATTCTCCGGAAAAGACCCCACAAAGGTCGACAGAAGTGCGGCTTATGCGGCAAGATATGTTGCAAAGAACATCGTTGCGGCAGGTCTTGCAGACAAGTGCGAAGTTGAGCTTGCATACGCTATCGGTGTTGCAGAGCCTGTTTCAATAATGGTTGACACCTTCGGCACAGGCAAGGTATCCGATGAAAAGCTCAGTGAGGCTGTAAGCAAGGTGTTCGATCTCCGTCCTGCGGCTATCATTGAGACTCTTGAACTGAGAAAACCCCAGTACCGTCAGCTTGCGGCTTACGGTCATATGGGTCGTGAGGACCTTGGTGTTGCCTGGGAAAAGACTGACAGAGTTCAGGCTCTTCTTGATGCTGTTAAGTAATTTTCGTTTATAAAAAAATTATCCCCGTTTGGAGTTTTCCAAGCGGGGATTTTTGATTATCGTGCGTTTTTATCCCTCTCAATGACCGCCAGCTCGTCGCAGCGTTCATTTTCGGGGTGTCCTGCGTGACCCTTGACCCAACGAAGCTCGACTTCGTGGACATCAAGGAGGTCAAGGCATTTTGCCCAGAGGTCGGAATTGAGTGCGGGCTTTTTGTCCGCCTTTACCCAGCCACGCTTTTTCCAGCCTGCCGCCCAGCCCTTTGATATGCTGTCACAGACATACTTGCTGTCCGTGGTGAGGATAACGTGACAGGGCTGTTTGAGGGCAGAAAGAGCCATAATAACGGCGGTCAGCTCCATTCGGTTGTTGGTGGTGTCAGGCTCGCCCCCGGAAAGCTCCTTGTAATGCTCTCCCATTCGGAGTATGGCTCCCCAGCCGCCGGGACCGGGATTTCCCGAACAGGCTCCGTCGGTGAATATTTCTACTGTGTGCATAAGCTCTCCTTTTTACTCGGCATAAAGCACGGAATCTATGTTTGCTACGCTCATGAGTGTTCCTCTGCCCACAGTCACCCAGTCATGAGCATCGTATTCGTCAAAGGCGGAGTTGTATTCCTCTTCCGTTGCATCTTCATCGTTTACTTTATACTTCAGCGAAAAATGATACGGGTCATCATCGGTGGGGTCAGGGAACTCTTCCGATACGATGCTTTTTTTCAGCACAAGCTTATCACCTTCGAGCATATAAAAATAATCAGATGTCATACCCATTCCCATATATTCGCCTGCGAGATATCCGTCGGCACTTACAGCTGCTTCGCCGTATGAACCGAATGATTTTTTTCCCCCCGACAGATCGGCAAGAGCGCCGTCCTTAAATGTGTATGCGAAAACGCCTGCTGCGTGATAATCTCCCAAAGATACGAACAGCTCGGGTATGCCGTCATTATCCATATCAAAGAGGTCGAATGAGGGAGATGTTGCGTTTTCGTCATACATTGCTTCAAGGAGCTTGGCTTTGTAGGCGTCTTTGTAATCGGCGGTATTTTCCGCTTCCTGCTCCTCCGATGATGCTTCGGTTATAGCTTCTGTTTCCGCAAGGGTCTCCTCAGAGACTTCGGCAGTGGTTTCGGAAGCAGTCTCGGAAGATGTTTCGCTTTCCGCAGATGCTTCGGTCACTGTCTCACTTTCGGTAACGGACATATCAGGTGCTGTATTGTCATTATTTCCGCAGGCGGTGAACATAAGTGCAAGTCCCAGTACCGCCGCAATTTTTTTATTCATCATAAAGTCCCTCCGTGCTCCTGCAAATTTCGTCATAGACCTCATAAACGTGGGTGTGGGTCTTTTTTATCCTTACGGGGCGCATATTCATATCAACAAAGCAGTGAGTTGTTTTTCCAACGGCGTGGAGCACGCCCTCGGTATCACAGACCTCATAGGTCACGGAAAATCTTGCTCCGCCGAAATCGGGGATATATGCCTTGACGATAAATACATCACCGAATTTAAAGGGCAGCTTATATTCACACTCCGCCGACAGCACGGGGGTCATAAGCCCCTCCTCCTCGACCAGCTGAAAGGGCAGACCTGCCTGCTCGATAAGGTCAACTCTCGCTTCCTCGAACCAGCGGATATAATTTGAATGATGGACTATGCCCATTTTGTCGGTCTCATAGTAATAGACCCGTCTTGAATAGGGTTTAAGCTTCATTTGGTCGTCCTCTCTTAAAAAGGCAGCCGCAATTTCTGCGGCTGCCGTGGTTATTTTTGTCAAAAGCTTATCTTGCCTTAGATACGTTCTCCTCGTTTATCTTAGCGATAACATCATCAAGAGGTGATGCGCCGAGGTCGCCGTCCTTTCTGGAACGGAGAGAAACTGTATTGTCCTCGACCTCCTTATCGCCGACGATAAAGAAGTAAGGTATCTTTTCAAGCTGTGCCTGACGTATCTTGTAGCCGATCTTCTCGTTTCTGTTATCAACGGTAACTCTGATGCCCATTGCTCTGAGCTTGTCGGCAATGCCCTCGCCGTATTCCTTTGCTCTGTCGGTAACGGGGAGGATACGTACCTGCTCGGGTGAGAGCCAGAGGGGAAGTGCTCCGCCGTACTTTTCAAGGAGATATGCAAGTGTTCTTTCAAAGCAGCCGAGGCTTGTACGGTGAATAATGTAGGGGTTCTTCTTTGTTCCGTCAACATCAACATACTCCATACCGAAGCGCTGTGCAAGGAGCATATCTATCTGGATAGTTACAAGGGTATCTTCCTTGCCGTAAACGTTGTGATACTGGATATCGAGCTTGGGTCCGTAGAATGCGGCTTCGTCGATACCGATGGAATATTCAACTCCCAGATCATCAAGAATAGTTTTCATTGTAGCCTGTGCGTGCTCCCACTGCTCGGGAGTGCCCTCGTACTTGTTCTTGGGGTTTGTGGGATCCCACTGGGAGAAGCGGAATGTGCAGTCCTCAAGAAGTCCTACGGTATCAAGGAAATACTTTGCAAGCTCAAGGCAGCCTCTGAACTCGTCCTCAAGCTGCTCGGGACGGAGGATATAATGTCCCTCGGAAATCGTGAACTGTCTTACTCTGATAAGACCGTGCATCTCGCCGCTGTCCTCGTTTCTGAACAGGGTAGATGTTTCTGTCAGTCTCATAGGCAGGTCTCTGTAGGAACGCTGACGGTTCAGGAATACCTGATACTGGAAAGGACAGGTCATAGGACGGAGAGCGAAGCACTCCTTTTCCTCATCGTTGGGGTCGCCGAGAACGAACATACCGTCAAGGTAATGATCCCAGTGTCCCGAAATCTTGTAAAGCTCTCTCTTTGCCATATAAGGTGTCTTGGTGAGCTGGCAGCCCTTGGAAGCCTCAACGTCCTCCACCCATCTCTGCATAAGCTGAATGACCTTTGCGCCCTTGGGGAGAAGTATGGGCAGACCCTGACCGATATAATCAACGGTTGTGAAATATTCAAGCTCTCTGCCTATCTTGTTGTGGTCACGGCTCTTTGCTTCCTCGACCTTTTTGAGGTATTCCTCAAGCTCGGAAGCCTTGGGGAATGCTGTGCCGTAAATTCTGCAAAGCTGCTTGCCCTTGGAGTCACCTCTCCAGTATGCGCCTGTGCAGTTTGTGAGCTTGAATGCCTTTACGGGAGCTGTGGACATAAGGTGGGGGCCTGCGCAGAGGTCAGTGAAATCGCCCTGCTTGTAGAAGCTGATATCCTCGCCCTTATCGCTGTGCTCCTTGCAGAGCTCAACCTTGTAGGGCTCGCCCATTTCAGCAAGCTTTGCCTCGGCTTCTGCGGGAGGAAGCTCGAAACGGGTGATCTCAATGCCCTCCTTGACGATCTTCTTCATCTCTGCCTCGAACTTTGCGAGATCATCGGCGGTGAAGGGGTGGTCGGTGTCGAAATCATAGTAGAAGCCGTTTTCGATAGAGGGACCGATGGACAGCTTTGTTTCGGGATAAATGCGCTTTACAGCCTGCGCAAGGATATGGGAAGCGGTGTGCCGGAAGGTGTGCTTGCCCTCTTCGGTGTCGAATGTGCATACTTCAAAGGTGCAGTCGGCGGTAACGGGTGTTCTCAGGTCGCATACCTTGCCGTCAAGCTTTACGCAGCAGGCAGCCTTGTAAAGACCCATTCCTATTCCCTTGATAATTTCAGCGGCGGAAACTCCGCTCTCGGCTTCTCTTACGGAGCCGTCTTTAAGTGTAAGCTTTACCATTTTTCATTACTCCTTTATATTTTCATTTTTATCAGATGATCTCCTGTTTAATACCGAGGGGTCTGCCGCTCCTCAGCAGTAAAAAATCTAATTTTATTCATCGGAGCAAACACCCCCTTTGATGTATTTGTTTATATCAACCCTCTGAGACCGCTTATAAACAGCGCTCAGAAGCATTGCTGCAATCATCTCAAACAGCTTGCCGAGCAGGATTATCACAATAGTCCACGCAAAAAGGTCGGCTGTTTCAAGGTATATTTTTGAGCGGTAGAGCATATCTCCCAGGGTGAAATCGGGCTGACCGATTACCTCCGCCGCCGTGCCGCTTTTGAATGCAAGCCCTGCGGCTGTTCTGAATGCTGCGGTAAGGAATGGCATCACCGAGGGGAAATACAGATATCTTGCCCGCTTGTATGGGCTGAGAGCGAATATATCAGCCGCTTCGACAAGCCCGATGTCCGCATTTTCAATTCCCTTTTCCACAGCGTCATATATGACGGGCATAACCATCAGGGCGGATATGAGAAAGGACAGCGCCGAGCTTTTTAAGAAAAACAGGGCAAATATTATGAAGCTCGCCACAGGCACTGCCTTTACTGCCGACATAAACGGGGAAATTATCGCCTTTGCCGCAGCAAACCGTGCCGACAGGGCGGCGGTGACAGTTCCTGTGACCGCTCCCGCCGCAAAGCCTGCTCCTATTCGGAGAAAGGAGTTTGATACCGTGCGGATAAATGCGGGTTCAGTGCAAAGCTCAAAGAGCCTTTTTACGGCGGCTATGGGCGTTACGAGGATCACACGCCTGTTTATGAGCATCGCAGTACACTGCCAGAGAATAAGCCAGAAAAGTATACCGAAAAAGCGGCTGTGCTTTTTCATCTCACAAAGAATGCGTCATCGCCGGGAACACTGCCGCCGACCGATGTGCCGTCGGCTTCAAAAAGCACGTTCCAGTAGCCTGTTACAGCCTGCTTCATCGCATCGTCACGGAGAAGAGTGATGTTGCAGTAGGGAAGAGCCTTTTTGGCAACGGGTGCTTTCACGATATCATAGCCGCCGATAAGCTCTGCGGCTTCATCGGTGTTTTCGTTCACGAAATCCACCGATGCCTGATATTCGTCAAGAAATGTTCCGAAAGCATTTCCGTTTTCCTCTGTAACGCTCTTCTGCGCCACGGTAACACCCGTGATAAGAGGGGTATCGCAGACCTTGTTCCACTCGTCTGTGAGACTGAGGGCAATTTTAATGTTCTCATTCTGCATCTGTGCGGCGGTAACATAGGGCTGGGGGAGAACTGCGATCGCATTCTCGCTCTCCGCCATTACTGCGGCACACTCTGCGGCTTCGGACTTGTATTCAACAGTCACGTCCTGCTGTGGTTCAAGACCGTTTTGGCGGAGAATATAGTTAAAAACATACTCGGGGGTAGTGCCCTTGCCTGTGGAATAGACCGTTTTGCCCTTAAGGTCGGCAACGGAGGTTATTTCATCGCCCGTTGTGACAACGTAAAGCACGCCGAGGGTGTTTACTGCGGCAACATCTATTGCACCATCTGTCTTATTGTAAAGGACTGCCGCAAGATTTGCGGGGACATTTGCAATATCGGTATTTCCGCTTACCACGCCCGTGACGATCTCATCGGCGGCGGCATATACGGAAACATTGTATTTGTTTAAGGTCACTCCCGCTTCGCTGTCGGACATAAGCTTTACCATACCCATTGCAGTGGGGCCCTTAAGGGAAGCGATATCATATTCGGCACCGTCAGCCGCAGACGGCATATTATCCGTAAGCGGTATCGTCTCAGCCTGATTTCCGACAGAAGAACAGGCTGTGAAAAGAAGGATCACAGCGGCAATTGCAGAAAATCTTTTTTTCATAAAAGCTCCTTTACGCATTCTCGGGTTCACCCGCTTTGAGCATTTCAACGAAATGCCTTGCTGCACGTCCGCTTCTTCCGCTTCTGCGGAGAGCATATGCCTCAGCCTTGGTGAACAGCTCGTCCTTGTCCATAGAAATGCCGTACTGACCTGCAAGATACTCTACGATCTTAAGGTATGTATCCTTGTCGGGCTTCAGGAACGTTACCTTCAAGCCGAAGCGCTCGGACAGCGACGCAAGCTCCTCACGGGTGTCTCTTGCGTGGATATCGTCACCGTCACGGTCGGCAAAGCTTTCCTTCACAAGGTGGCGGCGGTTGCTGGTGGCATAGATGACAGCGTTTGATGCCTTGGAGGAAATAGAACCCTCCAGGACGGCTTTCAGCGCTCCGAAATCAGCGTCATCGGAGGAGAACGAAAGGTCATCTATGAAAATGATGAATTTAAGGGGATTGTCCGCAATGCTCTCCATAACATCGGGGAGCTCGTGGAGCTGTGCCTTTTTAAGCTCGATAAGTCTGAGTCCTCGGTCCGCAAATTCATTTACCACAGCCTTTACGGTGGAGGATTTTCCCGTTCCCGCATCGCCGTAGAGGAGACAGTTTGCGGCAGGTCTGCCCTTTATGAGAGCAAGGGTGTTGTCAATGACCATTTTGCGCTGGGTCTCATAGGCGGGGAGCTGTGAAAGGCGCTGGGGGTCGGGAGTGAGGACAGGGGTTATAACGTGGTCTCTGAGCATAAATGCGGTGTATTTTGCAAAAATGCCGTAGCCCTTGGTAAAGAGCTTGTCTATCCTGTCATCATAGATAGCCCGGAAATCGTAATTTGTGTTATCCCACTCGGGAAGATAACCCATATAGCCCATTGCGGTGCGGACATTTTCGGTGGTGAGCATTGATATCTCACTGAAAAGCCCCAGCTCCTTGCGGGCAGCCGATTCCATAACGGCGGGAACATTTTCCCTGCGTGCTTTTCTCAGCAGATAGGTGTTCTCGTCCTCGGTGACAGCCTTGATGATGTAGTTTGAAAGGTTGGAGCCGTGCCTGTAAAGGGAATTTACAAACTCGCCCACAGCCGCAGGAGTCTGCTCTTTGAGCATATCCATAAGTCTGCCCATAGTTCTGAGCTTTAAAACCCCTCTGAATACCGCAAGCCCCGAAAGTCTTGTGTAAAGGTCGCTTAACTGGTTCATCTCTTAAAATCTTCTTTCTTTAAAAATAAAAAAGCCCCGAGACTCTTTCCAAAAGTCCCGGGACGATAATTACCGTGTTTCCACCCGTTTTCGCACTGCCGCATAAATATGCGCAGATGCCTCATTGATGCCTGGTAACGGTGGACTGCCGCCGCCTGTTGAGCGGTCTCCGAAAGCGGTGCATTCCCTGCCTGCGCTGCACCCGATCCCAGCCTGTGTCGGGCACTCTCTGAAAGCACATATATTGCAGAAAAAGGTCTTTCATCAGCGATCTGAAATTTTTACATATATATGATATCACTAATCGCCTCATCTGTCAACTGTATTTTTGTACAGCAAAAGCACAATTTTATTATTGATAAGTGTTAAATTATATAAAATTCCTTGACAAGAGGAAAATTTTATATTACAATAGTATTGTGTCTGCAGTAAAAATATTTTCGGCAGAACGGCGGTTATTTCCGTCCCCTGCCATTTATAAAAAACTGCTTTTACATTATCGCTTCAGGTCAGTCCCGACGTGCAAAAACACAGGAAACCGGAGTTTTCATATATATTTGATGAGCCTCCGCCCGTTTTATAGCGGTGCAGCTCAGTTTCAGGGATCATTTATGTTTGCTTACTGTAAAAATACTTATTCGTCAGTTGGATTATTTTAAGCTTTTTTCATTCATTCTCCCCAAACAATGCTTATTTGATATTTATGAGCTTCAATAACAGACCTCCGAAGCGGTTACCATATTTTAATTTTTTAAGAAGGAGGTTTTTTTGTTGCAGTATGCTATTTATGTTGTCATATTTGTTGTGGCTGCCGCCGTTTCAGGTCTCATCTGCTTCAAAGCGGGCATAAAGTACCGCAAATCACAGGCTGAATCAGCTATCGGCTCTGCCGAAAAGGAAGCCGAGCGCATCATTGAGACAGCCAAGGAAGAAGCCGACAGCAAAAAGAAGATCGCTCTTGTCGAAGCAAAGGACGAGATCCACAAGAGCCGCACCGAGCTTGAAAAAGAGATCAAGGAACGCAGAAACGAGCTTTCCAGACAGGAAAGACGTATCCAGCAGAAGGAAGAAAACCTTGACAGAAAGAACGATGCCCTTGAGAAAAAGGACGAACAGCTCCAGAAAAAGCTGAAAAATGCCGATGAAAAGCTGGAAGAGGCTGACAGGATCAAGCTCACCCAGATGGAAACACTGGAGAAAATTTCCCAGTTCACTATGGATCAGGCTAAGGAGCACCTGCTCTCGATGCTTGAAAATGAGCTCGTTCACGAAAAAGCCCTGAAGATCCAGCAGTATGAGCAGCAGCTCAAGGACGAGTGCGAGGACAAGGCAAGAAACCTTATTTCCCTTGCAATTGCAAAGTGTGCCGCAGATCAGGTGGCTGAGACCGCAGTTTCCGTTGTTCCTCTCCCCAGCGACGAAATGAAGGGAAGAATCATCGGACGTGAGGGACGTAATATCCGTACTCTCGAGACCCTCACAGGAGTTGAGCTCATCATTGACGATACTCCTGAGGCTATCACTCTTTCCTGCTTTGACCCCGCAAGACGTGAGGTTGCAAGGATCGCCCTTGAAAAGCTTATCGCTGACGGACGTATCCACCCCGCAAGGATCGAGGAAATGGTGGACAAGGCAAAGCGTGAGGTCGAGCACCGCATCAAGCAGGAGGGCGAAAGGGCTATCCTCGAGACCAATGTTCACGGAATCAACCACGAGCTTGTCCGTCTTATCGGTCGTCTGAGATACAGAACATCTTACCGTCAGAACGTTCTCGACCACTCTATCGAGGTCGCTCATCTGGCAGGAATTATGGCTTCCGAGCTTGGCGTTGACGCAAATCTCGCACGCCGTGCAGGTCTGCTCCACGATATAGGCAAGGCTCTCAGCTATGAGATCGAAGGCTCCCACGTTCAGATAGGCGTTGATGTCTGCCGAAAGTACAAGGAAAGTCCCGAAGTTATCCACGCTATCGAGGCTCACCACGGCGATGTTGAGACAAGGACCGTTGTTGCGGCTCTTGTTCAGGCTGCCGATGCTATCTCCGCCGCAAGACCCGGTGCGAGAAACGAGAATTACGAGAACTACATCAAGCGTCTCCAGAAGCTTGAAGAGATATGCACCTCCTACGAGGGCGTTGAGAAATCCTACGCCATTCAGGCAGGCCGTGAAGTCCGCATAATGGTAATTCCCGAGCAGATAAACGACGAAAAGATGACTCTTGTTGCAAGAGAGATCGCCGCAAAGATCGAAAACGAGATGGATTATCCCGGACAGATCAAGGTACATCTTATCAGAGAAAGCAGAGCTATCGAATACGCTAAGTAATGAAAAAGCCCCTCTTCGCTGTCTGCGGAGAGGGGCTTTTTTATGAGAGTGAGTTAGCCCGGTCTAATACTAATAACCAATTAACCTATAGACAAATTATTGTAGATCAGCTGACAAAGCTCTTTGCCCACTCTGCAATGACATCTTCCGATTCCGATGCCGAAAAGTGCCTGCCTTGCCGAAGCTCATACAGCCAAGGCAGAGCTTTGAGACTTCAATATCCGTGTTGCCGAGCTTTGTGTACTGAATTATCCGTCACCCTTTCAGATCATTTCAGCTTTCCGTACTCCTCGTCGGAAACAGGCTCAAGCCACTCGTTTGAGCTGCCCTCCGCTGGTACCTCAACAGCAAGATGAACAAAATAGCTGTCGGGTGCTGCGCCGTGCCAGTGCTTTACCTCGGGAGGTATCTGAACAACATCGCCGGGGTGCAGCTCTCTTGCGGGCTTGTCCCACTCCTGATAATACCCCCTGCCTGCGGTGCAGAGAAGTATCTGACCGCCCTTGTGGTGGATATGCCAGTTATTGCGGCACTTAGGCTCAAAGGTAATATTTCCTATGGAAACACCCTCGGTGGTCAGCATATTGAGCCAGCTCTGACCAACGAAATATTTTGCAAATGCGGTATTTTTTTCACCTGTGGGAAAAATGCTTTCGTACATAAAAATCACCTTCAATTATACGTTTCTGCCCATTTCATAGGCTTCGTTCATATATTTTGTGCCCTGTATCTCGCCCTTCTGCCATACGCCGCCTGCGTAGATGATGCCCTTTTCCTTTGTGCCCGAAAGACAGTCAACGGAAAATCCTCTGATCGCATCAACGGCCTTTTCAAGCATAGGAACATTGGTATCTGCGGCGGTGACGATGTAATAGAAGTCCTTGCCGCTCATTTCGGTGTAGCGGGGAACGGTTCTGTCGATAAGAGTTTTGAGCTGTGCGTCCATTGAGTAGAAATACACAGGTGTGGACATTACGATGACATCGGCTTTCAGCATCTTTTCGATGATATCTGCCATATCGTCCTGCTGGACACACTTGTGGGTGCTGTTACAGACTCCGCAGCCTGTGCAGTAGTTTATCTGCCTGTCACGGAGAAATATTTTCTCGGCGGTATTGCCGCTTTCAATGGCACCTCTCATAAATTCATCGCAGAGAGTGTCGGAGTTGCCGCCCTTTCTGGGGCTGGCTGAGATCATAAGAACATTTTTCATAGTTGACTTCCTTTCTAAGAACCTGTCTTCATAAGAAATGTGTGCGGATTATCGAGCATAATTTTGTTGCAGACAAGGCAAAAATCCGCAGGCGGGCTGTCGCCCGGCAAGGATTTTTAACGCAGTCTGCGGCAAAATTTGCCGAAAAGACGTGCGCATATGCTTGTGAAGACAGGTTCTTATTATTTTATCCATTTTTCAAAGGCTTCCTTTGCGGCGCTTATCCGTGAGCCGTGGAGAGGGAGACCTTTTTTGATTTCAGCACCCCTGCATATCCTTTTAAGGTCGCTTTCACTGCTGCCCATTCCGCTGCCCTCGTGGGTGCAGAATGGCTTTATGGTTTTTCCTGTAAGGTCGGATTGTTCAAGGAACGTGAAAACACACATAGGCATAGTACCCCAGTAGTTGGGGTAGCCCAGATATATGGTGTCATATTTATCAAGGCTTTCGGGACAGGAAACTATCTCGGGGCGTGCGTTCCTTTCTTTGTCCTGCTTTGCCTGCTCGATGCAGGCGTTGTAGCTGTCCGAATAGGGCATAACGGGCTCTATTTTGAACATATCCGCTCCCGTGAGCTTTTGCAGAATTTGGGCGGCGGCTTCCGTATTGCCAACGTCAAGCTTCCTTATCGCTCCGCTGACGTAATTTTCTCCTGTGCGTGAAAAATATACTATAATGGCTGACATAACATCAACTCCTTCTGATGATATTATACAATTATTTTTCTTGACTTGGAATAGCCGATATGTTATAATCATATCAACCAAAAGTTTATACGGGAGGATATGAAAATGTATGACCCACGACTGAATGCATTCATTGCCGCTGCGGACTGCGGCAGCTTCACAAAGGCTTCTGAAAAGCTGTACATCTCCCCCACTGCGGTAATGAAGCAGATAAACACTCTGGAGGACAGCCTCGGAATAAAGCTCATAAGCCGCACAAATCAGGGAATAAGGCTTACTCCTGCGGGGCAGTCGGTTTATAAGGACGCTCGGTTTATGATAGATTACTCGGAAAAGGCTCTCGAACGGGCACGGCGCTACACGGAGGAATATGAAAAGACCTTCTGTGTGGGAACGTCCCTTTTAAATCCCTGCAAGCCCTTTATCGACCTGTGGACAAGACTCAGCCCCCATTTTCCGGGGTACAGGCTGAACATCGTCCCCTTTGAGGACGAGCACACCAATATACTTACGGAAATTTCAGCGCTGGGCGAGAAATTCGATTTTCTCACGGGAGTGTGTGATTCTTCCGCCTGGCTGGAGCGGTGCGGATTTCAAAAGCTCGGGGAATACAAAAAATGCGTTGCGGTGAATGCTGAGCACCGTCTTGCGAAAAAAAGCATCATCAGTCTTTCCGACCTCCACGGTGAAAGGCTGATGATGGTGAAAGAGGGGGATTCAGCGATAAATGACAGGATACGGGCTGACCTTAAGCAATATCACCCACAGATACAGATAGTTGATGCGCCCCAATTTTACGATATGAGTGTTTTCAACAGCTGTGCCCAGTCGGGAGCTGTTCTGCTCACGATCGAGTGCTGGCAGAATGTTCACCCATTGCTTGTGACCGTTCCTGTTGAATGGGATTATGCTATACCCTATGGCATTCTGTACTCAAAGGAGCCGCCTGATGATGTTAAGAGGCTTATTGAGATGGTTAAGGAAATGATATAAGCTATACTGAGCACCAATTAAAAACTATACAAAAAATCATCGCATAATCTTGCGTATATGGATTATGCGATGATTTTTTGTTTATAGTTTTATTGGTGATCAGTATAAATCGGCTGTCCCAAACAGGGACAGCCGATCTTACTATGCCGCTTTACTTCGCCAGCAGCCTTTTCATATCCTCCCCGGGAGTTGTGATAGGAGCTATGCCGTAATTATCCACCAGGAATTTGAGTACATTGGGGGAAATGAATGCGGGAAGTGTGGGTCCGAGAAGAATATTCTTTATGCCGAGATGAAGCAGCGTGAGGAGAATGCACACCGCTTTCTGCTCATACCACGAAAGCACCATTGAAAGGGGCAGCTCATTTATGCCGCAGCCGAATGCTTCCGCCAGTGCCGCCGCAACCTTTATTGCGCTGTATGCATCGTTGCACTGACCCATATCCATAATTCTGGGAAGTCCGCCGATAGTACCGAGGTCAAGGTCATTGAAGCGATATTTTCCGCAGGCAAGGGTGAGGATAATGCTGTCGGCGGGAGACTGCTTTACAAACTCGGTGTAGTAGTTTCTGCCCGTTCTTGCGCCGTCGCAGCCGCCTACCAGGAAGAAATGCTTTATATCGCCCGACTTTACGGCTGCTATGACCGTTTCGGCGTTTGAGAGCACGGCATTTCTGCCGAAGCCTGTCATTACCCTGTTTCCGCCGTTGATGCCTGTAAACTCCCTGTCCTCGGGATAGCCGCCAAGCTCGATCGCTCTTTCGATAACGGGGGTAAAGTCCTTGCTCTCTCCGATGTGGACTATCTCGGGATAGGACACCATTTCTGTTGTGAATACCCTGTCGGCATAGCTTGCCTTTGGGGGCATAAGGCAGTTTGTGGTGAAAAGGACGGGGGCGGGGATATTGTCAAACTCTTTCTGCTGATTCTGCCACGCTGTGCCGAAATTGCCCTTCAGATGAGGGTATTTTTTCAGCTCGGGATATGCGTGGGCGGGCAGCATTTCGCCGTGGGTGTAGATGTTTATGCCCTTGTCCTGTGTCTGTTCAAGGAGCTGCTTAAGGTCATAGAGATCGTGACCCGAAATGACGATAAAGGGGCCTTTTTCCACGGTAAGGGGCACTTCTGTGGGAGCAGGGTGACCGTAAGTTTCCGTGTTTGCCCTGTCGAGAAGCTCCATACATCTGAGATTTACCTCGCCCACCTGCATTACAACGGGCAGAAGCTCGTCCATTCCCCAGTCGTCCATACCAACTGCGAAAAGGGCTTTGCGGAAGAATGCATTCACGGTGTCATCTCTGTAGCCCAGCACATCAGCGTGATACGCATACGCAGCCATTCCTCTTACTCCGAAAAGGATAAGGGATTTGAGGGAACGGATATCGGGGTCGGCGTTCCACAGCTTCTGCATATCGTAATCATCGGTTCTGCCGCAGGAGGAGGGGCACAGGGCGCAGTCGGGAACGATACGTCTTTTCTCCGCCTCGATACGCCCGATGAGGGCGTTAATGGTAGTGTTATTGAAATTTACGTTGGTAACGGCGGTGAAAAGTCCCTCTGCAAAAAGCTTGTCGGTCTCGGGAGTGATGAGATCCTCATTGCCGCCGAGGGCACGGGCAAGACCTATGAGAGCACCTGTGAGCTTATCCTGAAGTCCGGCGGTGTCCGCCTTTTTTCCGCACACGCCTGCGCTGCCTGTACAGCCTGTGCAGCCTGCGGTCTGTTCGCACTGAAAACAAAACATCTTATTCATATTGGTATCTCCTTGTTATTTCTTTATTTATCTTAATTTTCTGCCGTCGGTGGAAATGGTCACGACCTGCCAGGGAATAAATTTTCCGCTTGCCTGAATGGCATTCTTTGCGGCATTTTCGATTCCGCCGCAGCAGGGCACTTCCATTCTGACGATGGTTACGCTCTTTATGTTATTGTTTCTGATGATCGCAGTGAGCTTTTCGGTATAGTCAACGCTGTCGAGCTTGGGGCAGCCTATGAGGGTGATGCGTCCTTTGATGAACTCATTGTGGAAATCGCCGTATGCATAGGCTGTGCAGTCTGCGGCAATGAGCAGGTCTGCGCCGTCGAAATAGGGAGCGCTTGCGGGAACCAGCTTTATCTGAACGGGCCACTGGGAAAGCCTGCTTGAAATGGGTGCATATGATGCCGTATCCGCTTCACGCTTTATTGCCCGTGACTGTGTTCCGGGGCAGCCGCAGGGAAGCTGTGACTTTGCCTTTTTCGATGCCATTACCGCAGCCTCGTCATATGCGGGAGCTTCACGCTCTTCAAATGAGATCGCATTTGCGGGACAGGCAGGGAGACAGTCCCCCAGACCGTCGCAGTAATGCTCACGGGTAAGCTTTGCCTTGCCGTCCACCATATCAATTGCGCCCTCGTGGCACGCCTTTGCGCAAAGACCGCAGCCGTTGCATTTTTCTTCGTCTATTCTGATTATTTTTCTTATCATAATGTTTGTTCCTCCATTTTATGCTTTATGCGAAATTTTGACGTTTCATCTTGACTTTGTGATATAATTATAATATAATACCCTTAACAAGTCGGTTGTTTTTACAACGGAAACGGAGATTTTGATGAAGAAATTTATTCCTGTTTTAATGGAAACAAAATTATTTGACGGTGTTGCGGCTGATGATATCGAAGCAATGCTGAGCTGCTTGCAGGCAGCCTTATGCACATACAAAAAGGGTGAACATATTTACAGGCAGGGGGACAATATCCGCAGGATAGCCGTACCCGTCGAGGGCAGCATACTGATACAGAATTTCGATTACTGGGGCAACCGCAGCATTATAAATATGATAGGCAGGGGGGAGATGTTCGGGGAAGCATATGCCGCTCCCGACAGCGGGGCTATGGTGAATGATGTAATAGCCGCCGAGGACTGCACCGTTATGTTTTTTGACATAAACAGGATACTGACCGTATGCTCATCGGCGTGCAGATTTCACACCACGGTGGTGCAGAACCTTGTTTTTGCCCTTTCCGAAAAAAACAGGAAGCTTATGCAGAAGCTTGGGCATATGTCAAAGCGTACCACCCGTGAAAAGCTTATTTCCTATCTTTCCGAGCAGGCAAGGAAAAACGGCAGCGGCAGCTTTACCATTCCCTTTAACCGCCAGCAGCTTGCGGATTTTCTCTCCGTTGACCGCAGCGCAATGTCAAACGAGCTTTGCAGGCTGAGGGACGACGGTATGATAGAATTTGAGAAGAACAGGTTTGTATTGAAATACAAGTAAAAACAAAAAATCCCCTGTTACGGGGATTTTCAGCTTGTTAAAAAATTTTAACAAAATAAGCACAAAGGAAAAAGTTTCGTCCGCCTTGTCCAAAGACGGAACGTTTTAGACAAAACATCTCTCCCGAGCTTTTTTACACTCAGCACTCACAAGTGCCCTGATTGTCAATATGCATCTCTCTGACTTCCCAGCCTGTGAGTCCCATATTGTCAAGAGCAAAGCGCATCTTGCCGCCGAAGTATTTGTTTTCCGAATCAACAATAGTCATAAGTGTGGGACCTGCGCCGCTGAGGTAGGCTGCATATGCTCCGTTTGTGTAGGCGATGTCGAAAATGTCCGATGCGTGTGGGATAAGCTCCATTCTGTACGGCTGGTGGAGACGGTCATTCACGGCTGTGCGGAGATTTTCGTACTTTCCCGTAAGGAGCGATGCTGAAAAAAGTGCCGCTCTTGAAAGGTTATAAACAGCATCGGAATGGGAAATTTCCTTTGGCAGGCAGGCTCTTGCCTTTTCGGTCTTAAGCTCAAAATCGGGTATCACGGCGATGAATTTAAGGGTAGTGAATACCTCCTGCTTTACCCAGTGGACACTTTTGCCGTCAAAAACAGCGGTCACTATTCCGCCGAGAAGTGCAGGGGCGGTGTTGTCGGGGTGTCCCTCTATCTGAGCGGCGAGGTCAACGGTCTCGTCAAGGGTGAGGGGATCGCCCATAAGCTTGTTTGCCCCCGCAACTCCTGCGATTATGCAGGCGCTGGAGCTTCCCAGTCCCCTTGCCATAGGGATATTGTTGGTCTGCTCGATAGTAAGCCCCTTGAAAGGCTTGCCGCAGATATTATAGACTGTCTTTGCGGTATGATAGATAAGATTTGTTTCGTCGGTGGGAACTTCGGTGCTGTCAAGAGAACGGATATGGCAGCCGTCGCTTTCCTCCATATTTATGTAGTTGTAGTAGCTGAGGGCAAGACCGAGGGCATCAAAGCCTGCGCCGAGGTTTGCGCTTGTTGCGGGTATGCGGAGATGTATCATTTTAACGGGTTCCTTTCCTTTTGGATATGGTTCAGTTTTTATTATACCGATTTTGGGGAAGTTTGTCAATGATAATAAAAAAGCGTACCCATTTCGGATACGCTCATAGAAATTATTCCTTTTCAGCTTCCAAAGCCGTTTCATTCTCCATATTCTTCGGCAGCACGAGATTAAGCACCACCGCAACGATGAACACAACAGCCACGCAGTTTTCCGCAAAAATATTCTGCACGATGCTTGGAAAAACGGAGAATATCTCGGGCACCTGTGTAAATCCCAGACCTATGCTGAGGGAAAGGGCGGTTATTACTATGTTTCGCTGAGTAAAGCCGCACTTGCCTATCATCCGGAGACCGCTCACAACTATTGTTCCGAACATCATTATGGTGCAGCCGCCGAGAACTGCATCGGGGAGGGTGGCAAGTACTGCGCCGAGTAACGGAAATATGCCCGAAAGTATCATTATCACTGCGCCCGTTCCTATGGTGAAGCGGTTTACCACCTTTGTCATCGCCACAAGTCCCACGTTCTGGCTGAACGAGGTTATGGGCAGGCAGCCGAATATTGATGAAAGTGAGCTTACAAAGCCGTCGCAGACAATTGAGCCCGAGGTCTCCTTTACAGTAACGTCACGTCCGAGACCCGAGGAGCACACGGCTGATGCATCACCGATAGTTTCGGTGGCAGACACGAGAAAAATAAGCGTTACGGAGATTATTGCATTTATGTCGAATCTGGGCGCAAAGGGCATTATCCGGGGGAGGGATATTATTCCCACACCGGCAAGAGCGGAGAAATCCACCTTGCCCATAAATATTGCTGCGATATAGCCCACAACAAGTCCGAAAAGAACGGAGAGCTGCTTTAAAAATGATTTTGCAAAAATGTTGAAAAGTATGCAGCAGAGGAGAGTTATAAGTCCCAGTATCCAGTTTGAAGCGCTGCCGAAATCCGCACTTCCGCTGCCGCCGCCGAATGAGGAGGCTCCCACCGACAAAAGCGAAAAGCCGATAGCCGTTACCACGCTTGCCGCAACTATGGGGGAAATGAGCTTTATCCAGTATTTTGCGAAAAGCCCCAGTATTCCCTCGATAAGTCCGCCGATGAGCACCGCTCCCACCACTGTGTTATAGTCATAGGCTGCGCCGATGTAGCAGAGGATAGATACAAATGTGAAGCTTATTCCCATTACGATAGGAAGCCCCGAGCCCACTTTCCAAAGGGGGAAAAGCTGGATAAGGGTGCCTATTCCCGCAATGAGCATTGCGCTCCGGATAAGGGCTGCGCTTTGGGTGCTGCTCAGTCCGCAGGCGTTTGCCACGATGATTATGGGGGCAATGTTCGCCACGAACATTGATAAAATATGCTGAAGTCCGAAAGGGATCGCCTTTTCTACAGGCACACGTCCTTCAAGGCGATAGATATTTTCAGTTGATACATTCTGAGTTTTCTGCATTATGTCCCCCCTGAGACCGTTCACGGAAATAAATGGTTCCTGTTGCTGCGTCCATACTGTCAACGATAGCGAGGGATTCAAGGTGATAGCCGAGGTTTCTTATGGTATGTCCGCCCATCTGGAAGCCCTTTTCGATAACTATTCCTATTCCCTCAACCGTGGCTCCCGCAGCATTTATGATAGAGATAAGTCCCTGCAAAGCACAGCCGTTTGCGAGGAAATCGTCGATAATGAGTATTTTATCCTCGGGGGAGAGATATTTCTTTGAAACGATGACCTGATTTGTGCGCTTGTGGGTAAAGGACTCCACCTCTGCCACATACACATCGCCCTCGATATTGATGCTCTGGGATTTTTTCGCAAACACCACGGGCACATCAAAATATCTTGCTGCGATGCAGGCGATGCCTATGCCCGAGGCTTCTATGGTAAGTATCTTGGTGATGTCCTTGCCCTCAAAGCGGCGCTTGAACTCTGCACCTATCTGCTCAAACAGCCTTATGTCCATCTGATGATTGAGGAAGCTGTCGACCTTAAGGACATTTCCCTCCTTAACGATACCGTCTTTTACGATTCTTTCTTCGAGAAAATTCACTGATATTCCCCCTGTGGTATTTTATATAAAATGAAAATGCTGTCGGGTATGCCGCCGACAGCGTATATACTATATCATTATAAGGTCAAAAGCTCTTTACGTCAAGTGATTTGAGAATGGTTCGGCAGACATTCGGCATAAACCGATAATTTATGACGGCTGCTTTATACAAAGTGACGAACGTCGTAAATTTAATTCCAAAAATAATGAATAAAATTTGCCTGATGTTTTTGACAAGTACATAAAATGAGAGTATAATGGAGCATATCAGATAGGAGAAGTATATTATGAACAGGGAAATACTGAAAAAAGCATTCATTAAATCTCTGCCTGTGCTGTGCAGCTACATTTTCGTGGGCACGGCTTACGGCATTATGATGGAGTCGGCGGGCTTTAAATGGTATATGTCACTGCTGGTCAGCGAAGCAGTTTACACGGGAGCGTTTCAATTCGTGCTGATAACCTTTCTCAGCAGCGGCGCTTCACTTATAACAATTGCCCTCACTGCTTTCCTTATGAACAGCAGGCAGACCTTTTACGCCCTCACCTTTCTTGACGAGTTCAAGCAGATGGGCAAAAAGAAATGGTATATGGTGAACACCCTGACCGACGAGACCTTTGCGGTGAACACCACTCTTGAGAACATAACCGACAGTGATGAGCGCCACGGGATAATGTTCACGGTGGCGGTGCTTTCAAAGAGCTACTGGCTCATAGGCTCGGTCATCGGCGGCATTTTAGGTCAGCTTATCCCCTTTGAGCTTAAAGGCATCGACTTTTGTATGACGGCACTTTTTGTTATAATCTTCATTGACAGGTGGGAGAATGCAAAGTCTCACAAGCCTGCTCTTATGGGGCTTGGAGTGGGCGTTTTATGCCTGTTTGTTTTCGGTCCCTCTGCATTTATGCTGCCCGCACTGCTCATTACCTCGGGTCTGCTTGTGCTTTTCTGCGGAAAGGAGAGTGAAAAGGTATGACGGGATACGGATATATTGCCGCTGCAATTATACTCTCGGCGGTCATAACCTTTCTGCTCAGAGCGTTCCCCTTTCTCGTTTTCAGAGGTGAACACAAGCTCCCCGATATCCTTGACAGGCTGGGAAAGCTGCTCCCCTCGGCAGTTATGGCGGTGCTTATAATCTATTGCCTGAAAGATGTTAAGACCGACATCGTTCACACGGGCATTCCCGAAATTGCGGGAGTTATCGCAACGGCGGTTTCATATAAGCTCAGACACAATACATTTCTGAGCATAATTCTCGGAACAGCCTGCTGTATGGTGCTTATGCATTTTATCTGATGCTTTGGCGGTAGGCTTTGGGAGTTATGCCGAAAGCGGCTGTGAAGATACGGACAAAGTAGCTTATATTGTCAATGCCGCATTCAACGGCTATCCGTGTCACCGTGTCATCGGTGGAGAGCAGGAGCTGCGCCGCTTTTTCAAGGCGGCGGGCTGTGAGATATTTTATCGGGGTCATACCCACGCAGGAATTAAAGCATCTCAGGGCTTCGCTTTTGCTGATGCTTGCGGAGGCTGCAATGTCCCCGAGACTTATCTTTTCTTTGTAATTATCGGCTATGAACTGCATCATTGTACGCATTCGGGAACGGGTGAGCATCGTTCCCCTGTCTGCGGCGGGTGTGCAGGCTTCGGCAAGGGGACATATCTCCTGCCAGAGCCTGCACACCCTTATCATTATCCCCAGCTTGTCATCAAAGCCTGCCGCAGCGGTGTAAACAGCGTCGGTGAGCAGCGGCATAAGAGGGTCTGTTTTTCTTACGGCGATATACTCGCAGCCCGATGAGAGAACGGGGCGGACGTACTCCTCATAAATGTCCGAGCCCTCAGGGGCGATGAACTCGGGGCTGAAAAGGATATTGGGCATTTTGGCATCATTTTCCGTTTCAAAGCGGTGTATTGCACGGCTGTTTATGAAAATGCCGTCCCCCTCTTCAAGACATATCTTTGCGGAATTTACGGAGCACAGCACAGTGCCGCTTTCGGCATAGCAAAATTCAAATTCCCTGTGCCAGTGCCAGTCAACAAGCTGTTTTGAAAATTTTCTGATATCGTCATAATAATACTCAAAGGGGAAGCCTGCCGTTCCGTGCTGACGAAGCTCCCGCATTGATTCATCGGTAATTATCTCGGTTATCTGCATATATATCCCCTCCCGCAGCTTTTGGAGATATTGTATCATAAAATGACGATTTTAGTCAAGACTTCAAGGAAGCTTTGTGATATAATGCAACAGGTATGATAACAAAAGGAGGTTTTTGTATGAAACCAAACTATAAGTCAACAATGTATGCCTGCTTTATCGGATACATCGTGCAGGCAATCGTCAATAACTTTGTACCCCTGCTTTTCGTGACCTTTCAGAAAAGCTACGGCATTCCCCTTTCTCAGATAACCCTGCTCATAACCATAAATTTCGGTGTTCAGCTTGCGGTCGATCTTCTCTCGGCAGGCTTTGCGGACAAAATAGGCTATCGTGCATCGGCAATTATTGCGCACATCTGCTCGGCGGCGGGACTTATTATGCTCACGGTGCTGCCCTCGGTGCTCCCTGACCCGTTTATCGGACTGCTCATATCGGTAGTGGTTTATGCTGTGGGCGGCGGACTTATCGAGGTGCTTATAAGCCCCATTATCGAGGCGTGCCCCACGGACAACAAGGAAAAGGCAATGAGCCTGCTCCACTCCTTTTACTGCTGGGGACACGTTGGGGTCGTTCTGCTGTCCACTGCATTCTTCTCGGCTTTCGGCACGGAAAATTGGAAAATACTCGCTTTGATATGGGCGGCTGTACCTGTGCTCAACACTGTGCTTTTTGCCAAGGTACCCATATATTCCCTTGTTGATGAGGGTGAAACGGGGCTTTCATTCAAGGAGCTTTTTGCAAGCGGAGTTTTCAGAATGCTCCTTGTGATGATGATATGCGCAGGGGCAAGCGAGCAGGCTGTGAGCCAGTGGGCATCTGCCTTTGCGGAAAAGGGTCTCGGGGTGAGCAAGACTGTGGGCGATCTTGCGGGTCCTATGGCTTTTGCGGTGCTTATGGGGCTTTCACGGCTTATTTACGGCAAGTACGGTCACAGGCTCGATCTTGACAGGTTTATGAAGTGCAGCTGTTTTCTGTGCATAGGAGCATATCTGTGCATTACTCTTGTGCCGAACCCTGTGGTATCACTTATCGGCTGTGCGGTATGCGGTTTTTCCGTTGGAATAATGTGGCCCGGCACATTCAGCAAGGCTTCCGCTTCCATAAAGGGCGGCGGCACGGCAATGTTTGCTCTCCTTGCTCTTGCGGGAGATGTAGGCTGTTCGGGCGGTCCCACCCTTGCGGGATTTGTTTCCGACAGGGCTGGAGGAAATATGAAAGCGGGCATTCTTGCGGCGATGATATTCCCTGTGGTAATGGCGGTTTGTCTTTTTGCGGAGAAACGCATCGGCTCGGCTAAGCAGACATCTCGATAAGATATAGTGAGATAAACCGGAATTATGTTGACTGATTTATAATTATGTAGGGGACGGTTTTCCCGTCCCGCTTGTTTATGTTTGATTAAGGAATCACTGAATAAATCTTCCCAAACCGAGGAAAAAGTGGTATAATAAAAACAAAGCAAAATCATAGCGTTC
>CAKSPU010000018.1 GCA_934486875.1 uncultured Oscillospiraceae bacterium
TCCGGTGGAACGTTTTGGACAAAGCAACTCCCCCAAGCTTTTTGTACAGTTTGTACAAAACCGATATCTTTTTCGACAGACTGATGCGCCTGCTGTGAAAACGGCAGGCGCATATTTTTTATATTACCGTATAAAGAGGACAAAAGCGGCAAAAATATCAAAAGAAGCAAAAAGCTTCCAAGTATAATACTGTGACCGATAAAACTAATACTAAACACCATTATAATTATGGATCGGTTATTGGTATAAAACGAAAGGATATGGTAATATGAAAAAGTTTTTCAACGGCAGGCTTTCGGGCAAAAGCACAGCGGCGATAATCTGTTTCTGCCTTGCGGCAGTGGCGGCGCTTGGCATTTTTTCCTACAACAAGGCATCTGAAGAGCTGGCAGGCAGTCTTACGGGTGTAAAGGACAGTACATCACAGACAGGTACCGAAGCCGTGACGGAAGCGGCGGAGGAAGCGGGCGTATCGGCGGATAATGTGCCTATGGAGCCCTCAGAGCCTGCGGAAGCACCCGAGGAGACCTTAAGGCTTGAGCAGGACGCTTTCGGAGCAGGGGACGGCGGCGAATCACCCGAGGCACAGCCCGTTTCCGAGTCCTTTACGGGAGCGGCTGTAAGACCCGTCAGCGGCGATGTACTGTCTGATTTCTCAGACGGTGAGCTTGTGAAGTCCAGGACCCTCAGCGTCTGGAAGACCCACGACGGCATTGACATTGCGGCGGAAACGGGCTCGGCGGTCAAATCCGCAGCATCGGGCACTGTGGTTTCCGTTACCGATGACGCTCTTATGGGCGTGACCGTTGTTATCGACCACGGCAGCGGATACGAGGGATATTACTGCAATCTTGCCTATGATGTTCCCGTTTCCGAGGGTGACAGCGTGAATGCGGGCAGCGTTATCGGTGAGGTAGGCTCCACTGCCGAAGCGGAGATATCCGAAGAGCCTCATCTCCATTTCGGGCTCAAAAAGAACGGCAGCTGGACAGACCCTGCGGATATGCTTTCCGGCGAGGGGTCATAATTAAAAATCCATTGTAAATCAGTCTGACGGCTTCTCACTCGGGGAAGCCGTTATTTTTTGCAAGAGCGGCATTTGAATACCGCTTGTCGCCCGTGACCTCCTTTATTATCTCGGCGCAGGGCGGGAAAAATATCTCCTGGGCTTCATCGGCAAGCTCCAGCTCCATCGACGCAAGCTCATCTGAAAACGGGTAGCTGTCTATCTCAAAGCGCTGCCCCGAAAATTCAAGGATATGCCTTGTCTTTATAATAGGCACAAGGGACATATCCGCTTCCGAACGGAGCTTTTCGTATTCCTCACAGGTGATCTCCCGCTCGTTTTCCTCTCGTGTCACAGCGGATAAAAAGCGTTTTTCGGTGTAATAATATTTAGTTTCCCCCTCTGCTGTCATACTGCGGATTCGCCTTTGAACAGAGGGGTCTGTCTTTATCAGATAAATCTGCTCAATGTCCGTTTTTTTTGAGCAGGCGGCGAAAAGCCCGGGGGTCTGACGGATAAGAAATTTGCGCTCTATTTCAAGTGGTATCATAATTTTATCTTCCTTTCAAATGAACTGATAATGCTATTATTATACATTAAATATGCATTAAAACTGTGAATTTATAATTGACAAAAAATATACCTTGTGATAAAATAAACATATATATTTCTGATTGAAAAGGATATTCCTATGAATAAGCTTTCGGACATAGACAAAGTTAAAAAGTTTCGTATCAATAAGCTTTCCTCGGCGCAGATAATAGCCTTCGGATATATGGTCATAATCCTTGCGGGAACGCTTCTGCTGATGCTGCCGATAGCATCAAAGGGTGCATCACCAAAATTTCTCGACGCAATGTTCACGGCGACCTCAGCCACCTGCGTAACGGGGCTTGTGGTGTTCGATACATATACTCAGTGGTCGGTTTTCGGACAGGCAGTCCTGCTGCTGCTCATTCAGATAGGCGGACTGGGCTTTATGACGGTGATATCCCTTGCGGCTATGGCGACAGGCAGAAAAATAGGGCTCAAAGAGCGCAGCGTGCTCCAGGACAGCGTAAACGGATTGCAGCTTGCGGGAATAGTCCGAATGGCACGGAAAATTTCTTTCGGAACGTTCTTTTTCGAGGGCGTGGGAGCAGCGATACTCGCTGTACGGTTTATCCCGAAAATGGGGCTTTGGGAGGGCATCGGGAACTCGGTGTTCTTCGCAATATCATCATTCTGCAATGCGGGCTTTGACCTTAACGGAAAATACGGGGCATATTCGTCCCTCACGGAATTTGCCTCCGACCCCCTTGTGTGCATAACCGCCTGTATGCTTGTCCTTATCGGCGGCATCGGCTTTTCCGTCTGGGACGACATCGGCAGAAATAAGCTCAGCTTTTCAAAATACAGGCTTCACAGCAAAATCGCCCTTGTTTTCACAGGAGTGCTCACTCTCGTTACAGTTATCCTTTTTATGATATTCGAGCAAGGCTATACCAATGTGGGAGCAGACTTCGGGCAGAGCCTTTTAAATGCATTCGTTGACTCCGTTGCACCGAGAACTGCGGGCTTTAATTCCGTTGATACGGCGGCTCTCAGCCCTGCATCATCGGTGCTCACAATGATCTGTATGTTCATCGGCGGCAGCCCCGGCTCCACCGCAGGCGGCGTTAAGACCGTCACTGTTGCGGTGCTTATCCTCTCGGCTGTGGCGGGAATGAAAAACAGCGATGATGTGGAGATATTCGGCAGGCGGCTTGAAGAGGATCTGCCCCTTAAGGCTCTTACAGTCGTATCTGTGAACCTTTTCCTTGCGTTCACGGGCATTCTCTGTATATGTGCATTCCAGCCCGATTTTTCCGTCAAGGACATTGTTTTCGAGTGCTTCTCGGCAATAAACACTGTGGGAATGACCACGGGCATAACAAGAGAGCTTTCACAGGCTTCAAGGATAGTGATAATCCTTATGATGTACTGCGGAAGAGTGGGAAGCGTTTCCTTTGTGCTTATTTTTACAAGGCTGAAAAAATATACGGGGGTCCGCAATCCTGTTGAACAGGTGAACGTGGGCTGATGAAAGGTGATATGATATGAAGCGTTCCGTACTGATAATAGGTTTGGGAAGATTCGGAAAAACCCTTGCGGACAAATTTGACAAGCTGGGCAATGATGTAATGGTTGTGGACAACGATGAGGACAATATCCGTGAGTTTATGAACCGCCAGATAAAAGTGAAAATTGCGGACTGCACCAAAAGGGAAGCTCTGGACAGTCTGGGTGTGAAAAATTTCGACATATGCTTTGTGTGCATCGGCAGCAATTTTCAGGCAAGTCTTGAGATAACCGACCAGCTCAAGGAGCTTGGGGCAAAAAAAGTCGTCAGCAAGGCAAGCACAGCTATCCACGCAAAATTCCTTGCCAAGAACGGCGCAGATGATGTGGTCTATCCCGAAAGGGACAGAGCCGAAAAGCTGGCTCTCCAGTATTCCTCAAATCTTTTCGAGTACACCGAGATTTCCAAGGACACGGGAACCTGCGAGATGCCCATACTCAATGAATGGAAAAATCACAGCATCAGCAAGCTGAATATCCGAAATAAATATCAGATAATCATTCTTGCAATAAAGAAAGATGATAATGTTCTGCCGCTGCCCAATGCCGAATACGTTTTTGAAGAGGACGACCACGTTCTGGTCCTGGGCAAGCAGACTGACATTGAAAAGATATCCAAACGAATAAAGTAAGGAGAGCTTATGAAAATAATCATCTATATCATACTTCTTGCCCTTGCTGTGGTAACAAGCTATGTTTTTCCCCTGCCCCAGATGATGATACTTAGCATAGTAATGCTCATAGCGGGCTTTTATATGCTCATAAGCGGCGCTGATTATTTTGTTGAGGGCAGCAGCTCTCTTGCACGGAAGCTGAAAATTCCCTCCCTCATCGTCGGGCTTACCATTGTGGCTATGGGAACAAGCGCTCCTGAGCTTGCGGTCAGCGTGTCGGCGGCAGTGAGCGGCTCAAATTCCATTGCCATAAGCAATGTTATCGGCTCAAATATTTTCAATCTCCTTGTTGTCCTCGGCGTTTGCTCCGCCATTAAGCCCATTGCCACGAATGACAGCGTTGCAAAGAGGGATTATCCCATTTCCATTGCGGCAGGCGTGCTTTTTGTCATATTTATCCTTGACGGCGTTATGAGCAGGCTTGAAGCGGCTGTGCTGCTCGCAGGGCTCATTGTATATATGATAGTTTCCGTAAGGCTTGCCAAAAAGGAAGCGGGAGACAGCGGAAATGATACAGCACCTGAGAGCAGCTTTTCAGCCGTAAAATGCGCCCTGGGAATGACAGGCGGCATTGCGGGAATAATCCTGGGCGGAAATCTTGTGGTGGATAATGCTCAGTCTGTTGCCGTTGCGGCAGGTATGAGCGAGACCCTTGCAGGACTTACTATCTGCGCCGTGGGAACAAGTCTTCCCGAGCTTGTGACCTCCGTAACAGCCGCAAAAAAAGGCGAAAACGATATGGCTGTGGGAAATGTTATCGGTTCAAATATTTTCAACTCTCTCGGCATACTCGGCATTTCGGGCATCATAACCCCTATGGCTGCGGAGAGCTCTGCGGTCATTGACGGGATTATCCTTGCGGTGCTCAGCGCCGTGGCATATGTGTGGTATCTCACCGACAAAAAGATGTCACGGGGGGAGGGTGTTACCCTTATCCTTGTCTATGCCGCATATATGGCGTATATTATTGCAAGAAATTACATCTGAATGAAAAATTTCCCTGTGTACGGTTGTTTATTATATATAAGACTTTGTAACGGAAAGGGAGTAATATAAATGAAAAAAATTCTCATCGCAGCCGCAGCGCTGATAATATGCACGGCAATGTCGGCAGCAGTCAGCGCAGATGTTTTGATCGAGCCTGTTGACAGCTTTTACACTTCCCATTTAAACGAGATAGAAACAAACAGCGGAAGAAATTCCAGAAAATTTGAACTTACCGCCGAAACAAAGGTGTATAATGACCCGGGCGGCAAGGTCGTGGGAAAGCTTTCCGCAGGCATCTCGCCCTACATTTCGTTTTACTATACCGACAAGAGCGGCATTAAATGGGGCGGATATTATGATTATTCGGGCGATGACGAGCTTCTGTGGATATCCCTTGACGGGCTTGATGTGGTTTATGACAATTACTCCTTTGAGGAAGAGCACAAGGACGAAATAATAAACGGCAAGGCTGATGAATATGCTTCCTACAGAACGGACAAGACCATATATCTGTGGGATTATCCGGGCAGTACCGAAAGCCTTTCTATGGAGAGCCACCCCGATGATTTTGTGACCTATGTGAGCAGGATATATACTGACACAACAGGGGGCAAATGGGGATATATCGGCTATATGTGGGGCTGCGAGGGCTGGATATACCTTGATGATCCCATCGACCCCGCACCCTTCGGCGAAGATGTTTCCGCAGGGGCAATGACGGCGGAAAGCGTTTACGAGGAAACGGACAGCGGAAATTCCTATGCTCTGCCTGCCGTGCTTGCAGCGGGTGCGGCAGCTGTGTCCGCCGCAATGGTTTTCGGTATGAAGAAGAAAAGAAACTGATTGAGAACCGATTAAAAACTGTAAAAAATCAAGAATGATCCTGTGTATATGGATCATTCTTGATTTTTTTGTACAGTTTTATTGGTTATTGGTATAATAACCTGCGCTTTACCATTGCTTTCTCCCTCACTTCGGCTCCGTGCAGCCTGTTATTATCATTAATTCATAGTATATTTCTATGAACATAGCGTTAACTATTGCGATAAATTTAATAATTTCTGCATAAAATGCCTTGCTTTTGCGGAAAACGTTTCCTCTCGGTATGATGCAGTTATCATATCATAACATACACATTATAAATTCACCCGACTGTCACACTGTTATCCGACAATTTTCGGTGTTTTTTCACAATAGCGGGGTTAATAATATATCAAGTTTTAACAGTAAATGAGAATTTTCAGGTTTATAAAATAAATGTTGAATGTTCATAAATATTGTGCTATAATTCAGACTGAACTAAATAATATACCTATTTTATAAAGAAAGGACGATTTTTATGCAAGATTATTCGTACCTGCTTTCGATAGCGCTTATCCTCATCAGCACAAAGCTGCTGGGACTTTTTTCAAAGAAGATAAAGCTCCCTCAGGTCGTCGGAGCGCTTATTGCGGGCGTTATTATGGGTCCTGCCTGTCTCGGCTGGATACATAACACCGATATGCTCAGTTGCCTTTCCGAGATCGGTGTTATCGTTCTGATGTTTGCCGCAGGACTGGAGACTGATATAAATGAGCTCAAGCGTACAGGAAAGGCATCTTTCCTTATTGCTCTCATAGGCGTTGTGGTTCCTATGCTGGGCGGTGCGGCTGCCGCATATTTCTTCAACGATTCCACGGACGGAAACAAGATGCTCCAGAACATCTTCATCGGCATTATCCTTACAGCCACTTCCGTCAGTATCACCGTTGAGACCCTTAAGGAAATGGGCAAGCTTTCCACCCCTGCGGGCAATGCGATCCTCGGTGCGGCTATCATAGATGATATCCTCGGCATCATCGCTCTTACAATGGTCATCAGTATGGCTGACTCCTCCGTAAGCATCGGAATGGTTCTTCTTAAGATACTCGGCTTCTTTGTATTCACCTTCGTTGCCGCTGTGGGCTACCACTACGCATTCAAGAAGTGGACCGACAACAACCCCGTAAAGCTCAGAAGATACGTTGTTATCAGCTTTGCATTCTGCCTTGTCCTTGCATACTGCGCTGAGGAATTTTTCGGCGTTGCGGATATCACAGGTGCATTCTTCGCAGGTCTTGCGATATCGGGAACGAATAAGGCGGATTACGTTACCAAGCGTTTCGACACACTTTCCTATCTGCTCCTTTCACCTATCTTCTTCGCAAGCATCGGTCTTAAGGTAGTTCTCCCCAAGATGAACCTTGAAATAGTCCTCTTTACCGTCATCATCTGCCTTGTGGCTATTATTACAAAGGTCATCGGCTGCGGTCTCGGTGCAAAGATATGCAAGTATTCAAATAAGGAATCTCTCCAGATCGGCGTGGGTATGATATCCCGTGGAGAGGTCGCCCTCATCGTTGCCAACAAGGGCGAGGCTGTGGGACTTATGAGCGACAAGTTCTTCGCTCCCATCGTTATAATGGTCGTGCTCACAACTATCATAACCCCTGTGCTGCTAAAGGTTGTGTTCAAGGATAAAAATGATGCGGATAAGCTCGAAGAAAAAGAGCCTGTAGCCGCTGCCAAGTAATAATTACAATATTTCTGCTGTGCGAAAAGATCGTGCAGCAGATTTTTTTTATATGCATAAAACGGCTTTGCTGCGTCACTTGCGAATGCTTTTTAGCACTCTCTGTGTTAATTTGCTAATTTTTTTTCAAAAACCCCTTGACAAGTCGGAAAAATGGTGTATAATATAATTAGCACTCAGGAAAGAGGAGTGCTAACAGACAAAAATATCAAGTGCTAAAGGAAGAGGGTGATGAGCCTGTGCTGGACGACAGAAAGCTGAAAATTCTGGCGGCGGTCGTTGATGAATATATTCGTACAGGTGAGCCGGTAGGTTCAAAAGCCATCGCTTCTCTGCCCGATATCAGAGTTTCATCAGCCACTATCAGAAACGATATGGCGATGCTGGAGCAGCTGGGCTTTCTGGAGCAGCCCCACACATCTGCGGGACGTATCCCCACATACAGCGGCTATAAGCTTTATATCGAGACCCTTATGCCGAAAAAGCAGCTCTCCGATGATGAAAAGGAGATGCTTGACAAGGCTCTCGGTGATGATTACTCCTCGGAGGAAGTCCTCATCGACAATGCAACAAGGGCGCTTGCGGAAATAACGGACTGTGCGGCAGTTGTTTCAAACTGCTCACCTCAGTTCTCGGTGATCGCAAAGGTCGATGCGGTCCCCACAGGAAAGCATATGTACGTTCTCCTGATGATAACCTCATCGGGAAACATACAGAACAAGGTATGCAGGCTGGAGCTTGACCTTACAAATGAACAGCTTGCGTTTTTCAATGAATATATGACCAAGAACCTCAGCGGAATGAGCGTGGACAGCCTTTCGGACGAAACGCTGGAACGCCTTGCGGAGGCAATGGGTGCATATACAGTTACCCTTTCTCCTCTTATGAAGGGAATAAGGGAGCTTGCGAAGGGCTTTATGCAGTCTGATGTTCACGTCAGCGGCGAAAGAAATCTTCTCAAGCGAAACGATATCGAAGCAGGCGACGTTATCAGATTCTTTGAACAGAAAAATGAGTTCTCCAAGATGCTGGACGACAGCTTCAGCGAGCTTAAGGTACTGTTCAGCGAGGACGGCGGCTTCGTTATCGGAAATTCCAGTATGATCGTTTCCCCCATCAAAAAGGGCAGGCGGACAGCAGGCTCGCTGGGACTTATAGGTCCGTTAAGACTTGATTATGCAAAGGTGATACCTTACATCGAGTATATGACCGATAAGATAAGCGAGATGATCTCGGAGGGACCCGAGGGACGGCTTTCGGAGGAAAGCGAAAGCAAACCTGCGCTGGAAACTGCGGATAATGACGGACAGAAAGGATGATATACAAAATGGCAGAAGAAAAGAAGCAGACAGACAAGACCGAACAGGAAGCCGCACCCGAGCAGGAGACTGCGAAGCAGCCCGAAACTGATGCAGCGGGTGCCGGAAAGGCAGAAGAACCTGCGGTCGAACCTCAGAAAGAGCTTTCCGCCGAAGAAAAGCTCACAGCAGAGGTCGAAAGCCTTAAAAAGGAGCTGGCTGACGAAAAGGAAAAATATCTCAGGCTCGATGCCGAGTATTACAATTACCGCACACGTTCTCTCAAAGAAAAGCAGGAAGCTTATGACAATGCTCTCTGCAAGACAGTCACTGAGGTGCTCAGCGTCATAGACAACTTTGAAAGAGCCGCAAATGCGGAGTGCTCCGATGAAAATTTCAAGAAGGGTGTTGATATGATATTCAAGCAGTATCTTGCAATACTCGAAAAGCTGGGCGTTTCCGAGATACCCGCACAGGGTCAGCCCTTTGACCCAAATCTTCACAATGCGGTAAGCAGCTGTGAGGACGAAAATCTCGGTGAGAATACCGTTGCGGCAGTCCTCCAAAAGGGCTACACCCTCGGCAAAAAGGTTATCCGCCACGCAATGGTGACGGTGGCAAATCCGTAAAAGAGATCAACTTTTACCCGTTTTCATATATACTTTAACTTTTGAAAGGAAGAATTTTTATGTCAAAGATCATTGGTATCGACCTTGGTACAACTAACTCCTGCGTAGCCGTTATGGAGGGCGGCAGCGCAGTCGTAATACCCAACTCCGAAGGTGCAAGAACCACTCCCTCCGTTGTAGGCTTCACAAAGACAGGCGAAAGACTTGTAGGACAGGTCGCAAAGCGTCAGGCAGTTACAAATGCAGAGCGCACAGTTTCTTCTATCAAGAGACATATGGGCACAGACTACAAGGTAACTATCGGCGACAAGAAGTACACTCCTCAGGAAATTTCCGCTATGATACTCCAGAAGCTTAAGGCAGACGCTGAGGCATATCTCGGCGAGCCCGTTACAGAGGCTGTTATCACAGTTCCCGCATACTTCACCGATGCACAGCGTCAGGCTACAAAGGACGCAGGACAGATCGCAGGTCTCAATGTAAAGCGTATCATCAACGAGCCTACCGCAGCTGCTCTTTCCTACGGCATCGACAAGGAGCAGGATCAGACCGTTATGGTATATGACCTTGGCGGCGGTACATTCGATGTATCCATTATCGAAATGGGCGACGGCGTTCAGGAAGTTAAGGCTACCGCAGGTAACAACCACCTGGGCGGCGATGACTTCGACCAGCGTATCATCAACTGGATGATCGAGTCCTTCAAGGCTTCCGACGGAATCGACCTTTCAGGCGACAAGATGGCTATGCAGAGACTTAAGGAAGCAGCAGAAAAGTCCAAGATCGAGCTTTCCTCTACTCCCTCTTCAATGATAAACCTCCCCTATATCACAGCTGATGCTACAGGCCCCAAGCACCTTGAGCTTACTCTCACAAAGGCTAAGTTCGATGAGCTTACTCACGACCTCGTTGAGTCCACAATGGGCCCTGTAAAGCAGGCACTTTCCGATGCGGGTCTTAAGCCCTCCGACATCAACAAGGTGCTTATGGTCGGCGGTTCTTCAAGAATCCCTGCCGTTCAGGAAGCTGTTAAGAAGTTTATGAACACTGACCCCTTCAAGGGCATCAACCCCGATGAGTGCGTTGCTCTCGGTGCTGCTCTCCAGGGCGGTGTATTCACAGGCGATGTAACAGGAATGGTTCTCCGTGATGTAACTCCTCTGTCCCTCGGTATCGAGACTATGGGCGGCGTTTGCACCAAGATGATCGAGAGAAACAAGGCTATTCCTATAAAGCACACAATGGTATTCTCCACTGCGGCTGATAACCAGACTGCCGTTGATATCAACGTTCTCCAGGGCGAAAGAGAGTTCGCTAAGGACAACAAGCAGCTCGGTATGTTCCGTCTCGACGGCATCGCTCCCGCACCCAGAGGAATCCCTCAGATCGAAGTAACCTTCGATATCGACTCCAACGGTATCGTTCACGTATCCGCTAAGGATCTTGGCACAGGCAAGGAGCAGAACATCACTATCCAGTCCTCCTCCAATATGTCCAAGGAAGATATCGACAAGGCTGTTGAGGAAGCTGAGAGATACGCAGAAGAGGACAAGAAGCGTAAGGAAGAGGTCGATGTCAAGAATCAGGCTGAAAGCCTCGTATTCCAGAGCGAAAAGGCTCTCACCGACTTCGGCGACAAGGTAAGCGAGTCCGACAAGGCTCCTATCCGGGCTAAGATAGATGAGCTCAAGAAGGCTATCGAGGGCGGCAGCACCGCTGACATCAAGGCTAAGACCGATGAGCTCCAGAAGGCTGTTTATGACCTTTCTTCCAAGGTATATCAGGCAGCAGGTGCGGCACAGCAGGCTGCGCAGGGTGAAGCTCCTCAGGGCGGCGCTTCCGATAACGGCGGAAACGGCGGCAATGACGACGGCTTCGTTGACGCAGAATTCACAGAGTCATAATCCCACGATTATAGCTTAAACGGCAAAGGGCGGACATTCCTCCGCCCTTGTTGTCGGTTTTAAGAGAAACAGCTTTCAGCCGTTTCTTTGGAAAGGATGGTCATAAATTATGGCTGATAAGAGAGATTATTACGAGGTGCTGGGGCTTTCAAAGGGCGCTTCGGACGATGAGATAAAGAAAGCATACCGTGCCTGCGTTAAAAAATACCACCCCGACCTCCACCCCGACGACAAGGAGTGCGAGGAAAAGATGAAAGAGGTCAACGAGGCATACGAATGCCTCTCAGACCCCGATAAAAAGGCTAAGTACGACCAGTTCGGCTTTGCGGGCGTTGATCCGAGCTACGGCGCAGGTGCAGGCGGCGGCGGAGGATTCGGCGGCTTTGGCGGCTTCGGAGATATGGGCGATATCGGCGATATATTCAGCTCATTCTTCGGCGGCAGCAGCTTCGGAGGACGTTCCTCCAACCCCAATGCACCGAGAAGAGGTCAGGATATCCAGACCTACACCACCATTGATTTTATGGATGCCTGCAACGGCAAAAAGGTAGATATCAGAGTAAACAGAACAGAAAGCTGCCCCGACTGTCACGGTACGGGTGCGGCAGCAGGTTCATCTGCCGATACCTGTTCGGAGTGTCACGGCACGGGCTATGTCAAGACCGCACAGCGCACACCCCTCGGTATGATATCCTCACAGCGTCCCTGCTCACGCTGCGGCGGAAAGGGCAAGGTAATTACAAATCCCTGCTCAAAGTGCCACGGTTCGGGCAGAGTTTCCGTAGCAAAGACAGTTACCGTTACGATCCCTGCGGGCATTGATGACGGTCAGACACTTCAGGTAAGAGGTCAGGGCCACAGCGGTGCAAACGGCGGTCCCAGCGGTGATCTTCACGTTACCGTTCAGGTTCGTCCCGATCCTATCTTTGAGAGAGACGGCTATGATATCCGCACGGAAGTGCCTATCACCTATGCACAGGCTGTTCTGGGCGATGAGATAGAGATACCCTGCATCGACGGCAAGGGCAAGATCACCATTGCCGAGGGTACTCAGTCGGGCACTGTTTTCAGGATAAGAGGAAAGGGCGTAAAGCGTCTTAACCGCTCCGACAGAGGCGACCAGTATGTTACCGTTAATGTGGAGGTACCCAAGAACCTTAACAAAACTCAGAAGGATCTTCTGAAAAAGTTCGAGGAGAGCCTCGGTGAGAGCAACTACAACAAGCGCAAAAGCTTTTTCGCCAAGGTAAAGGATATACTTAAGAGCGACATCTGATAATTTTTGATCTATAAAGCAAAGGCAGTCATCATATTATTATGGTGGCTGCCTTTTTTTATCAGAAAAACAGAATAAAAGATGTGCAAAAATTGCTGTAATAATTTCACAAAAATACTTGAAAGATGTCGATAAATATGGTATGATGTAAATAATATATCAGCTGCAAAAGAAAGGCAGCATAAAAGGAGTGAGTTGACTTTGAGAAAGAGATATACGATCGGTCTTATGATTCATCATCTTGACAACGATTACTCAAAGTCGGTTTTAAACGGAGCGGCAGCGGCTGCAAAAAGTCTGGACGTTAACCTTGCCATATATCCGGGACGTTCCCTGAACAGCCAGCTGGACGACAAGAAATTTACGGCTTACGAGTATCAGAACAATGTGGTCTACAGCTATGTTTCATCAAAATCTCTCGATGCGGTCATCGTGTCGGCGGGAACGGTGGGCTCCTTTGTCTCTGCGGAGGAGTTCAAGCGCTTTCTTGACGGCTACAGAGGGCTGCCTGTCCTCACAATGGAAAACAAGGTGGAGGGCTATCCCTGCGTAAGACTGTCGGGCAGCGGCATAAAGGACATAGTGAACCATTTCATAAAGGAGCACGGCAGACGGCATATCGCATTTGTCAGCGGTCCCAAGGGCAACTCTGATGCCGAGGAGAGACTGGGTTATTACAGGCAGGCACTTGAGGAAAACGGCATTCCATATGACCCGGATCTTGTGGCTCACGGCAAATTTTCCGAGTACTGCGTTGACATCGTGGGCGACCTTATCGACAGGAACGAGGGCAGGATCGACGCTATCTGCTTTGCAAACGATATGATGTGCAAGGGCGGCTACAAGGCAATTGAGCGCAGGGGGCTGAGAGTTGGCGTTGATATCGCCGTTTCGGGATATGACGACTCAGAGGTGGCGCTCTCGCTCAGACCAAGGCTCACAACAGTCCGTGCGGACGCTTCCGCTCTGGGCTACAGAGCTGTTATGGAAGCGGTGGCGCTGGCAAAGAGAAAAAAGGTGGAGGATATAAGTCTTGATTCCTTCCCCGTTTACAGATTTTCCTGCGGCTGTCAGGGTCAGGCTGTGTCCGAGGCGGAAAAGGCTGCGTCCAACGGCGAGACCTCCCTTAAAATAGCCGATGCTATCCTTTCCGAGCAGATACACCGCTACTGCGAGCTTCTTGCAAGGAGCGAATCGCTGTATGAGCTGAGAAAATTTATCGCTGCTGTGCTGGAATATGCCCAGGGCAACGGGGGAGACGAGGACTCTCTTGCAAAGACCGTATTCCTGCGGCTGCTGGGTGATGATGCCCTTGACCTCACATCTCCCGAGGCACTGCTCAGAATTGCGAAAAATGTGCGCATTTCCGCAAGGACTCTTTGTGCGGAGAAGTGTCCCGAAAGAATGATAAGCGTTGACAACATCACCGAGGATATGACCGAAGCCGCTGCGGAACGCATCATCAGCATTCATTACAGCAAAATCGACGATATCACCTTCACCCATTTTCTTATCAGCAACATCACAAAGGATATGACCATATACGGCAACAATGCCGAGAAATGCTTCTATTCGGTGGTCAATAATCTTTATCGTGCCCACATCGACAGAAGCTATATTTATGTTTACGAGGAGCCTATCATCCACAGTGCAAAGAGCCGCTGGGTGCTGCCCGACACGGTGCTTTTAAAGGCATATCACGACAGGGACAAGCTTGCCACGGTTTCGGGTGAGGCTCAGAAAATAGCGTCCTCGTCTATCCTCTCGAATATGTACACGCCCCCCGATGTCCGCCGCACAATGGTGGTTTTCCCGCTGTATATGAACGAGGAGCAGTACGGCGTAATGGTGTTCGAGCTTGAAAATGAATATTTCCCTTACATATACTCCATAACCCCGCAGATAGGAACGGCGATAAAGCTTACAAACCTTGTGGTGCAGCTTGAAAATTCTCTGGATCAGGTACAGAGCAGGAACAATCAGCTCAGCAAGATGTCGATGTCCGACGAGCTTACGGGAATTTACAACCGCCGTGGATTTTACGTTTTTGCAAACCGTATCCTGAAAGCTCCCGAGAATGAGGGCAGGCAGGCGGTTGTCATCTTCGGTGACCTTGACAATCTGAAAAAGATAAACGACACCTTCGGTCACGAGGACGGCGACTATGCAATAATGACGGCTGCAAGCGTGATAAAGAACAGCCTGAGAAATTCCGATGTTGTTGCACGTATCGGCGGAGATGAATTTGCAGCCTTTGCCATCTGCGGTGACAGGGACATTATCGCAAAGCTCCCCGAGAGAATAAAAGGAATTGCCGCCGCTCACAATGCGGAAAGCTCAAAGCCCTACAATGTCACAGTCAGCGTGGGTATATATGAGCTTGTGTGCTCTCCCGAGCTTAATATCCAGCAGTTTATGGATTATGCGGACGCTGCCCTTTACGAGGACAAGAAGCATAAAGATCCTGATATTATGAAGAAATAAAAAGAGTCCCCTCTTCCGTGAGTGATAATAAAACGGAAGAGGGGATATTTATGTGTTATGCAGTTTCAGATGATTTCAAAGCAGATAAATTATGTCTTGGGAAGAAGCTTTTCGTCCTCCTGCCTGATGTACTTTATCCATCTGACATTAAGACCGTGCTTTTTCCTCATCTGACGGAAGCTTACGATAAGGTCTGCAGTGAGTATCACCATAAGCATTATGGACAGAGGCTTTATATCCTGAGTGTTCATCATTCCGATAACGCCCATAATGGGGTCGAAGCAGGCACCCATAAAGGAGGTGATTATTGCGGCAAAGCCAATGCTTGTGGGGATAGATGTGTACTTTGTGATGTGGAGGGGTATCCAGTTGTAATTCCAGTATTCAAAGCCGCATATCCATTCCATAAGGTGTCCCAGCACCAGCTCGCCCACCGTAACAATGACCATTGAGCAGAGAAAATAGATAAGGAATTTCTGAGCCTTGGTCCCGTTTATATATATCCGACCCGTGAGAGCCATATGCTCGGGAGTGCCAAGAATCAGGTACATTCCCACAACAAGAACGCCGTATCCCATAAGGAAGGGCAGGTGCATATTCCTGTTGTCGATAAATCCTTTTGTTGCGGCAAGCCAGAGGTCTTCAAGGCAGAAGCCGAGAAAAGATATGACCGCCACCATAATTCCCAGTGAATAAATATCATAGATGTTTGTCATAGAATATAACCGTCCTTTCCTGAAAATATCACTCTATTTTCATTTTCTGATTATATTCTACTGCTTTATTTGCAACTTAACTTCAACCGAACCTCAATTTTTGTTGAGATTCATAAAATAGCTTAACGGAATTTTTACTGAATGCTGTTTGTACACATTTTTGTGTGATATCTTTGTGTCGTTATCAATATCTGAACTCGCTGCCGCCGATAAATTCCCTTATCATCGAAGAGGTGGGAACATATTCGGGGGCGATGGCATCAAGCTCGGACAGGAATTTTATTATCTCGCCGCAGGCAGGAAATTTGGCAAGCTCACTGTCACGTTCGGCAATAAGCCCGTCAAGGAGGAAGTTTTTATATACCGATGCTTCGTAAGCCATAAATGTGTCGATGTCGAAATCCGCACGGGATTTGTAAGGGGTGATGTACAGGTCCTCGCCCCGTGAAACGCTGGTAAACATTCTGAAGCTTTCCCCGTACTGCCTTTTTCTGAAAAGCCTGTCACGGCAGAGACGGCGCATAAGCCTGATGTGACGGGGGTGGAGCATCGTTCCGTCGGCGGCTCTGAGCCTTGTGCGGACGGAAACATACATACAAAGGGCAAACTTGTGGGTGTCACCCGTAACGGTGGGGTTAAGGGCGTGGATACCCTCGATAATGATTATTTCGTTGTGCCCCCGTGACATTTTCACCGAGCCGCTGCGGGACTGAGTGGTGAAGTCAAATCGGGGCATATCAAATTCTTCCTTGGTGGCAAGCTTTCTTAGATGCTCCGAAAACAGGGGGATATCAAGTCTCAGCGGTGATTCAAGGTCAATGTTGCCGTTCTCGTCACGGGGGAGGTCTTTGGCGCTTTTTTCATCAATGGGAAGAAAATAGTTGTCCATTGAGATAGTGTGTGCGGCACGTCCCTGCTCTCTGAGACATTTTTCAAGTCTCAGGGCGGCGGAGGTCTTTCCCGAACCCGAGGGACCTGACAGCAGTATTATGGGCTTTTCCGCAAGAATGGCTCTCTGCGCCGCTTCTGCGATGTATGCGGAGTAGTTGTTTTCGGAAAGCCTTATGAAGCTTTCGGGGCATTTTGCTTCCCTGTTTATTGATGATACCGCTGCGAATTTTATCATAAATTTATCGACCTTTCTATGTCATCGTTCATAAATATGAACCGATCGCACTCATTATTCTGATTTTAATGCTAATAACGGTTGTTCTGTAGATAAAGCCGACAGATTATAAGATCGGTCTTTTATTCATAAACCACTTTATTTTTGCCCGATTTTTTTCCGCTGTAAAGCCGCTCGTCAGCAAGAGATATCATCTCTTCGATAGTTGCGGCTTCGGTGCTTTCCGCAGCTCCTGCGGTTATGGTGCATTGTATGGTGTGCTCCTCGCAGCAGACCTTCATATCCTCGATATGAGCCCTTATGCGCTCTGCCACCAGTGCTGCGCCGCTTAAAGGTGTTCCCGATGCAAGGATAAGTATTTCCTCACCGCCCCAGCGACAGACAAAATCATTCTCACGGAGAATTGATATCATCGTTTCGGATATCCTTTTAAGGACTTCATCGCCGCTGTTGTGACCGTAGGTGTCGTTTATCTTTTTAAAATCGTCAATATCGCACATAATAACGGAAAAGGTCTTGCCCGAGTTCTGTGCGCCGTCAAGAAATTTTACCATACTCCTGCGGTTGTAAAGTCCCGTAAGTGAGTCTATGCCCGCAATTTTGTCAAGTCTTGCGTTCTGCTCTTCAAGCACAGATCTTGAAAACTGTATCTCTCTTAGGAAAAACAGTGAGAAAAACAGGAGCAGCCCAAATGCGCAGAGGGTGTTGAAAATGTAGATATGCATTGACGCTTTGGGGGATATGGTGTAAACAGGCTCTATCCTGTAGGAAATTATCCTGCACACGATGAATGAAACAATGCAGCACAGCCCGATAAGCAGCGATTCTTTCAGGCTTGCGCTTTCGTTCAGGGAGAAATGCATATAGAAAATTACGGGCATAATTCCGATTATGTACAGCGGGAAGCCCAGCTGCCAGCCCACAAGTATGGTTGCCGTGTAGGAATGGAGACATATTTCAACAAAGGTGATGTAGTAAAAAAGTATGTACCGCTCTTTTTTCACAAGAATGCTGCAGAGAAGATAGCATATCGTGCTTGCGATATTAAAGACCATCATACTGTAAACGTGAACTGAGGCAAAAATGAAAATGAGCATAAAATGCACAGCCGCCGTACCCCATTGCAGAATGGCGTATTTTACCTTGTTGGTCACAGCAGCTCCGTCCGTGAAAATTTCGGAGATCATCTGACTTAATTTTTCGTTTTTCAAAATGTGCCCTCCGTTGCTAATATGTATTATGATACCTGTTCGTTGAATAATTTCCGTCTGACTGCAAATAATGAGTACAGGGAATATTTTCGCACTGCGGCGTATTTCCCACGGGTTTGCAGGAACGCCGACAGGTATTCTCCGAATGCTTATCGGCGTTTTGATTTCACAATATACCCTTTACGGAAAGTAGGTAATGAATATGTTTGACAAGATAGCTCTTATTCTGCTCATCATCGGCGGACTTAACTGGGGTCTTGTGGGTATTTTCAGCTTTGACCTTGTGGCGTGGCTCTTCGGCGGCACAGGCGCACTGCTCAGCAGGGTAGTCTATATCCTTGTGGCGCTTGCTGCGGTATGGTGCATAACGCTGCTTTTCAGAGAGCCCGCAGGCGCTGAGGCAAGAGGTCACTGACCGTCTGCGGTCATCTGATCACATTAAACGGGAGGCATATTACGGTATGCTTCCTGTTTTTTAGTTCAGGAGGTCGTACGGGTCATTGAAATTATACGGGTCACTGAAATTCGGGTCGGCGGGCAGAGCCGCAATATCTTCAGATGTAACGGGGGACTGCTCGGTTTGGGCGGGAACGCTTGCTGCGGGAGGGGTGCTGTTTGTAAACTGAGCGGAGCCGTCTCCGAAGCAGGAATAGCTGCATCTTGCGAGATAATCGGAAGCACCGTCAACGATAGCCTGAGCGATGCCGTCCTGATGAGTGGGGTCGGCAAGCGCCATTGCTTCGGTGTAATTCGTAACGAAGCCGCACTCTATGAGCACGGAGGGGAAGTCCTGCTGCTGGGTGACGAAGAAGTAGTTGTACTGCTCTCCTCTGTCCATTCCCTCGGCATTATCCACCTTGCTGCCAAGATATGCGCCCACACGGGCGGAGATCCTGTCCGCAAGGGGCTGTGAAAACGGTGTGAAGTAATATGCTTCCGCACCTCTTGCATTCTCTCCTGCGGCGTTGCAGTGGATCGCAAGGAAAAGGTCGGGGCTGTACTGCCTTGCGTAGGAAGCACGCTGCGATGTAACGTAGGTCTCGCTTTCGGTCTTAAGGCGGATAACATTTGCTCCTGCCGCTTCAAGCTTTGATGTGACAAGCTTTGCGATGGCAAGGTTTGCTTCCTGCTCCTTGATGTGTCCCACGGCTCCGGGGTCAAATTCAGATGCGCCTGTGTAGCCGTGACCCGGGTCAATTACGACAGTTGCGCCGTTTAAGGAGCTGCGGCAGCCGTTGAAGCGGAAGGTAAGGTCGCCGTTTTCATCGTATGATGATGTAACGCCGCCGAAAATTCCCGATTGTCTCAGGGTGAGGGTGAGCCGTGTTTTGGTAAGCTCGCCCGATTCGTATGTATCCCACACGCCCTCGGTGAATACGGAGCTGTCGGGGAAGGCTATGCTGCTTGCGGAGATCGTCGTTACATAGTCAAAGGTTATGACAAGGGACGATGCATCAAAGGAGGATACATAGTAATTACCGTTATTGCCGCCGTTGTAGCTTACCCCCGTAAAGGACATAGCAAAGGGTACCTTTGAGTTGGTATGGAGCTTTAAAACGGTGTCGGTGCCGTCCTTTGCGGCGCTTGTCACGCTTATGGGATTGGTTCCGAGAGGCTTGTTGTCAAGGACATTCACATCGCTCACACGGATACGCTTGCCCGAGTTTGTGAGGTAATAATCCGTTCCCGAATAGCTTACGGTCTTGACCTGATAATCAAGTGTTCCTGCGGGGAGACGTGCCATATCGGGGGTGGGGTCGGTGCTTGTGGTCTTTGCGTCATAGACCATTGTGTTGTCGCTCTTTACTTCAAGGAGAGCGCCGCTGTAGTCATTCAGTATCTCCGCAAGGGCATTGACGATTATGCGGCTGCCTGTGCGGCTTTCCTTGAAATCGCCTGTTTTGGTGTGATATGTGCCGTAGAATGTTACCTCGCCAAGATCTATGTCCTGACCCTTTATTCCTGCGGGGGCGATGTAGGTGCCTGTGTATTTGGTGTAGTTGGAGTTGGGGTCAAGCTCATCGGTCTGACCGTCAATGGGGGTTAGCTCCACAGTTTTGCCGTTTATAGATGCGGAAACGTCCGAGCCCTTGTATGCCACTGCGCTGAGAGTTATGGCGGACTGCTCCTCCACCCTCATTTCCGATACCGCAGGCTCAACGCTTTTGAGTACATTCACGGTTCGGGTTATCTTATATGTAACGGTTTTTCCCTTGTTCTTGAACGTAAAGGTGTTCACGCCAACGTCAAGATCCATATTGAAATAAAATCGTCCCGCTTCGTTCAGCTCAATGGGCTCGCCCTGAAAATAAATGGTGAAGTTGGGGTCGAATGAGCCTGCGAAGATAACGGTAGGCTCTTCAGTCTTGAACTTTGTGGACTGGGGGAGGGTCATTTCAAGCTCGTTGTTCAGACCCTCACGGTCTATCTGGTCATTGAAATGCTTCACAAGCACCGAGGTGGATTCCTCGGCGTTCTTTTCGAGAGCGGGGAGGGAGTTGAAAACGCTGCCGATGCAGGCATCATATTCATCAGCCTTTATGACCTGCTTTACAAGCTCATCGGGGGAGCTCCAGCCTGTGTGATCGGTGCAGACACGCTCGTTTATGTGGTCAACTATCATAGGAATGCCCGCTGCGTCCGCCTTGTCGTTCCACCAGCTCACAACGTCCTCAAAGGGCATTGTTTCGCTGGCAAATGCGCCCTCCGCCTTTACGATGATGAAGTCGGCATAGCCGCTGCTTATGTAGCCCAGAGTGTCCGCATAGCCGTCGGTGAGGGCTTCAAAGCTTACAGATGTTTCGCTGCCGTTTTCCCTGGTGGTGTAGTTTGCCCAGATGTCGTTGAGGGAAATTCCCACGGGCACGCTGTTGCTGGTCCTGTGAACAGCGTCGGAAACAAGGCTGAAAACATATGCGCCGTTGTCAAGGAGCCAGTTGTCATAGCCGATCCCCGAGCCGTTTTCGATGTAATCCGCAAAGCTTGCGCTGTCACGGCTGGAATAGTAGCCGTCGATGATTATGCCGTCAACGGGATATTTCACGGTGAAATTGTGAACGGTGAGGGCAAGGCGGTCTATCCTTGCCTTGGCGGTGTCCTCGGTGATGCCTGCAAGAGCGGAGTTTATGTCGAATGTGACGTAAACGTACATTCCTCTGTCCGCAGCACGCTCCACGCACAGTTCGGCAGGGGAGCGGACGGCGGTTTTGTTCACATCAAGGCTGTAGTAAACGCCGTTTTCGTCCGATGTGCTGATGATGACTGCGTTGAGACTGCTTTCCTCCGCAGCGTCAAGGGCTCTGTCGATGCCTGCGTTTATCTCCTCCTCGGAAAGGGCTGTGCCGTTTTCATCGGTGAGAGGAAAATCCTTTGCGGGGTTTATGTAAACGCCCCTTACCTCGTCGGGAAATGAGAACATCGGCGTGTATTCGGGCTCTGTGAACTGCTCCAGCTCCTCATCACGCTGCACCTCATGTACGATTTCTTCATATACCGCTTCGCTTTCGGCGGAAGCGTCGATCCCGAAGCTTATGTCTCCCCACAGCGGCACGGTCATAAGAGCGGCGCAGGCAAGGGAGCAAAGCCTTTTTATAAATCTTTTTTTCATAGCTATATCCTTTAATATTGTCTTTTGTTCGTATATATCTTTAATGTATATGTATTCGTGCAAAAGCATACATTTACACATTTTTCATTATACCACATTCCCCGACAGATTTCAACTGCTCTGAGGAAAAAAACAGACATTTCCCGCAGAATATCGGCAGAGGTCGGGAACATAATATTTAGGAGAATTTTATTACGGAAAACGGTGATAGCTTTGAGCGGAAAGAGCATAAAAAAGTACATTGTTCCATTTCTGGCAGCCTTTGCAGCCCTCGCCCTGCTTATCCGCCCGAGAGACGTGGGGAAGATGCTTTCGGCGGCGGCTTATGCTTTGTCCCCGTTTGTTATGGGGATAATACTTGCGGCGGTCATAGACCCTGCGGTGTGCAGGTTCGAGAGATTTTTTTCACGTCGGCTGCACATAAAAAAACACGCCCGAGGAGGGGCGATAGCGGCGGTATATATCCTCATTGCGGGGGTGACATCGGCGGCTGCTGTTATGATACTGCCGAAGCTGTGGGAGAGCGGAGCGCTTTTTGTGAGCAGCGCCGACGGATATTACAGCGATTTCCGCAGGCGGTATGCAAACGGCGGTCATTCCGTTGCAATAAAGCTCCTTGACAGCCTTGCGGAGCAGGCGGCGCTGAAGCTCCCCGCATTTTTTGAACGCACCTTTCAGGTAACGGCAGGCTTTTTGCGGTCGGCAGGCTCATTCCTCGTGGGGGCGGTGCTGTCGGTGTATATCCTTGACCAGAAGGACGATATATTACAGTTTGTAAGCTCGGCGGCACGGGCTGCTATGTCCGAAAAGGCATACAAAAAAACCGCCCGTGTGCTGTCCGCCGTCAACTCCTGTCTTGTGAGCTTTATTGCGGGTCAGCTTTCGGAAGCGGTGCTTCTGGGAACATTGTGCTTCGGTGGAATGGTGCTTTTCGGCTTTGAGTATCCTCTGCTCATAAGCTCAATAATCGCCGTTACGGCGCTTGTGCCTGTGGCAGGGGCAATTGCGGGGGCTGTTCCCTCGGCTCTCATACTTTTTCTTGTAAAGCCCTCGTCTGCTTTGTGGTTCATAGTGTTCATCGTAATACTTCAGCAGCTTGAAAATAATTTTATCTATCCGAGGGTGGTGGGCAAAAGCGTGGGACTGCCGCCCATACTTATCCTTGCCGCCATAATCATCGGTGCGGAGCTGTGGGGAGCGGCGGGGATAATGCTGGGCATTCCCCTTGTATCGGCGGCGTATATGCTGCTCAGGGAAAAGATAGAGAGCGGACGGGACACACACAGGGGCATCTCCGGAGATCACTGATTTTTATATGCTGCCGTTTCGGGATATCTCTGCTTTGAATCGGTAACTCCCAGTATGTAATCAACACTCACGCCGTAAAATTCCGACAGGGTGATAAGATGATCCAGAGGGATATCCCTCCGTCCGATCTCATAATGGGAATAGCTGACCTGAGAGCATTTCAGAAGGTTCGCTATTTCCCTCTGAGTGTAATCATTGTCTTCACGGAGAGCTCTCAGACGTTCGGCTGTTATGATGTTCATATAGAATGGTTCAATCCTTTCGAGAGTATGCTTTTATCGATTATATCTATTATAACTCATTTTTTTCCTTAATTGGGATTATAAAACAAATTGGAATAAAAAATTTGTCGAATAAAGTCATATTATGCAAAAATTAACGGAATATCAATATATATTTTACTATTTGAACGGCGTTTGAGGAATGAAATAAAATTATATACAAAATTATTTGACAATCGGCGCTCAATGTGTTAAAATAATGGAAACAGTATAAACCGCTGTTATATAGGAGAGAAAGGAATCTTTGAAATGAAAAATGTGAAGAAAACTATTGCGGGCATATCGGCTCTTTCAATGGCAATGAGCCTTGCTGCCTGCGGCGGCTCTGCCGAGGAGCAGACCGAAGCTGTGACTCAGGAGACCACCACTCAGGCTACCGTTGAGATCAACACTGCGACCCTTGCCGAGAACGATCAGCAGACCCTTGATGATATGGCTTCTGAATATCTCCGTGATGTTGAGCTTGAAAACAAGACTATCAAGTGGCTGGCACACTATGACATCAATCCCTCGGGCTCGGGTCAGTCCGAATCCGTAGCACTGAACCTTTTCAAGAATAAGTACGGCGGTGAGGTAAAATATTATCCCACTACCTGGAACAGCCGCTACAGCGACCTTTCCACAAGCGTTCTTGGCGGAGAGGGAATAGATTTCTTCCCCTGCGATACATCTGCTCTTCCCAAGGGCGTTATCAACGGAATGTTCCAGCCTGTTGACGAATACATAGATATGGATTCTCCCCTCTGGACCGATATGAAGCCCGCTATGGAGATATACAACTTCAACGGCAGGCACTATGAGCTTGTAAACAGCGTTTCCGCCGAGCAGCTCGTTATTTACAACAAGCAGACCATTGAAGAAAACGGCTTTGATGACCCCTGGGAGCTTTATAAGAACGGCGAATGGAACTGGGACACCTTTACAAAGATGCTGGAGCAGTTTGTTGACCCCGACAATGACCGCTACGGTCTTGACGGCTGGTTCAACGAGAAGGCACTTCTCCTTTCCGCAGGCGTTCCCTCCGTTTCCTCCGTTGACGGCACACTGACAGTCAATCTCAATGACCCCACTATCGAAAAGGCAATGAACTGGAGCTATGACCTTTACAACAAGGGTCTGGTTTTCGACCTTTCCCTCTATGACTGGAATATCCAGCCTCAGTTTATGGGCGAGGGCAAGGAGCTTTTCTATATCGTAGGCTCCTGGGACGTTCAGGCTAATCCCGATACCTGGGCTACACAGATATCTCCCGAAAATCTGGGCTTTGCTCCCGTTCCCTCTCCCGCAGGCTCCGACCCCTATCAGTCCGCTACTCTGGACGGCTGGGTAATATGCAAGGGTGCGGCTAATCCCACAGGTGTTGCCCTCTTTGCGGAGTGTACACGTCTTGCAAACACCAACGATGAGGCTATAGCTATCGGTGACCAGAAGTGCAGAGACGACTATCAGTGGTCCGATGAGCTTATCGCACGCAACAAGGAGATAAACGAGCTTGCTCAGAAATATCCCGTTGTTGACCTTGCTACAGGCGTTTCCAGCGATGTGGCTTCCCTTACCACAGACGGCGGTTCCGAGATAGGTCTCCGTGCTGCTTTCCACGGCTATGACTGGGCTACCACAAGAGATTCCATCAGCGAGGTTGTTACAATGCTCGTTGATGAAGCCGATCAGCAGATAAAGTCTATCGGCGGATAAAAATATAATGCTCTGCCTGTCCGTATGCGTGTCATCGGGCAGGCATTTTTTTGCGTTTGTTAGCTGCCTGCACACCAATCCTCTCCGATAATGGTGTATAATGTCAGTATCAATCTATTTTTGGGGGAGATATTATGAAATACTGTTCAAAATGCGGTCAGGCAAATGATGACAATGCGGAAAACTGCTCAAAATGCGGAGCGAAGATCACCGACAAGCCCCTTACCGTCATAAACAAAAATTCCTATCACTGGGACGCTGTAAGAATAATCCTTGCCATACTTATCATAGGAATTATGATAGCGGGCTTTGCTTTCGAGGGCTGATGAAGAAAAATATTGCCGCCGCTATAGTCACATTCGGTATGTATCTCATAAACCGCAGGGTGAGGACTGTGGCAGGCGGTGCTGTCGGGTACTTCCTGCGGTGCTATTTCAACGATATCGCAGGAAGCGTCACGTTTATGTCCCTTGTGAATATCGTGCTGCTTTTTCTGGGCTTTCGTGAGATAACAAGGCTCCTGCACACTGAAATGCTGATGCTTGGTGCGGGGATCATATGGGAATACGTCACTCCGCTTTTCCGCAGCGATACGGTGTCGGATCCTTTTGATATCCTTGCGTATATGCTGGGCGGATTTATTTACCGGGTCATTGTGCAGAAAATGCAGGACACTGTTTATACTGATAACCAATAAAACTGTAGACAAAAAATCTTCGCATAATCCATATATGCAAGATTATGCTCGATTTTTTGTACAGTTTTTAGTTGGTTCTCAGTATAACCCGATTTTACAAAAAAATAATTGCATTGCCTGTTTAAATGTGTTATAATCATTTATACAGGCAATGTTTTTTTGACTGTCCGAGATATTTGTAAAATTTATTTAAGCGGAGGTATATAAAATGGGCAAGGCTCTTATCATCGGCTGCGGAGGCGTGGCAAGCGTTGTTATACACAAGTGCTGCCAAAATTCCGAGGTTTTTGAGGAAATTATGATAGCGTCACGCACAAAGTCCAAGTGCGACGCTCTTAAGGAAAAGCTTCAAGGCACTACAAAAACAAAAATATCCACAGCTAAGGTGGACGCTGACAAGGTGGACGAGCTTGTGGCTTTGATGAAAGAGTTTAAGCCCGACATCTGCATAAATGTTGCTCTCCCTTATCAGGATCTTACCATTATGGACGCTTGCCTCGAGTGCAGAGTGGATTATGTTGACACCGCAAACTATGAGCCCGAGGATACCGCAAAGTTTGAATACAGCTGGCAGTGGGCGTACCGTGAGAGATTTGAAAAGGCAGGCATCACCGCTCTTCTGGGAAGCGGCTTTGACCCCGGCGTTACAGGCGTTTTCTGCGCTTATGCACAGAAGCATTATTTTGACGAGATAAACTACATCGACATTCTTGACTGCAATGCGGGTGACCACGGCTATCCCTTTGCCACAAACTTCAATCCCGAAATAAATATCCGTGAGGTGTCCGCAAAGGGCTCCTACATCGAGGACGGCAAGTGGGTGGAGACCGAGCCTATGGAGATAAAGAGAGTCTACGATTTTCCCGAGATAGGCGAAAAGGATATGTATCTTCTTCACCACGAGGAGCTTGAATCTCTGGCTCTGAACATCAAGGGCATCAAGCGTATCCGCTTCTTTATGACCTTCGGACAGTCCTATCTCACACATCTCAAATGCCTTGAAGATGTGGGAATGACATCTATCGAGCCCATAAACTACAACGGTATGGAGATAGTTCCCCTCCAGTTCCTTAAGGCTGTTCTTCCCGACCCCGCAAGCCTTGGCCCCAGAACAAAGGGCAAGACCAACATCGGCTGCATTATGCAGGGATTTAAGGACGGCAAGCCTGTTAAATACTACGTTTACAACGTGTGCGTTCACGAGGAATGCTACGCTGAGGTAGGCTCTCAGGCTATTTCCTACACCACAGGCGTTCCTGCGATGATAGGCGCTATGATGGTGATGACGGGCAAGTGGAAAAAGCCCGGCGTTCACAACATCGAGGAGTTCGACCCCGATCCCTTTATGGACGCTCTGAACAAGTGGGGACTTCCCTGGAAGGAAAGCTTCGATCCCAAGCTTGTTGACTGATAACATTTTTGTGCCGAGAGCGGAAAATATTTTGCTCTCGGCTTTTTTGATAAGGACATCATAAGGAGTATTTTGAAATGAAGGTAATGGAATTCAGCGAAAGGACAAAGGAAGATCACGTTTTGCCCGAATGGGCAGGGTTTATGGGCAAGGACGATCATATAAGCTATATGCCTTCCTACAAGGGCGGGGAATATCTCGGAATGTTTGATGAAAGAATATGCAGAGCTCCTGAAAATCAGCCGCCCTTTGATTCTATGACCTGCTATTTGTTTGACCCCACAAAGCACGGCAGGGACAGGGGCGGAAAATATCCGCTGCTTATTTTTATTCACGGAGCCACAAATGCTCTTGACGGCAGAAAATGCATCGGTCACAGCGGCGGGGAAATGTTTGCATCTCCCGAATATCAGGACAGAATGGACGGTGCTTTCATTCTTGTGCCCCTTGCAAATGAAAGGCGTGATGAAAACGGTATGCTTGCGGACAGCTGGGGTGCGGGATATATCCCTCTTGTTAAAAAGGCGGCAGATGATGTTATTGCAGAGTTCGGAGACAATATATCGGGTGTGTTTGCTCTTGGCGGCAGCTCGGGAGGCTGTATGTCCTGGGCAATGGCTGAGGCATATCCCGATTTTTTCACAGGGATAATGCCTGTGTCGGCGGATTATGTCCCGTCTGCAAATGCGCTTGACGAGCTTTGCCGCAATAACGTTAAGGTATTCTTTGCGGTGGGAAAGCACGATGAATTCGGAAGCTATTCGGAGCGGCTTGTTTCAAGGCTGAGTGAGCTTGAAAGCTACGACAATATCACCTGTTGGTTCCCCGAGTGGGTCAGAAACGGGGACGGGGGCATTGCCTCACTTTATTTCGGCATTGAAATGGGGCAGCACTGTATTATAACTCAGGTGCAGGCTGATCTTATGTTTGATGACGGTTCGCCGTATTGTAAGGCGCTGCCCCACGGGGTCACGGGGTGGATAAAGGAATTGATGTGCAAAAAGTAAGGGGGACAGCTTATGAAGCTTCAAAAGACATTTGTTATCGGTATGGCGGTGCTTTTTTCCGCCTGCTCTGCGGGAGAAAATATTTCCCTGACAAAGCCTGAAAGTATGACCGATACAGCTCCCGAAACGAGAGAGATAATAGAAAGCAAGGCAGACCCCGAAGCTATGCCAGCAAAGCTGTCGGAGCGTGATATTTCGGGGTATGTGCTCAGCGGGAATGTCATTGATGATGAAAACGGTGCAAGGACTGTTTACTCGGCAGACATCACCGACAATGTGGACATTTCGGCGGCGGAGGACTTTATTTCCCGTATCGAAGCGATGCCCCTTTGTTACACATCGGAATTTTATGACACCTTTAATTCTTCATCTGCCTCGCTGACCCTTGAAAAGGACGGAGAAAGATACACATACACCGAAAAGAGCTATAACGAAAACGGCGTTAAATTCTGCTGTATCCTGAGACGGGGCATTTACGGCAGTGACACGTTCTGCGTCCGCTTTGAGGACGACGGAGAAAACTCCCTACATTCACTTATGGACAGGCTTATTGCCAAGGAGGAAAATGTTTCGGAGAGGGAAAAATATCCCGAAAAAAGCGGCATTGTGCTTATCAGGGAATACAAAAACTGGGCGTGGGGATATCAGCACAGCGGAAGCTTTGTGGATATGAGCGGCAATGTTTATGACTTCGATTTTTCCACAGATACCTACGGCGGCGAGGAGATAGGCTCAGATGTAAAGCTTATGGAAAGGCTGACGGAGATATGTTCGGAGGGTGAGCCCGTATCCGATGCGGCGGTCGGTCATACGGACATTCTCAGGCAGATACGTGAGCTTGCGGACGGGGCTGACAGGGATGCAAGGCTTATGTCCCGACCCGACTGCTATGATGCGGGGCAGAGCACTGTATATGCCGTGACCTCGGAAAACAGGCTTGTGACCGTATATTCTGACGGAGACAGTATTGTGACGAGTACGGACGGGAACGCTTATAAAATTCAGAAGCTATGGGAAGAAATGATAAATACAAAGGAATGAGCTTATGAAAATATACTTCACCCGACACGGGGAGACCGAATGGAACAGCAGGGACATCATCTGCGGAAGGACTGATGTGGAGCTGACCGAAAAGGGACGTATGCAGGCAAAAGCCCTCGGTGAGCGCCTTGCCGCAGACCACAGGGACATTGATATGATAATATGCTCGCCGCTGAAGCGTGCAAGGGACACAGCAGGATATGCGGCGGCGGCTCTCGGGCTGCCCGTTTCCTATGATGACAGGCTCATCGAGTGGGATTACGGCAGCTTTGAGGGAAAGGACCGTGACGCTGAGGGCTTTCTTGACAGCAAGCTGGAGTTCGGGTGCAGAATGCCGGGCGGCGGCGAATCGGTTTTTGATATCGTAAACAGGGTGTACGGGCTTATTGATGAGCTTTACGGAAAATATCCAGGCAAAAATATCCTGCTTGTATGCCACGGGGGAGTTTGCAGGGTCATTGAGACATATTTCCGTGATATGACCCGTGACGAATTTGCTCATTTCTTTATGGGCAACTGCGAGCTGAGAGAGGGAGAAAAATCTGTATAAAAAATCGAATATGACTTGACATTTGAGAACAATTGTGCTATAATAGAATATATCACTTTCGGAAATTTTATGACGCAGATGAGAAAGGACGGTCATTTTTTATGAAAATATCCTTAGGCGGCGTGTGGACGCTCACTGACATAAACCAGTCGGAAAAGCTGAATATTTCCGCAAAGGTCCCCGGCTCCCTTTACTCCGCTATGCTTGATGCGGGGCTTATGGCTGACCCCTATTATCGGGAGAATGAATACATCTCCACGGACATTTCCGACAGGGACGTTTCCTTTGAAAGAAGCTTTGACGTGCCCGAGGAGATGCAGGGCTCGGACAGGCTGCTCCTTGATTTCAAGGGCATCGACACTGTTGCCGAGGTGATGCTCAACGGCACTGTTCTCGGAAATACTGCCAATATGCACAGGGAATATGTTTACGATGTTACGGACATCGTTATGCCTGTGGGAAATGTGCTTAAGGTGAACATTTTTTCGCCCCTCAGATATATCCGTGAGAAGAACGAAAAGGAGCCGCTGTGGGGCGTGGCTTCCACGGTGGCGGGATTTCCCCATATACGCAAGGCGCATTATATGTACGGCTGGGACTGGGGTCCCAAGCTCCCCGATATGGGAATATGGCGAGATGTTTTTCTGAAAGGCGTTAAGGGCGGTGTTATTGACGGGGTCTATGTAAGACAGAATCACGGCAGGGCTGACGAGGGTGTTGTGACTCTCAGCGTTGAGGTGACTGCGGGACATATCTGCTCAGAAAGCCTGTCCGCAAAGGCTGTTATCACCTGCCCCGACGGAAGTGTGCTTGAAGCATCGGCGGAATTTGGCGAGGGAAGAAAGGTAACTCTTGGATTTGCCGTGGAAAATGCACAGCTGTGGTACCCGAGAGGATACGGCGAGCAGCCCCTTTATGCCCTTGCTGTAAGGCTTTATGACGGTGAGACGGAAGCCGACTGCCACAGGGAGAATATCGGTCTCAGGACAGTTTATGTAAGTCAGACCCCAGATGCTGAGGGGGACGGCAGAGAGTTTGCTTTTGTGGTGAACGGCATAAAAATTTTCGCTATGGGAGCAAATTATATCCCCGAGGATCAGATAATTTCCCGATGCTCTCCCGACAAGACTGCGAGACTTTTAAAGCAGTGCGCAATGGCGAATTTTAATATGATAAGAGTGTGGGGCGGCGGATTTTATCCCGATGACAGCTTTTATGATGCCTGCGACAGGCTTGGTCTGCTGGTATGGCAGGACTTTATGTTTGCCTGCGCTGTGTACCGTGCTGATGTGGATTTCTGCGCCAACGTCAAGCAGGAGATCGCCGACAATGTGAAGAGGCTCAGAAACCACCCCTCTCTTGCGATGTGGTGCGGCAACAACGAGATAGAGTCTATGTGGCAGTACTGGGGCATTGACGCTGACCCCGAGTATAAAAAGGATTACCTCAGACTTTTCGAGGCACTTATCCCCAAGGTGCTTGATTTCTATGACCCTGTGACATTCTATCACCCCTCGTCACCCTCATCGGGAGGCGGCTTCAATGACAGCGGCGCAAATAACAAGGGCGATTCCCATTACTGGGCTGTATGGCACAGTCTCAGACCATTTACCGATTATTACAGCTACAAGTTCCGCTTCTGCTCGGAATACGGCTTTGAATCCATTCCCTCTGTCAAGACCGTCCGCAGGTTTGCGGAAAAGGAGGATCTTAACCTTATGTCCCCTGTTATGGAGGCGCATCAGAAGTGCGAGGCGGGCAATGAGAAAATTATGTATTACCTTGCTCAGATGTCCCATTATCCGTATACATTCAAGGGGCTTATCTATGCTACTCAGATGGTGCAGTCGGACGCAGTGCGGCTGAATGTGGAGCATATGAGACGGAACAGGGGCGAGTGTATGGGCTCACTGTACTGGCAGGTGAATGACTCAAACCCCGTTATCTCCTGGTCATCAATAGACTATTATCACAGGTGGAAAGCGCTTCATTACGCAGCAAAGAAATTCTATGCACCTGTGCTGATCTCCGCTGACGGGGAGGACAGGGACAATATAAGGCTCAACATTTCCTCGGAGCGCAGAGAGGGATTTTCCGCTGTTATCCGCTGGCGTTCGAGAATGAACACGGGCGAGGTCATTATGCAGGGAATGGAGAACGTGGACGTAAAGCCCCTTTTTGCTGAGGATTTCATAACACTTACCCCCGAAAACACGGGCATTTCCCCCGATATGAGGGACAGGGCATACATCGAATTTACGGTCATCGAAAATGGCGTAAGGCTTTCTTCGGGCACATTTATGTTCGTTCAGCCCAAGAGCTTCCGATTTGCTGACCCCGAGCTTAAGATCGCTGCTGTGGATATGGGCAGGAAATTCAAGATAGTTGTTTCCGCAAAGGCATTTGCAAAGAGCGTGTGCCTGGAGCTGAGAGAGGGTGACTGCCTTTTCTCAGACAACTGGTTCGACCTCCACGGCGACACTGCGGGGGTTTACGTGAGCAAGGCAAAGCTCCCCGCAGGAATTACCTGTGAGGAGCTGGCAAAGAATATAAGGGCTGTTTCATATTATGATGCGGTATATCCGCACACGGCGGCAAAAACGCACACTGACTGAGAGGGGCATTGAAATGAAAGACGGCACACCCGATATTAATGCGCTCAAAAAGCGTTTTACGGATATTTACACCGAAAATGTGAAGCGTGAGGGGGCGGACAGGCTCCTTGAATATCTCCTGTCCTCAAAGAGCGACTTTTTCACTGCCCCTGCAAGCACCCGCTATCACGGTTCATATGAGGGAGGGCTTTTACAGCACAGTCTGAATGTTTATGACTGCCTGTGCGATTATCTTGACAGACCACGTGTAAAGGAGCTGTACGGTCTGACGGCTGACAATGAGACGAGGGCGGTCATTGCCCTGCTCCACGACATTTGCAAGGTGAATTTTTACAAGACGGATTTCAGAAATGCCAAAAACGATCAGGGCATTTGGGAAAAAGTTCCATATTACACCATTGATGACCGCCTGCCCTACGGACACGGCGAAAAATCCGTTTACATAATCACTGGCTTTATGCGGCTTTCCCGTGAGGAGGCTTTTGCCATTCGCTTTCATATGGGCTTTTCGGGCAGTGAGGACATTAATCTTGTGGGAAGAGCTTTTGAACAGTTCCCCCTTGCATATGCGCTTCACGCTGCGGATATGGAGGCAAGTTATTTCCTGGAGAGGTAAAAAGCTTTGGGGAGCTGCTTTGTGTGGCTTTATCTATGCGGATCTTTCAGTTAACTTTCCTGAATGCAAAATCTGTATTCAAGGAGCAGATCGACCATTCTTCCGTAGCTTTTACTGCCGTCCGCTATGCCGCCGACTTTGAGTGTGGTGTCGATCGCCTTATTTGACACCGCCTTTGTCGTTTCGGTGGATATGACTGCCTTTTGACGGATATATTCCATATATTCCTCGCTCACAAAGGTATTGTCCTTTCTGACCTCGGGGGATATGAGTGTGCAGAGACGGTAGTATTCCTCGTATGGCAGGCTTTTTCGGCAGGCGGACAGGAGATAGTTTGAGGCGCTGATATATCCGCTGTACCTGACCTCGGGCTCCTCGGCTTCAAGGCAGGCAAGATATGCGATAAAGCCCGCTTCGTCCTCTCGGATAAAGCCTTTAAGGTGGCTCAGCTCGTGCATCACCGTGGAGGGGACACGGGCGGGGCTGAGGGCTTTATTGTAATTGGCTTCAAGGGTGAACGGGAAATACACCCCTTGCAGGTCAAAGCTTGTCATAACCGCTCCGCTGACCTTTTTTGGCTTGGGGCAGCTGCCTTTCAGCTCGGGATAGCTTTCGGAGAGGATATTCATTGAACGCTCGGCTATTTCATCAAAATTCTTCGGGAGAATGATATCGCCGTTTTCATCACGGGCAACCTGCGATGCAAGCTCATTTGCGCTGAGAATGGTTTCCTCGCAGAGCTGTGAGAGCTGAGCATTTGTAAAGCCGCTGCTGCCTGCTCCGCCGTAGTATTTCTGTGAAAATTCCGTTGTGCGGTAGAGGACGAAGCAGTTGAATGTCTCGGTGAAAAGTATGTAGATCAGCACCCAGCCGAAAAATATGCCGAAGCCCTTCAGAAGCTGCTTTTTCTTTTTCACCGCCCCGATAATTACGATAAACGGCGCAGCGATGAGCAGCAGTATGCCCATTGCTATGAGGACGGCTCCTATGGAAAAGGGGAGTATGCCCGTTATTTCGCTTATGATGTCGGACAGGGGTGCGAAGATGTGCTTCATATAAAGGTCGGCGGCGGCGGTGCTGAAAACTGCGATGACATTTGCGGCGATGCAGACTGCGGTGACGGAGATCATTGCTATGAGGTTTTTGGAGAGCTTTTTCTTTTCCTGCAAGGCGGTTTCCTTTCATAGAACAGTTGGTTATTAGTATAAAATTCAAGAGGTTTGTATGACTGATCTTTACAACAAAAGCTGTGAGCGCTTTTATGAAAATTATCCCCGGATCTACGAGTGGTTCACGGCTTCGGAAAAGCGTGTTTCGGGGCTGAAAATTTTTAAGTCCCTGTCGACTGCGGTAATGTACGGGGCGTATATTCTGCTGCTTGTGTTTCTCGGTGCATCAGGGGATATGAGGATAATAAAGGCGGTGGCTGTGCCTGCATTCGTGTTCCTTTTCGTGACGGCGGTGCGAAAGGGGATAAACGCTCTGAGACCTTATGAAAAATATCCCATAAAGCCTGTCATTCCCAAATCAACTAAGGGAAAATCCTGCCCCAGCCGTCACACTGCCTGCGCTTTTATAATCGCTCTGGCGGTGCTTTATGTAAATGTGCCATTCGGCATATGCCTGCTGATATTGTCCGTATTTATCGGCATTTCACGCCCTGTTATGGGGGTGCATTTTCCCCTTGATGTGCTTTTTGCGGCGGTAATTGCCATTATTCTCGGGATCCTTGGCTTTTATATCATTCCCTGATGATGAAAATGGGGATCGGGGGGCAGTTGGGACGGTTGGAAAATTCGGCGGTGATGACGGTGTATTCATCGCTGTCGATCGTTTTTACAAATTCAAGGAGAGCGTCCTTTTCCTCAAAGCCCGTGTCCCTGCCGTAGTAAAGTATCATTGAGATGAGTCCGCCCTTTCTGATAAGGCGCAGGGCTTTTTTCACCGCTTCAAGGCTTGTGTCCTTGTTTGTATGAACGGTGTGGTCGCCCCCGGGGAGCCAGCCGAAATTAAAGGTTATGCAGGATACTGTGCCCTCATAGGCATAGTTGTCCATCTCCGTATGGCTGCCGAGGACAAGTCTGGCACGGTCGTAAAGCCCCTTTTCGCAGAGAAGCTTTTTGGTGCTTTCGATAGCGTCGCTCTGGATATCAAAGGCGGTCACCTTTCCGCTGTCGCCCACAAGCTCACATAAAAATGCGGTGTCGTTTCCTCTGCCTGCGGTGGCATCTATGCAGATGTCGCCCTCGGAGACACGGGAGGCTATGACACCCTTTGAGATGTCAAGGGCATTGAATGTCTTTCTCATATATTCTGCGTCCTTTCAAGTCCGAGGATAACTGCGCCCAGAGCACCTGCATAGGCGGCTTTCGGGGGAACGGTGAATTTCAGTCCGTGGAGGTCGCCCACCGCTTCGAGAATGGCTTTGCCCTCGGGTATCTCGGACATTGCGCCTACGAAAACGGCTTCGGTGAAGTCGGTACCTTTGCAGGCAAAGGCTGCCATCACACCTGCGGTCTGGAACACCATATTCGCAAGTCCTGCGGCGATATGGGCAGGCTCGTGAGATATATGGCGGCTGCCGAAATTTGCGGCGGTGACGTTTGCCGCAAGACCGCCTAAAATGCCCTTGCAGATGTCGCCCATTGTGAGATCGACCTTGGCAGGGTCGCCCTCGGATATAAGGCGGTTCACGGTATCGCTGTCGGTGACGTTTATTGTAAGGTCCGCAAGACCTGCAAGTGTGCCGCCGCCGACTCCGCTGCCGCCGATATGGGTGAGCCTGTCGCCGTCGGCGGTGACAAATGCTGTACCCGTGCCGATGCTCACAACAACAGCCTTGCTTATGCCGCTGAGCTTCTGCGCCCCACGGGCAAAGCAGCCGAACTCCTCAAAATAAGTCCGTGGGATATTTCCGAAGCGGTGCTCGGCAATGTCATTGCCTGCTCCTGTAAGGAAAATGTACTGCGGAGGGGCTGTTATTCCCGCTTCACCAAGCATTGCCCTCACTTCCGCTTCGAGATGTTCACCGCTGCCGTCGGCGGTGTATTTTCTGCCTGCAAGGATATTTGCGCTGTCATCTGCGGCGATGAGCTTTACTGCCGAGCCGCCGATATCTGCTCCAAGATAGTACATTTTCTCAGTTTCCTTTCTCAAGAGGTTCGGGATTGGTGCAGGGGATATTGCGGCTTTCCCTGTCCAGCGGCGCTGCCCATTTTACGGCATTTTTTATTATCCGAAGCACGTTTTTGTCGTGATAAACGGGATATTCCTCGTGTCCCGGCTGGAAATAGAAGATATGCCCTGCGCCCCGCCTGAAGGTCACGCCGCAGCGGAATACCTCGCCTCCCGAAAACCAGCCCATAAACACTACCTCGTCGGGGTTCGGGATATCAAAGGGCTCGCCGTACATCTCCTCACGGGGAAGCTCAAAATGCTCGGGAATGCCCTGTGCAATGGGGTGGGAGGGTATGACTGTCCAGACACGCTCTCTGTCGCCGTGCCGCCATTTCAGATTGCAGGAGGTGCCGCAGAGGGCTTTGAATATTTTGCTGTGGTGGGCTGAGTGGAGGGGGATAAAGCCCATTCCGCCGTTTATCCGCTCGGTCACAAGGCGGACGGTCTCGTCGCTTACCCTGTCGTGAGCCTGATGTCCCCACCATATCAGGACATCGGTATCGTCAAGGAGCTCCTTGGTGATGCCGTCTCTTTCCATACCGAGTGAGGCGTATTTTACGGAAAATTCCCCGTCAGCTTCAAGATATTTTCCGATTTGGCGGTGTATTCCCTCGGGATATATGGCAGCCACCTCGGGCTGATTTTTCTCGTGGATATATTCGTTCCACACAAGCACATTTATCATTTATGAAAGCTCCTCCATTATGCGCTCTGCGGACTCCTTTGCGGCTTCTCCGAGAGCTTTCTTGGACTTTGTTTCCGAGCTTATCATTTCAAGCTCCATAAGCACGTCTTCAAGCAGGCAGGCGGTGTCATCATCTGTGCGGGTGTCATCACAGACGGCGGAAAGCTTGTCGTAAAAGGCTTCAAAGCTTATTTTGCCGCTTATCGCCTGTGAGCATATGTCCTTTATTTTATCGGTCATTTTAAGCACTCCTTAAATATGTTCAGTAAGTTTTCAGCCGATCTTCTCATATACGACAGTTGATCCGCTGCGCCGAAATGTTCCACGGAAAAGCTGTCTCTGTAGCCGTCCTCAAGCAGCTTTCTGACTATTCCCCCGATGCCGATGTATCCGCCGCAGGCTTCGCAGGGGTACATTATTTTTCCCGAAAGGTCTGTCTTGCCGTTGGTGCCTGAGGCGTTTCTGCGTGAGCTGTCACGGGAGCGGTCTTTGAGATGAACGTGGGCTGTGTATTTTCTGAGCTTTAAATATGCTTCCTCCGCATTTTCAAGGCTGTAGGCGAAATTTCCCGTGTCAAAGGTGAATTTCAGCCCGTTTACGTTCTCCATAAACCACAGAAGTCCGTCAGCGTCGGAATATGGTGCGGCTTCGTCGTCAAAATCCTCGAGAGTGACGGTTATGCCGTACTGCTTTGCTTCTTCGCACATAAAGCTGAGGCTTTCCGCCATTTTGCCCCTGACCGCTTCAAAATTATCCTCGGGGGTGATAAATCCCGCAACGGCGAGGACCTTTTTTGCCCCGAAATATGCGGCGGTTTCCAGATGCTCCTTTATTTTGTTACGGGTGATATTTTCGGCTTCGTGACCCATATCGAAGCGGTTGTAGACCGAGGCGGCGGACAGTCCGCAGGAGTCGAAAAGCGCTTTTGTCTCTGCCCTTTCGGACAGCCGCCAGAGGTCACATTCAAGTCCCTCATAGCCTGCTTCACGGGCATATTCCAGCATTTTTTCGGGCGATATGCCCTGCTGCTCTGCGCCCTCGTAAATGTGTTCAAGGAAGATGTTCAGCTGTGGAAATTTTGGTGTGTACATAGTCGGGTTCCTTTCAATTGCTTATTTTTCCGAGCAGAAGATAATTATTGTCTGCGGTGTGCTTGTTTGCAAAGCGGATATCGGGGGTGCTGTCCTTTTCATAGCTGCCCTCAAATGCACCGACAGCAAGGTGCTTTCCTTTGGGAAGAAGGCTGCTGCTAAGGGTGAATGAGATGGTTTTGGTTTTGCCCGAGCCAAATGCTCCGCTGTCAATTTTAAAGCTTTTGGGTAGGAGCTTTATGACCTTGCCGTTTTGGTCGGTGACGGCAAATCTCAGTTCTGTAGGGAAATATGCAGGGGCATTTCCTGTGTTTTTTATCTTCAGTTTTATTGTGGTGTTGTTTTCATTTCGGGTGAGTGATGCCGAGGTTACGGTAAAGTTGTAGCCCATTTCATTGCTGAGCCGTTCCACAAGCTCTTTTTTGTCGCTGTAAAGTGCGGAGCCGTCATACATTGAGCCGCCAAGCGCCATATATGTGAGCTTTCCCACTTCCACAGAGTCGATGAGTGCCTTGTCAGTCCAGCTTCCGTCATCACGCTGATAGGAATATCCATAGCACATTTCGCCAACGGTGGGGAGGTTGTTTTCCGCTGCGGGGAGGAGGGCTTTTTCGTGACCGATAAGTCCCACAAGTCCGTCACGGCGGAGTGTTATGCCCAGGGATACGGCGTATTCGGAAACGGGAGTAGGCTTGTCATCATTCACGGGGAGAACCAGCTGTGTGCTGTGAAAAAGCTCCGACCAGTCCTTGAGACACTTTTTCTGCGTATCCTCCGAGGGCATTTTGCTGCCATCAAGACCGTAGGTGTGCCACTCGCCCCAGTTGCCGTAGGTACGGATATCGATAAATTCTATGCGGCTGTCGCCGTCATAGCGCTCTGCAATGGCTTTTGCAAGGCTCATTGCGGCAGTATAATAATGCTTGTCGCTCCAGACGGGTGTGCGCTGGGTGCTGTCATCGCTGTAGAATGATGTGGCGGCGGCGGTTGTGTATTTGCAGCCATTGTCGTAGACATACTGAGGCACAAGCCCGTCGGGGGCATCTGAGCCTGAATCGGCGGGGACAATGCCGAATGCAAAGGTCTTGCCGTATTTGTCGCATAGCTCTGCCAATTCATCTATCCGAGACCAGTCATAAACGCCCTCTGAGGTCTCGATATCCTTCCAGTTGAAGCGGGAATAGACTACGGATATCATATCCCAAGCAGGGTCATTTTCGATACCGTAAACGGGGTCATCAAACCAGCTTGGGTCATAGACATACTCCACCCAGCCTTTGTGGGGATTGGGCACTGCGGCGGTCTCGGGAGCTATTGGGAACGCCATTGTTCCGCTTTCGGCGGACAGGGGTGTACAGAGCAGGGGGAGGGATATCACTGCGGCAAGGATAAGTGAAAGTATTCTTTTCATATATAACGCTCCTGTTATATTACATAAGCGCCGAAAGCTGCCGGGAAACATCTGCAAACTGCTGTAGGGTGAGCTGCTCGGGGCGGATATTTTCCGAAAGCCCTGCGGCTTTTATTGCGCTTATAACGGTCTGCTTGTCGGCGGACATTGATGAGGAAAGGGAGTTTGCGAGATTTTTTCTTCGCTGTGAGAATGCTCCTCTTACCACACGGAAAAAGAATTTTTCATCGGCAACATTTACTGCGGGGGTCTCCCTGATATCAAGGCGGATAACGCAGGAATCAACGTTGGGAGCGGGCATAAAGCTGCCTCGTGAAACGTTGAAAAGGAGCTTGGGCTCTGCGTAGTAATGCACCGCCGCAGTTACCGCTCCGCACTCTCTGCTGCCGGGCTTTGCACAAAGTCTTACCCCTGCTTCCTTTTGAACCATTACGGTGACAGACTTTATGGGCAGGCGGCTTTCAAGGAGGTACATTATGATAGGTGAGGTGATGTAATAGGGGAGGTTTGCGCAGACCGCCACATCAAGCCCCTTGAAATTTTCCTCGATAACGGCGTTAAGGTCGGTTTTCATAACGTCCGCATTGATAATTGTAACGTTATCATATTCCGCTAAGGTCTCCTGTAAAATCGGGATAAGGCGGGTGTCGATCTCCACCGCTGCGACCCTGTCCGCACGCTTGGCAAGCTCGTTTGTGAGAACGCCCACGCCTGTTCCTATCTCGATAACGCCGAAGCCTTTTCCGGCATTGCCCATTTCGGCAATTTTCGGGCATATTGAGGGATTTATGATAAAATTCTGCCCCAGTGCTTTGGAAAATGTGAAGCCGTGGCGCTCAAAGATATCCTTTATAACGTTTATGTTTGTGAGATTTTCCATAAGGTCTTTCCTTTATAAAATTATTTTGCAGGGCTTGTCTATCACCATACTGTCGGGGGTGACGGCGCAGGTGTATGCGAGGACGTTCACGCCGTTTTCCGAAGCGGCTTTCAGGGCATCGGCAAACTGTGGGTGGGTGTTACGGTTGGGGGTGAAATATTTCGCCCTTTCCATTTGTATCACAAAGAGAATGTATGCCTCGTATCCGCTTTTTGCGGCGGTCACAAGCTCATTTATGTGCTTTAGTCCACGCTCTGTCGGTGCGTCGGGAAAGCGGCACACACCGTTATCCTCAAGGGTGCAGCCCTTGACCTCCATAAATATTCTGCGTTCCCCCGCTTCAATGTAAAAATCAAATCGGGAGCTGCCGAAAACCGTTTCGGGGCGGATATATGTGACATTTTCAAAAAGCTGTGGGATAAATTCCATTGCGGCTTTGTTGGGGCTCTGGCTGTCCATATTTATGAGCATTCCGTTTTTGTAAACGGCGATGAGGTCATATTGTGTCTTTCGGCGGGGGGCTTTGCTGCTGTCTGCGGGAGGGGCTTTTTCAAGTATCACCCTTGCGCCCCGGGGCAGAAGCTCTTTGCACCGTCCTGTGTTTTTAACGTGGACGGTCTCTTCTCTGCCGTTTACTGTGACCTTTGCAATAAATCTGTTGGGGCGGGAGATGAACACGCCCTCTTCGGTAATGCCGTATTTTATGGAGCTCACCCCTTACATCTGATGCTTTACAACGCCGTATTCATCGTCAAGACGATAGTAGGGACAGGCGTAATTCGTGCCGTTCATAAAGCGGTACATCTCGTCCTCGTCAAGATTTACAAGGCAGGTGTAGCAGTCATAATCATCGTCATATACGTAATTCACGCAGGTATCGCAGTTTGTGGGCTGCTTTGCAGTTCGGGACATTTTCGGCACTTCCTTTCGGGTCATCTTTTTCTGTCGCTTCTCACAAATGGATATTTTATCTCTTCCGATGTCAGGAGCGAATATTTTTCGGGTCGTCTGTAGGCATTTCCGTGGACTTCGGTCTCACGGTATCGTCTGAGCACATCAATATCAAGCTCGCCTATGTATATGCCCTCGGTTTCCCCTGCATCAAGGACGCAGGTATCACGGGAGGAGGGAAGCTCGGGGAGGTATGCCACGCCGTCAAAAAGGGTGGAATGACCGTTGCAGTCGGGGTGTCCTGCGGGATAATTGCAGGTGGCTATGGCGGTCATATTTTCATAGGCTCTGCCCCTGAGCTGGGAGAGCCTGTTTATCTCCATAGGGCAGGCATTCGGCACAAGGATAAGCTCTGCGCCTTTGAGCATAAGTATCCTTGCACTTTCGGGAAATTCCCTGTCATAGCATATCATTGAGCCTACGGTCACATCTCCCTTGGCGGTGGAAAGAACGCCTGTGTAAAAGTCATCGCCCGCAGAAAGTCGGGCTTCGCAGCCGAAATCGCAGGTATGCACCTTGGAATATTTATAAACGAGTCTGCCGCTTTTGTCAAAAAGGCTGACGGTGTTTTTGGGCAGCGGTTCAAAACTTTCAGGATAGGTCACGGCAATTGCCGTTTCAAGCTCGGCGGCAAGGCTTTGGAATGAACGGACAAACCTGCCCTCCGATGATACTGCCATTGCCTTTAGCTCTGAAATATCCTCGGGAATGGTATATCCGCAGCTCCACATTTCGGGGAACAGAATGATGTCCGCTCCCATTTCCTTTGCTTTTTTGCAGGCTTCTGTGCCCTTTTTCAGATTGCCCTCTGCCGATGCTTCGGGGAGCAGCTGCATAAAGGCGATTTTAAGCTTATCCATAATTTTTGTACCTTTCATATATCATCAATCGTGAGCTGAATGTTTTCCTCTTCGGTCATTCGGGCGGTCTCGGGGATATAGTTTTCGCCTATGCGGAAATCAATGTCCGCTTTTCTTGCCTGACTGCGCTGATAGCGGCGCTTTATAAAATATGTTCTGCCGTCCTTGACAAACCGTGCGCCTGTCTGATGAAAATAAAAGGGGATATTTTCCGAGATGCACTGCTCTCTGAGGGACAATATCCAGTCATAATCGCAGGGACGGGCATTCTGACCCGATTCGCCCCCTGCGGAGACCTCCTCTATACGCCCGTCAAGATAGGGGGATATGTTTATTTTTTCAAGCAGGGGAGCGGCTATGACGGAGCGGTGCTTTATGGGCAGGGAGAGGAATATCGGCAGGCGGAAGTCGGCTCTGTCCTGATTTTCAACGGTGCAGCCTATCATCACGTTGTCATAGCCGTCGCCCCAGTCATCGGGCAGGCAGCTTTCAAGGCGGTCGATGCGCTTGGTAAAGAAATAAAAGCGGCAGTCGATTCGCTCTTTCATCATTTTCCAGCAGTCATCACGCCAGCCGTCGGCATCGGACAGGAGAAAATCAGAGGTGAAGCAGGTAAATAGCATCCTGCCCGAGGGTATTTTATAGCTGCCGTCACGCTTTCGTTTAACGGGCAGGTCAAAATTGCCTGTTTTCTTGCAGAGGCTGCTTGACTGCGTGCTTCCGTACATTTCGTCCTGTCGGTAGACGTAGCAGTATTTGCAGCCCGGGCTTATTTTCGTGCAGCCGTGCCACGGGTTCCAGTCGGCATAGAGCGGTGAGATGTTTTTCATTTTTTTATCTTTTCAAAAAGTACGGTCTGCTCTTTAAGAGATATCTTTCCCACCTTGTGACCGTATTCGGTCAGCTCTTTTTTACAGCTGAGGAAAGAATGGTCTATGGGCAGTCCTGCGATTTTTTCTGTTTCGGAAAATGTGAGACAAAGGCTTTCTCTGTCAAGCTTTTTTATACTAATAACCGATTGTTCTATAGATAAAGCCGACAGATGAAATAAGCCCAGTCTAGGAAAGCGACCGCAGGCGGGCTTTGCGCCCGGCAAGGAAGCTTGACGACGAATGGGCTTATTTCAGCCG